>CAJUQZ010000256.1:815-1541 GCA_910588755.1 uncultured Lachnospiraceae bacterium | reverse complement strand
CTAATAGTGAGGGCAGTAATCCAATGTCAGTTAGTTAAGAACTCTGAAAACTGAATAAATGCTCTAAATATAGGAATAAAGCATCGTTCGGAAGTGAATCTTGGAACATACGATGAGAATAATGCCATTTGCTGAGCAGTGCTTTTATTTTATTGCATGGCAAATAAACAGGTAGGAAAACTACCTGCCATCTGGTATAATGATTCTGTCAGTCAAAATCGGTATGTAAAGCTGACTGGTACCTGGAACCTTTGCTGGCGGGCAAAGTTCCTGTCAGGCCTGATAGGAAGCGTGTGTTTTCTTATCAGGCCTTCCACATCAGGTGGTTCTTCGCCGGAATGCAGCCGCAGAAAATGGCGGCAGGTCTTAAAGGCGATCGAAAAATCAACCTGATGGATATGCTTTCGTTTCTGTTTCTCAAATGTAACCTGGCTTGTTATGTAAGAGCAGAAATTAAAAAGTATGAGCCTGGCCCATATCTCATGGGTTATCATCAGCCTGCTTTTTGAGTGGAAATTCACGGCAGCTATTGCATGTTTCAGTGTGCAGAAAGAGGTTTCAATGCCCCATCTGAGGTGGTATATTTCCCTGATTTCTTCCGCACGGAATTCGTTTTCGGGAAGGTTTGTTATGATGTTCTCATATGTGCTGTTGCCGATGGGGAAACGCAGGACACGGAGGGATATTTCGTATTCTGTATATCCTTCATCCCGGAAATAGTCGAAA
>CAJUQZ010000256.1:555-797 GCA_910588755.1 uncultured Lachnospiraceae bacterium | reverse complement strand
TGCCGGTACTGGTCTGCTGATTCGGGGTGCAGGTATTTCTTTTTTGAATGGCTTCTGGTAAGATACCTTGTCACTCTGATGTCAAAAATATCTTCTTTTGGGAGGTCGCAGCCAAGGAGCCGCTTCATTTTTGTATCAGTTGCACGGATCACAAAAAAGGTACTGTTCTCAATAGCGTGCGCAAAGACATTGTACGCATGGAATCCCCTGTCGGCAATGAATACAGGAACTGTCCCGCGGCA
>CAJUQZ010000256.1:0-545 GCA_910588755.1 uncultured Lachnospiraceae bacterium | reverse complement strand
TCGCATGGGTTGGATGACTGCGTCAATATAGACCTTATTCAGCAGGTCATACAAAGGAACGAGGTACATCTGGTTATAGCCTTTCTTAGAGCGGCCGCTGGGGTCATAATAGCTTTCTGTGTCCTTTGGATTTCTGGTAAAAGTAAATCCTGATCCGTCACATGCGAGGAGTTGATATCTGCCTTTTAGCAGGGATTTCGGTACAAAGTGATCATTGAAGTTATAAAAAAGTTTTTGGAAGACATCCTCACGGTGCTGGTTCATCTTTTCAATTTCAGACAATAAGATATGTTTGATTTTTTCAGGGTTGGTCATAGTTTTTATCATTCCTTTCGCTTCGCTCAAGGCACAAACAAGTTATGAAAAAATGTTGTGCCCCTCCTCTTTTTGTCTTATAATTCTTCTATGGAATAGCAATACACTACAGAGCACGGAAGGAGAAGTGGCGAATTTATTTTCGACCCCGTATAGTTATATGTGCCGTCATCCCTTCAAGCACAAACAAGTGGGACTTTGAGCCCGGACTCTTATCATTGGTAATAAAC
>CAJUQZ010000255.1:879-1552 GCA_910588755.1 uncultured Lachnospiraceae bacterium | reverse complement strand
TTAACTTACATTCCTTTCGCTTCGCTCAGGCACAAATAGACAATGAAATAGCAAGCTTTGTGCCTTCTTTTACTTTATTTCTGTGTTATACTCTCCTTATGCAGGTACACTACAGAGCACGGAGGAGGAAGTAGAATTGATTCCTCCGCTTTCCGGAATAAAGTCCGCATGTTAACATGTGTCGGCTGTCTTTTCAAGCACAAATGAGTGGGCTCTGAACCCGAAACCTAATTATTGTCAAAGCAATTCCTTAGGTCTTTCTTTGCTGGACAGCCAGTCAATGCCTGCTTCTGCATAAGGAGGTTTATTTTATGTTATCTGTCAAACACTTTGTCTGCTGCGGCATGGACGTCCACAAAAAGTTTATAGTTGCTACCATCGCCGTTACAGACTACCGTGGCGTTACTTCTTACATTAAAAAAAGGTTCGCCACTTTCAATTCTGACCTCAAAGCCCTCAAAAAATGGCTCCTTGACCATAACTGTACTGAGGTCTGTATGGAATCCACCGGTAAATACTGGATTCCCGTTTTTAATATCCTGGAAGATTCCTGCCATGTCGTTGTCGCCAATCCCAAATATGTCCGCGCCATCAAAGGCCAGAAAACAGATGATAAAGATTCTGCCTGGATTGCCGACCTTTTTAAATTTGACATCGTTCCTTCCAGCTACAT
>CAJUQZ010000255.1:0-869 GCA_910588755.1 uncultured Lachnospiraceae bacterium | reverse complement strand
CACCTGTGACGTATTTGACCCGGAACACTGCAAATCCCTGCTTTTGAAAAAGGCCAAGGATAAAGCTGATGACGTAATAAAGTCCATTCTCGGTTATGAACTGCGTGGTGACCAATCGCTTAAGATAAAGGTCTGCAGAAAACACTTCGGCCATATCAATGAGTGTGTTGACACTCTGGAAAAAGCGATTTCAGACCTGTCTAAACCTTACCACAAATTCATTGAACTGGCTACCACAATTCCGGGAATCACTCAAAAGTCAGCTTCCTTTATCATTGCTGAAACCGGGGTGGATATGGCGGTATTCAAATCCTCGAAACGTTTATGTTCCTGGGCCGGACTCACTCCCCAAAATAATGAAAGTGCCGGCAAAAAGAAGAGTGTCCATATTTCAAGAGCCGGTGTTTACTTAAAACCCTTGTTGGTTCAATGTGCAAACGCAGCGATTAAGGATAAAAAGAATCCTTACTTCAAATACAAATATGACCGTATCAAAAAACGCCGTGGACACAAACGGGCAATCATCGCCATTGCACGCATGATGCTGACCTGCCTGTACCATATGTTTTCAAAGCAGGAAGCTTTCAATCCTGCTGATACGGATTATTCGGCTATTCCTGAAGAAATGTACCTGAAATTTCAGGAACAGTACGATAAAAACGCAATCAAACGGTTGGAGAAGAGAGGCTTTACAATTATTCCTCCTGTTACAACAGCCTGATACCCTCCACTTATAGAATCTTCCTGAGAAAGCGGCAGTTTACTGGTGCTCTGGTACTATGTTGGCTTTTTTTACATTTTTCTTTCAACCTATTTCCTCCTTGATGTAAAATAATTTTGTCCGGCATCTTACCGGAAATATGTATAAC
>CAJUQZ010000254.1 GCA_910588755.1 uncultured Lachnospiraceae bacterium | reverse complement strand
TTATCGGCTACCAGACATCAGACAACCGCGGTGTCGGGCCATGCATCCTGGCCATGCGGATGGCATTCAGGAACCTGAAAAAACTTCCGGAACACTTCCGTTTTATTGCTGACGGCTACAGCGCATATCCCCTTGCCGCCCAGCAGTTTTACAACGAATATGGCGATGATTTTAAATTTGAGGTCACCCAGGTTCTCGGCCTTTCCAACGGCGATGCAGTTTCTGCGGAGTTCCGCCCCTATAAACAGATGATTGAACGGGTCAACCGTACTTACAAGGCCTCCTACCGCCCCACAAACGGCTTTGACAGTTATGACGGGGCGAATTACGACCTTGCCCTCTGGGTGGCTTATTACAACTTCCTGCGCCCCCACAAACACACCAGGTTTGATGTCCTGAATAAAGTCGATGCGCTGGAAAATGCAGACACAATGCCTGGCAAATGGCAGCTGCTCATTTTCCTTGGCCAGCAGACAATCTTAAACCTGCAGAAACAGCCGGCTGCCTGACAGCCTGATCCGTTTCCTTGTTTCCATAACCCGAATGTGATACGATAGGTATATACCTATTGCCTGCCTTCCGTTTTAAACAGCTTATAGGTATATACCTATTGAAAGGAGGTGAATACATTGGCAGACTGGCTGGATTCTATAGAAGCAAGGAACAAAGCACAGGCAAAATACGACAAAGCACACACAGCCGGCTTTTACATGAAGCTCAATACCCGCACGGACAGTGATATCATCCACTGGCTCTGGGGGCAGCCTTCCAAACAGGGAGCCATAAAAAGACTGATCCGTGATGAAATCTCCCGGAAATCTGCCGGATTGTAAATGGAGCGGGGCTTTATGTCAATGGGACCGTGGAATACCGGAGCGCCCCAGCGCGAGGATATGCCGCGAAAGCCCATTGACATAAAGCCCACGGATTATCCTGTTATCTGGAAAAGGGGCTTACGCACCCTTTTCCCGCTTCCTGCGGGGACGGGTCTGGGCAGAGCCCAGGTAATGGGTCAAGGGACAGGTCCCTTGTGGGGTTTGGGGCAACGCCCCAAGGTCTTAAACCATCAGTATCTGCAATTTTCAAGGTTCAATTGAGCCTAGTTTTTTGGTTCAGTTTTTCATAGATTACTTGACACTACCTTTAATAAAAGTTTTACACATGGAATTTTGCCATAACATGTTTTGGATGGTTACATTAATCATGTATAATTTATATAAAATTAATATTAAAGTACATGACTTTTTGCATACAAAATATTTGTACTTTTTTGTATGCGAAAAGTCATGTACTTTATCAGGGATTTGTGAGTTCTAAATTAAGAGCATTTTTATGTTCGGCGGTTTCTACGCGTGAGAGGGATTCTGGGTTGGCTTGTTCAACAAAATGAGTTGAATATTGCATAGACATCAAATGTATGATATGATAAAGAACAAAAAAAGCATAGAAAATATATAAATGTTTACGCACTCGAAATAGGAAACCATATTATATGGAAAGTTGCAGGTGTTCAAAAAGGGAAGGGGCAAAAATTTTGGGAAAAGGCAGAGCAAAATA
>CAJUQZ010000253.1 GCA_910588755.1 uncultured Lachnospiraceae bacterium | reverse complement strand
TATGTGAGTTTATACTGCCGTGAATAATTCGGGGTAATATAGTTGTATTTTGTACTTTTGAAATCTTCCAGTTTCCAGAAATCTTTCATCTGGCGGAAATCCTCTTCAATTTCCGGACGCAGTTCGTAGGTATTTATGATCTGCCGCGCTGTCTTACTGGTGTCTGTCGTCATAAATACAAAATAGTTGTCTGTTTTTTTATCATGTACAACACAGGCATTAATAGGGACATCTTTTTTCGGCTCATCGCTTTCCCATAATGGGCCTAGGTTTGTCACCAGCTGGATCTCCTGTTCCTTCCTTTTGCGGTTTGGGTGCTTCTGCCAGTTCCCACTGGTGGCGGCCAGTTTTACGGCATCCTGGTAAATGATCATGTTCTCTCTGGCAGGAATGTAAGTGTCTACTTTGCGGACTGTCTTTAAATAGTTTGTCATTTCTCGTGACAGGAATCCCCTGTCATTAATCAATATGTCATTTTCATGGAAACAGGAAGTGTTCGTAAGCATCTCTCTGCACTGTTCCATGTCATGGGTCTTAAGTGTTCCAAACACGACTTCTTCCGCTATCCCTGAATCATCCAGGACACCTCTTAGGACACCGAGCTTATATCCGCGCATGGTTTCCCCGTCTATCTTTACCACAGAAGAATTTTCATAATTCTCATTTTCCAAGTTAACAAGAACTTTTGTGCAGTCCAATATGTGGATACATGGCTGGATATCCAGTTCTTTCATCAGATGTTTCTGCACATAATCATTGTAGAAGCAGACCCATTCTTCGCTTTTGTATTTTGCAAGGAGCTTGCGCATCACGCTTTCTGAAAAAAGTCCTTCATTCACATCCCGCTCATTATCCCAGATATTCCATCCCAGCTCAGCTAGGAGCTCTGCTTCTGTTACAGCAAAAGGGACATCTGTAAGACTGGTTTTACATTTGAGCTTAGCAGCAATGGCAAGGCACAAAAGGATGTCAAAAGGAATGTGGCTGTTATCCCTGCGTTTATCCGGCAGGACCTGTGAGAGAAGATCTGTAAGTCCCCGTCTTTTCAACGTAAGGAGGATGTCATCTATCAAGTTGGGGAATGACATTTCTGCTGCATCTATTTTTCCTGAGCGAATCGCTTCGTAAACCTTTTCCTTATCTTTCCTACAAATCTGTATCATGAGACACCTCTTATTTGGTATATAAATAGAATTTCCCCACTATTATAGCAGATTTTTAAAGACTTGGTCAAAAGACTTATTGAAGTTCAATATAAAATGAGTGGTAAACAGGGACTTGATATGGTACAATTGATAATCATATTAAGGCTCTTTTTGATTCGAAAGGAGCGATACATATGGCAGATAGAAGGAAAGATAAAAGTGGAAAAGTATTGAGAAAAGGAGAGTCGCAGCGAAAAGACGGTACATATATGTATCGGTGGTCAAATAATGATGGTGAACGAGAATGTGTATATGCCCGCACATTAAATGAACTAAGGGAGTTAGAAGAAGACATAAACAGGGATATGGTGCTGGGAGTATGCAGAAAAGCTCATACATTGAATGAACAGATTGAGCGGTATCTGCGGACAAAAATAAATCTTGCAAACTCCACAAAGGAAAATTACAAATATTATTTCAATCATGTAATCAAGGAAAGCAGGATTGGTAAAAC
>CAJUQZ010000252.1 GCA_910588755.1 uncultured Lachnospiraceae bacterium | reverse complement strand
GGCGTTTACTCCTGTGAATCAATGTCAGTTAGTTAAGCATTAGGTTGGATTCAGCTATAAGGGTCTAACCTAAATTTTTATAAAAATTACCAAAAGTGGTTGACAAAAATACGAAAATGTGCGGCCGCGCTCACTATGGATGATTTTTAGAGGTAGTGAGCGCGGCCCTTTGGTTAAAGGTTAAAATCGCTTTAGACCAAAGGAGGCACACTATGACAAACCCTGAAAAAATCAAACACATTCTGCTCTCTGAAATTGAAAAGATGAACCAGCACCGTGAGGATTTCTGCAAACGTCCCGGAATTGATTTTACCCGTGACCGGAAAATCTCTTTCGATACGCTCCTGCACTTCCAGATTTCCATGGAGAGTGGCTCCGTCAACCATGAACTGCTCAAGTATTTTAACTTTGATGCCGACACACCGTCCCTTTCTGCATTTTACCAGCAGCGTGCCAAACTTTCTGATGATGTTTTTCAAAAGCTTTTTTACAGCTTCAACAACCGCTTTCAACCCAAATCCCTGTTAAAAGGCAAGTACCAGCTCCTCGCATGTGATGGGTCAGGCTTTACCTTTACAAGAAATCCAAAGGACACCGAAAGCTATTATAAACCCAGCGGCCGCTCTCAAAAAGGCTTTAATCAGATGTACCTCGTTCCTTTGTATGATCTGCTCAATAAGGTTTATACTGATGCAGTCATAAAGCCCATACGTAAAAGGAATGAGTTTGCTGCATTATATGAACTGATCGACAGGCATGTCCCCCGCAGTGGAACAGTTCCTGTATTCATTGCTGACAGGGGGTTCCATGCCTATAACGTCTTTGCGCATGCCATTGAGAACGGTTCCTTTTTTGTAATCCGGGCAACTGATACAAAAATGGAGCGGCTCCTTGGCGAAGACCTCCCAAAAGAAGAGGCATTTGACATCAGGGTAACAAGGTATCTTACCAGAAGCTGTTCAAAAAAGAAATACCTGCATCCCGAATTGGCAGACCAGTACCGGCACATCTGCCAGAAAGTGACTTTTGACTATTTCCCGGAGCAGGGATATGGGGAATACGAACTATCCCTTCGTGTCCTTCGTTTCCCCATTGGGAACGGGACTTATGAGAACATCATAACAAACCTTCCTGAAAATGAATTTCATGCGGAGGAAATCAAAGAAATATACCACCTCAGATGGGGAATTGAAACTTCTTTCTGCACACTCAAACACACGATAGCCGCGGTGAATTTCCATGCAAAAAGCAGGCAGATGATCACCCATGAGATATGGGCGAGACTCATCCTTTTTAATTTCTGCTCCTACATAACAGGGCAGGTCACATTCGAGAAGCAGAAACGGAAGCATATCCACCAGGTTGATTTTTCGATAGCATTCAAGACCTGCCGCCATTTTCTACGGCTGCATTCTGGGGAAAAACCGCCTGATGTGGAAGGCCTGATCAGAAAGCACACGCTTCCTGTCAGGCCAGAAAGGAACTTTGCCCGCCAGCAAAGATTCCAGGTACCGGTCAGCTTTACATACCGGTTTTAACTAACAGAACCATTGTATCACATGGCAGGCATTTTGCATACCTGCTTCTTTACCATGCAATCAAATAAAAGCACTGTCCGGCAAATGGCATGATCCACGCCATTTGCTCCAGGATTCATTTCCGAATGATATTTTATTCCTATATTCAGACTGTTTATTCGATTTTCAAAGTTCTTAACTAACTGACATTGCTTCATTGTCTTAAACACATTGTCATAATCAGGTG
>CAJUQZ010000251.1 GCA_910588755.1 uncultured Lachnospiraceae bacterium | reverse complement strand
CCTCGGCACAACCTCACTACAGAACCATTTTCGGTAGAAAAGTATTTCCGGGATGCAGAAGATATGGCGTATATGGAAATCTGGGTGAAACCGTTGCTGCCTGAAAAGGAAAAATAAATTTGGGAAGATGAGGTATAAGCAAAGCCGACAGGCAGGGAGTTCCCTACTGTCGGCTTTGTTTCGATTTTATTCATTATTTTTTATTCTGGCCTCAAACATTTTCACATCACGCATGGAATATTTCGCCGCTTTCAGTATTTCTACCAAAACGCGTATCTCATATTCATTACAATCTCTAAAGATTTCATTTGCTTCTTTGCTAAATACATATTTAGTTTTCAATACCGTATCACATATCAACTCATCGACCGACACTTTTAGAAGATTTGCTATAGCAATAAGCGTTGTCAGGCTGACGCTGGAATTACCGGTTTCAATATTGCTGACATGCTGAGGTGTAACTCCTATCTTTTCTGCCATAATTTCCTGAGTCAGATCGGTTTTAAGTCTTGCTATTTTGATTCTCTTACCTATGGCTTTAAAATTAAGCTCCATGGATGGGGGTACTCCTTTGATATAAGTATTTCTGTACATTGTAACCTTTGTAACCTAATCTCCCGAAAAAATTATACACAGATTGACTGTATGATAGTATGAATCCATTGAAAATACGGGGTTTTTAGGCGCTCCCTCTTTACAAATATGTGTATAAGTTTTATAATATAAGTAGAAATATTATACACATATTTAAAGGAGCAACGGCATGTCATCACTTGTTTACGTCAAAAATCCAAATGGTAAAACCTATGTTTACAGCAACACTTCAATTTATGATAAGGAAACTAAAAAAGTCAAACATATCCGCAAGAGCATTGGGCATCTGGATCCAGTAACAGGTGAAGTGGTTCCCAACCGCAGGAAAGGCGATGCTGCCCGTAAAAGGGCTCAAACGGAAGAACCTGCTGGCCGCTGTGTTGTGAAAAATACCGGCATACAGTCCCTTTTGGATAAAGCTGTTTCAGACATAGGGCTGATGGAACCGCTCAGTACAGTCTTTCCGGATGACTGGAGATGCATACTGACATGTGCGTATTACCTTGTCAGCGAAGGCGGGGCATTGCGCCACGTTGACCAGTGGCAGCGGATGTATCCATCACCGTGCCGTTCCCTGCTTGCAAGCCAGCGGGTGAGCGAACTCCTTGTAAGGATTACGCCCACACTGCAACAGGACTTTTTCAGCAGGTGGATTGATGTAAACAGCCAGAAGGATGTCTATGCAATGGATATCACCAGTGTATCTTCCTATAGCGAACTGATCGACTTTGTCCGCTGGGGATACAACCGTGACGGGGAAAAACTGCCACAGATCAACCTCCTTATGCTCACTGGTGTCACTTCCCATATGCCGCTGTATTACAGGATCATTCCCGGCAGCATTAAAGATGTGAACGCTCTGGAAGACAGCATAGCTAATATATCCGTTCTGGAGAGCCCAACATGCCATTTTGTCATGGACAAAGGCTTTTATAGTGAACCGAACCTTGACGCAATGTATGCCAGCCATAAAAAGTTCCTGATTGGAGTACCTTTTACTGTCGGTTTTGCCTGCAAGGCAGTGGAACACCACAGAGACAGCATCCGTTCCCATCATAATTACTGTACAGTCTTTGGGGATGGACTGTATGCGGTCACGGAATCTTCCAATTGGAAAGGGCATCGGTTCTATATCCACATCTACCACGATATTTTCAAGGCGGCGTCAGACGAACGGAATTTTGACCATACCCTG
>CAJUQZ010000250.1 GCA_910588755.1 uncultured Lachnospiraceae bacterium | reverse complement strand
GACATATTATCATCTTAAAATACAAGAGTACTTTAACCGTAATTCCCGTAAGCTAATTCCAACCACATCATTGATTAATTAGTACACGTATTGTAAAATCAATGTTTTTTCATAAAAACTTGACATATTTCCTTTTTGTGGTTAGAATTAAAATATAAATTATTCCAACCACTAAGGAGATATTATGTTTATTTCATATTCACAAAAGAAGGGTTTTTTATATGCGTCAATAACTACATCCAGGAGGGATGGCGCGGTCGTAACAAAAGAGTATGTAAATCTTGGCCGCGTGCTTGATAAGGAGCGCGGCATTTATCGGAATCGCCAGAAAGGTGTTTTTACATATGATATCAATACGGATACATATGGCCCCGCCCCGGCTGATTTTATATCGCCTCCCAAAACAAGGCGGGGCAGATACTATACAGTTGGCAGAAAGAAAAAGTCATTTCTCTCCATGCAGTTCGGAGATGTGTTTTTCTTTGACCAGTTTTACAGAAAGACGGGAATTGCCAAAGCAGTAGAGGCAATTGATTATGGGAACAGCGACACACTGCTCGCACTTCTGTGCTATTATGTAACTTCTTCCGAAGCGAATTCCCATGCAGAGGACTGGTACGAGCTGAGCTATGCCCGGAAACTGTGGCCAAATGCAAACATGGCATCACAGCGGATCAGTGAGGCGCTCTGCAAAATCGGGCTTGAAGAAAATAAACGCAGATTTTTTGGTGAATATTATAAGTTTATCCGCAAATGTCAGATGACTGATACAAAAGAGGATTATGGCATGGCCGGCAATGGAGAGTCCGGGGACGGGATCCTGATAGACAGCAGCGGCCTCCCAAATGAATCCCATCTTCCCGTTACAGGTGTCAACAACCACAATGGCATTATCAGCCTTGAGGTAAGAGTGATCTATGTAGTGCAGCAGTCAACCGGTCTTCCATTGTTTTTCAGGTATGTACCCGGGAATGTCATTGATGCCTCAACCATCGTGCGTACAGTTCATGAACTGAAACAAATGCACATAAACACGAAGTTCGCCCTGCTGGATGCCGGGTATTACACAAAAGAAAATGCAGATGCCCTGATTGATGCAGGCATATCTTTTGTGACAAGGGTACATTCCAATCATAAGATCTTTATGCAGGCAATGAACGACCAGCGGGACTCACTCGAATCGGAAGGTAATCTTGTACTTTATAATGGCAGGATCCTTTACATTGCAGAAACTTCCATTATGATCGGAAGAAAAGAGGATCATAATGCTTATGGATATCTCTGCCTGGATACAGCAATGCAGAATGAAGGACGTAAACAGCTGGTCAGCAAAGCAGTTGATGAGAACATGAGACCGGAAGAAATCTACAGGGCACTCAGGAATAAGGGTATGTTCATGCTTGTGTCCACGAGAAAAATCGCGAAGGAAAAGATATTGAACTTATATTATACCCGAAACCAGATAGAGGAGGTTTTCAGGATTGGCAAAAAGGATGGCAAAATGCTTCCCCTGGGGATAGAGAGTGAGGACGCCCTCTGTGGTCATCTTTTGATGACATTCGTTTCATCAACAATCTTAAAAATACTGTCTGACCGCCTGACTGGTTCAGGGTTTTCTGTTTCGGACATATTTTCTATATTACGGCACCAGACGGCAATTGTCCACGAAGAGGAACTTATTACATCAGAGCCGGTAAAGAAAATGAATCAAATCTATAAATGGTTTAAGATAAAATGTCCAACAAGTATACCTCAGTTTACGACTGGTTGAAGTATATTAAGGCAAATGTGGTTGGAATTAACTTACGGGAATTACGGATTAATTATTGA
>CAJUQZ010000249.1 GCA_910588755.1 uncultured Lachnospiraceae bacterium | reverse complement strand
CAATTAGATCATGGATTGTTTCTGACTGTCGCGGAAAATTTGATTGGAAATGCGGCCCGGTTTGCAAAAAGTAAAATCATCATCCAGCTGGAAAGACAAGGTATTGTTTTGTTTCTGTTGGTTACAGATGACGGCCCCGGCTATCCTGTGGAGTTGATACAGAACGGTCCGAAACCATTTGAAAAAATGAAAGAAGATGCCGCACACTTTGGCATGGGCTTATACAGCAGCCAGACGCTATGCCGAAAGCATGGAGGAACACTTGCACTGGAAAACAGACAAGGTTATGGTGCAATGGCTACTGCTTCTTTCCAAATAAATTCAAAATCTTGAGAGATTTTTGAGATTTTTATTTTATACTCTCCTTAGATTACAAATAAGGAGAGTGTTTTTATGAACATTGAAGCAAAGGAACTATCAAAAATCTATGGAAGCGATGAAAGCCACGTCGTTGCGCTGGATAAAGTCAATCTTGAAATTGCGTCAAGCGATTTTATTTCTATCATGGGACCGTCTGGCAGCGGGAAAAGCACCTTGCTCCATCTGTTGTCCGGGCTGGACAAACCGACCTCCGGCAGCCTGACATACGATGGAAAAGACATATATAGACTTACTGACAAAGAACTGTCTGTTTTTCGCCGCCAGCGCATTGGTTTCATCTTCCAGCAGTTCAACCTACTCCCTGTCCTGACCGCAAAGGAAAACATCATTATGCCCTTGCTGTTAGACAAAAAGCAGCCGGACGAAGCGTACCTAAATCAGCTTACGGATTTGCTGGGTATTCACGACCGCCTTATCCACTTGCCCCATGAGCTTTCAGGAGGACAGCAGCAGCGTGTAGCGATTGCCCGCGCCCTGATTGCAAAACCTGATATTATTTTCGCTGACGAACCGACCGGGAATTTGGACAGCAAAAGCGGCGGCGAAGTTATGGGGATACTGGAAAATATATGGAAAAAGATGGGGAAAACCCTTGTTGTCATTACCCATGACAGCCGTATAGCGAGAATGGCAGACCGGCAATTTGTAATTGTAGACGGTGTTCTTTCGGAGGTGACAGCAAAATGAAATCTTATCGCATCCTTGCATGGAAAGAATTACTGGCTCAAAAGGTCACATCCATTCTGATTTTAATAGCTGTTATTCTCTCCACAGTTACAACAACGGTTATAGGGCAGTCTATCGGTATTCTAAATGCCATGAGGCAGCAGCAGGCTATTACGATTAACGGGGAAAAATACGCTACTTTTATTCAAATGTCCGAAGAACAGATTTCCGAACTGAAAGAAGATGCCCGCTTTTCCTATATTGGCCCCTCTATCAGTTTAGGAACCATAGACTTAAACAGCCAGCTCACACTCGGCCTTGTGGAATATGTCGGTAACAGCCTCGACACCTATCCTGCTATTTCACAAATCCAAGAGGGCCGTTTGCCAGAACAGGCAATGGAGATCGCATTGTCAGAAGATGCGCTTAAATTTCTCGGCTTTGATGGAAAAGTAGGCGATACTATTTCATTGCCTGTTTCTAAAACCTTACGGCATGATATTGCTCCATCCATTGAATTTACTGCCGATTTTGTCCTTGTAGGCATCACGAAAAGCAATTATATTGGATATTCTTATGGCGGAATTACAGGGATTGTTGGAACAGATACAGCCGAACAGTTGTTGCCGGAAGAATACCTATATTACAATGTGGACTTCCGTACAGCCGATAAGCGAAGCTTTCAAAATACGGTAAATGACGTAATTGAAAAATTCCAGATACATGAACTTGATACATCCTATAATCAGGTTTATTTGCAGGCTAGCGGAATACGGTTTGACAGCCAGGAAAGCTCTGAAAACAGCGGTTCGGGTTTTTCGTTTATGGCTGCTGCTGGCATCATGGTGGGTGTTCTCATTCTTCTGGCGGCTGGATTGGTTATTTATAACCTAAATTCCGCAAAAAATTATAACGAGGCTAATGATTTTAGGCT
>CAJUQZ010000248.1:917-1981 GCA_910588755.1 uncultured Lachnospiraceae bacterium | reverse complement strand
ATGAAGAACCTGCGAACTGTGCATCAGAGTGCATACGTCCTAAAGTATCTGTCATACCATAGGAAGCCGGACCTGCTGCCATATTGTCCGGATGGAGTGTACGGCCTGTACCGCCGCCGGAAGCTACTGAGAAGTACTTCTTGCCAGCTTCGTTTCTCTCCTTCTTGTATGTACCTGCAACCGGATGCTGGAACCTTGTAGGGTTGGTTGAGTTGCCTGTGATGGAAACGTCAACGTTCTCTTTCCACATGATCGCAACGCCTTCGCAGACATCGTTCGCGCCATAGCAGTTTACCTTGCCACGAGGACCTTCCGGATCAGAATAAGGCTTTCTGAATACTTCCTTTACAGTGTTTGTATAGGGATCATACTCTGTCTCAACAAAAGTAAATCCGTTGATGCGGGCGATGATCTCCGCCGCGTCCTTTCCAAGACCGTTCAGGATAACGCGCAGCGGTTTCTGGCGAACCCTGTTTGCCTTCTCAGCGATACCGATAGCGCCCTCTGCCGCCGCAAAAGACTCATGTCCGGCAAGGAAACAGAAGCACTCTGTCTCTTCCTCAAGAAGCATCTTGCCTAAGTTGCCATGTCCGAGACCAACCTTGCGGTTGTCCGCTACAGAGCCGGGAATACAGAATGCCTGAAGTCCCTCTCCGATCGCTGCCGCTGCATCCGCAGCCTTCTTGCATCCCTTCTTGATCGCGATTGCCGCGCCTACCGTGTACGCCCAGCATGCGTTCTCGAAGCAGATCGGCTGGATCTTTTTAACCTGGTCATATACGTCAAGACCTGCGTCTTTTGTGATCTTCTCTGCCTCCTCGATGGAGTTGATACCGTAGCTCTTTAATACTTCGGTA
Organism: uncultured Lachnospiraceae bacterium; assembly: GCA_910588755.1. Lineage (GTDB taxonomy): Bacteria > Bacillota > Clostridia > Lachnospirales > Lachnospiraceae > COE1. The sequence goes on along the minus strand of CAJUQZ010000248.1, from coordinate 1,124 downwards.
ATCTTATCTATTCTTCTCTCATAGGATTCGAATAATGCCATAATTATTTTACCTCCTTATCTGTTCTGGGATCAATAATCTTAACAGCATCCTGCACTCGTCCGTACTGGCCTGAAGCCTTCTCCCATGCTGTGTTCGGGTCATCACCCTTCTTAATAAAGTCAGTCATCTTACCAAGGCTTACAAACTTGTAACCGATAATCTTGT
>CAJUQZ010000248.1:0-907 GCA_910588755.1 uncultured Lachnospiraceae bacterium | reverse complement strand
CCCTTCTTCAATGTGCCGTACATCGTACCAACCTGGCTTCTAAGACCTTTTCCAAGATCCTCAAGACCTGCACCCACCGGGAGACCTTCCTCTGAGAAAGCAGACTGTGAACGTCCATATACGATCTGCAGGAACAGCTCTCTCATGGCAGTGTTGATCGCGTCACACACAAGATCTGTATTCAGCGCTTCCATGACTGTCCTGCCCGGAAGCAGCTCTGCTGCCATCGCTGCGGAGTGTGTCATGCCTGAGCAGCCAATCGTCTCGACCAGCGCTTCCTGGATAATACCCTCTTTTACGTTCAGGGACAGCTTGCAGGCACCCTGCTGCGGTGCACACCAGCCGATGCCGTGTGTAAAGCCGGAAATATCTTTTACTTCCTTCGCCTTTACCCATTTCGCCTCTTCTGGGATCGGTGCACAACCATGATTACCGTCACGTGCTACTACACACATTTCTTCAATTTCCTTTGAATAAATCATGTGAAAACTCCTTTCGATTACTTAACTTTTATTTTTAATGTGTGACATATGTCTCACATTTCATAACTTATCAAACGTTTTCTTCCGATTTGTGAAAACTGACTTTGATATGTTACTCATACATTGATATTTTCGCACATTTTCAGAAAAAAGGCAATTAAAATTTCAAATTTTTGTCAAAAATTTGTCAAATTTTATGACTGTTCCAGCTGTGCTGTCTACACCTGATCCTTTCTTTTATCCGGCAGAAACACCGCGGCAACGCCCGCGGACAGCAGACAGCCCATAGCGCCAATCCCAAACACAAGCTGCGGTGAAAATTCCCACACCCAGCTAATCACCACAGGCATAATAATCCCAATCGCACTGCTAAAGGATTCGACGATTCCCAGAGCATGTTTGAAAATTCATTCCTACCATTTGCA
>CAJUQZ010000247.1 GCA_910588755.1 uncultured Lachnospiraceae bacterium | reverse complement strand
GTCTCCTTTCCAAAAGGGTAATCCCTATTGCACCCCTAATCTACCATACCGATTGGAAGCCTGCCATTATTTTAGATTACATTTTCATTACCAAAATGTAAGGAAACAACGGATGCCAGGCTTCGCCAGACATCTTTATGTTAAGCAAAAAGGCGGGTCATAATCCCGCCTCCTGCAAGTAGCTTTCCCGTGGGAAAGTCAAGGTGACTGCCGTCCCCTGCCCCGATTCACTTTGGATGGTAATGCCAATGTTCATTTTACCGCAGAGCTTTTTGCAAAGGTACAGGCCGATTCCTGTAGATTTGGAGTAGCGACGTCCATTATCCCCGGTGAAGCCTTTATCAAAGACACGGGGCAGATCCGCAGGGGATATGCCAATCCCATTGTCCGAAATGATCAGCCGGACAGCATTCTGCTCCGCATCTGCCGAAAACGAGACCTGCAGGTCCTCAGTACGGTACTTGATTGAATTGGAAATAATCTGGCCGATGATAAAAGAACAGCTTTTCATATCTGCACAGACAGGAATGTCCAGTCCGCTGAAAACAGGCCTGCCTCCCGCCTGGATCAGCGGCTTTGAATAAGTCTTCAGGGCAGAATTTACAAGAGCCTGCAAGGTCGTCTTTTCCACCTTGAAATCTTTTTCCACTGCCGCAGAGCGGGCATAATATAGTACCTGTTCCACAAAGCCATCTATCCTGCGCAGTTCATCATCAATCCGCAAGGTGGTGGGATTTTTATGGTTCTCAACGATCAGGCGGGCGGCAGCAATCGGCGTCTTGATCTCATGTACCCATGAATCAAGGTATTCCCGGTATTCCTGACTGTTCTGTTCCGCATCCGCCAGCCGGTCATTTTGGTACTTGTTACAGCGTCTGAGTATCTCATCCAATATCTGTCCGTCTAAAAAATCGGGGCGGACAAGGATTTCCCCAATCAGCGTTTTTTCCTCCAGCCTGTCCAGAATTTCCCATAACTGGTTATAATAGTTCCTCCTGCGCCAGTAACCATATAGAAAAGCGCATACAAAAGCCATAAACAGAATGCTTTCCACAAAGAGGATAAAAACCATTGGTGTTTCGATCAGCCAGAGCAGCGCAAAAACAAGCAGCCCTGACACTGACAGGCAAAGGAAAGAAAAAATGTGGTCTGCCGCATAATCCTTCACTTTCATACAAGATACCCCAATCCACGCTTTGTTTCCAGATAATCAGGAAGCCCGATTTCTGCCAGTGTCTTCCGCAGACGGACAATATTTACATTAAGCGTATTTTCATCAATGAATTCTTCGCTCTGCCATAGGTCATCAATAATGGCATCCCGTGGAATGATATTCCCTTTGTTTACCATCAGCAGGCGCAAAATTCCCATTTCATTCTTTGTAAGTTTCTTATTCTGGCCGTTATGGCTGATCTCCGCCTTTAATAAATTCAAAGTCAGCCCCTTATGGGTAAGCACCACGCTGTCCTGTGCTTCGCCAGCCCTTGAAAGAAGTTTCTGTATCCGTGCCAGCAGCACCTGTGCATTGTATGGCTTGGATACAAAATCATCCGCACCGATATTCAGGCTCATCAATTCGTCAAAGTCTGTGTTCCTGCTGGTAAGCACAATGATAGGGACATGGGAGCTTTGCCGGATTTCCCGGCACACCTGGAATCCGTCCTGGTAAGGCAGGTTGATGTCCAGCAGAATCAGGTCTGCCCCGGAAGCAAGCGCAAGCTGTGCTATATCATGAAAATCGTCACTGCTCTCACATTGAAAACCATATTTTTCAAAAAAATGTGTTAACTCTTTCCGAATAGGAACTTCGTCCTCAATTATAAATAATTTCATCTCCGATTTCTCTCCCTTGTTTTATTCTGCCAGCAATCGGCTTCTCCACTGCTTTTAGAATCAGCCAGACAGTTCCAGCCTTTTCATTGTTACCCTTTCATTCCATCTCCCTGAACGTGCCGGCCATTCCTCCCACAAGGCTCCACTGGCGCTGCATATAGGATTTCAAACTTTCCGTGCCTTGCCGATAT
>CAJUQZ010000246.1 GCA_910588755.1 uncultured Lachnospiraceae bacterium | reverse complement strand
GTTTTATATCTTAATGCAAATTTCATATCTGACGGCTCGATTCCATTAGTCGTATATGCAAAAGAAATTTTATATCGCCATTCTCCCGGATATACAGCTAATTCTGTATCTATGTCAACTGCATTTTGTATCTCTTTCCCCTCTTTATAACCCTAAAGTAGGATAATATGTACTAAAAACCTCTTTCAATTGGTCATAACACCCTTTGAACCTTAAAAAAGTGCCGATTTTACGCCATTTTTGCTTGATTTTATTTGAGTGTGTATTATAATGATGATAGATATAAATATACACTCAAATAAAGGAGATTGTTATGCCAGCAAAACCATCAGGTACGATCAAAACATCACGTGTAAATGTTAAGCAGAAGAACGGTGATATCTACGTTATGGAGCGTCAGACCTTGTATGACCCGGTTAAAAAATATAACAAAGTTGTGAGCAGTAAGCTCATCGCTAAAATTCCGAAAGGCGAAAAAATTCAGGTGCCTACACGCCCAAAAAGACCTAATGGGAGCAAACTCCCAATAAAACCACAGAAAGTATCTGCTTCCAGAAAACGTGTTGGAATGATGGATATCATAGGACATATAGGATTTATTTCCGGTATTGATGCAGCTATATATGCATCCACAGATATCGGGACCGCCCAGAAGATCATTTCCCTCGCAAGATATCTTCTGGCAACAAATGGACAAACACTCCCAGGAATACAGACCTGGCAGTATACCCATCCGCTTCCCTATGTGAACGGCATATCAGAGGATGTATACCATGCCCTGTTCCATGACATCGGGCTGGATGAATCGCTGCAGCAAAATTTCTTTCACGAGCGCTGTGCATTGCTTGGGGACCATGGAGCGATTGCTTATGATTCCACTACCATATCGACTTACTCCGGACAGCAGCCGGAAGCACGGTACGGATACAACAAAGCAAAAGACGGACTGAAGACGGTCAAACTGCTTACGCTGTATTCTATTGAAAGCAGACAGCCGATCGCATTTACCAAACAGCCGGGCAACCTGCCTGATGTGTCGTCAATCGAAAACGCATTAAAACAACTTTCTGTCCTTGGCGTGGATCATGCCGAGATCGTAACAGATAACGGTTACTACTCAGAGTCTAACCTTTCTGAGATGCTCCAAAAAGGATTCGGGTTTGTCACGCTGGCAAAAACAAACATCAAATGGATCCGGCCGGAAATAGAAGCACGTATAGAGGAACTTTCTTCTATACACAGTGTATGTCCGTTTGACCCCACAACCCATGGTGTTACAGTTATGTTAATGCATGATTTTGACAAGGTGCGCAAGTATGCCAGCCACAAAAGCGGCGCTGAAAAGGGCGCTGTTGAAAGATTCAAAAGACGGGTGTATCTTCACATTTATTTTAATGCTTCACGGCAGGCGGAAGACCGGATTGAATTTGAAACAGACCTTATGGAATTAAAGTCAATGATAGAAGACGGCATACCTGTAGATGAGCTTTCCAGGAGTGCGCAGGAGAAGGTAAAAAAGTATATGTCGATAAGCACCTGGGGAAAGAAGACAACCGTTCGTTTTAAGGACAAGGAATGTCAGGAGGCATACAAATATCATGGCTATTTCACCCTGGTCTCCAACCGGGAGAAAGACTGTTTTGAATGCTTAAGGATCTACCGGAAAAGGGAGACCATCGAAGCTTGTTTTGAAGCGGAAAAGCAACATGCGGATGGAAGCCGTATCCGTGTTTGGAGTCCAGATACTTTGCGGGGCAGAATGTTTGTACAATTCGTATCGCTGTGTTATTACGAGTATTTCAGTGATCAGCTACGTAAGATTAAGCCTACTCTGGGCAAACAGAATAAGGATGGTATCAGAACAAAAGAGACGGTTGACCTTGAAGAGAAACTGTTAAGATGGATGGAGAATACGCCGGTTTATCTTCAGCTACAATGGTTTGACACTGTGGAAGAGGTAAAGGTATCGTCCGAACTGCGTAACAAACGATGGAACACGGAGATTACCGCGCGGGATGCTCTATATCTTGAGAAATTGGGGATGTCTACGCACTAAATTTTTTTAGTGTGTATTATACGACTTTTGGGTTATTAAGTAACATTATCCGAAGAGTTCTTTAGAAACTG
>CAJUQZ010000245.1 GCA_910588755.1 uncultured Lachnospiraceae bacterium | reverse complement strand
GTGGACATCCAGCCCACAGGAAATTTCCAGAAGGTCTTTCATGCAGAGCATCTCCTTTGTAATAGAACTGGCAGGAGATTTGCCCGAGATAATGCGGACTTTGCTACTCGTGCTATCCATAAAAGGCGCGACAATATGCTGTACTCAAGGGCAAAACATTTACGTTGAAAAACGGGGTGCAAATCCTCCAAGGTGCGATCAAACTTATTCCTGCCTGAGATTATTATAAATCAAGGGAGCCAAAACAGTAGTGGAGCCAGTCCCCCATTTTCATTGCAAGCTGTGATATCCCTTCATGGTTCGTTGAAAACTTAATATTTTATAAAGAAAACCTTGCACTTTGGAGGCGCAAATGTACAAATTTAATCGAAACCGTCAGTTCTCTCTTTCAGATTTTAATCAACCAATCGGATTAAAAATGAACCCAAAAAATCGATGGATCAAAAAAGCAGAAACCATACCATGGAATGAAATTGAGGAACAGTATGCGTCTTTGTTTCCAAGTGAAACAGGAATGCCTGCAAAACCATTGCAGACAGCTCTGGGTTCTTTACTGATTCAAAAACAGTATGGTTATTCCGACAGAGAACTGGTAGAACAGATTCGGGAGAATCCGTATTATCAATATTTCATTGGACTTCCCGGCTATCAGGACAAAATACCGTTTGTGCCATCACTTCTGGTAGAATTCCGCAAGCGGCTTACAGATGAAATCCTGGCAGAAATTAACGAAATGATAGCAGAATACAACTCTCCGCAGAATCCGCCGCCGTGCGGGGGTGATGATCCGGACAGCGGCAATTCCGAAACTGACAATCGGGGCACTTTGATTCTGGATGCAACCTGCGCGCCACAACAGATTTCCTATCCTCAGGATGTAAATCTTTTAAATGAGGCCAGAGAAAATCTGGAAGCCATCCTTGATGAAATCTGTTACGAATACAATTATTACAAGCCGAGAATGTATCGTCAAAAAGCAAGGCAGGATTATCTGAATCTGGCAAAATGCAAAAAACGGACCGGTAAAAAAATCCGACACGCCGTCAAAAAGCAGCTGCAATACGTTAAGCGGGATCTGTCCTATATTGATCTCTACATGGAACAGGATGACATCGAATTCACTGAAAAACATCTGAAACGGATAAGGGTAATCCGCGAAGTGTACGAACAGCAGAAGTACATGTATGATAACAAAGTCCACAGTGTTAAGAACCGTATTGTCAGCATTAGAAAGCCATACATCCGCCCAATCGTCCGTGGCAAGGCGAAATCTCCAGTAGAGTTTGGCGCCAAGTTGGATATGAGCATCGATGGAAGAGGAATAGCCCGGCTGGAGCATCTGTGCTTTGATGCATACAATGAATGCGATGTGCTGACAGGAGCCATCGACAGGTATCGCGAGCGGACAGGACATTATCCGGAGCGAATACTGGTTGATCAGATATATCGTAACCGGGCAAATCGTGCTTATTGTAAAAAGCATGGCATCCGTATTTCCGGGCCTGCGCTCGGACGACCGCGTGCATTATCTGCCGAAGAAAAGAAACAGGCATATGCGGATAACACCGACCGCATTGAAGTCGAAAGAGGATTCAGTCTGGCGAAGAGGTGCTATGGTCTTGGACTGATTAAAACCAAGCTGGATACAACTACCCGCAGTTCCATTGCATTATCCATCCTCGCGATGAATGTGAACTATCTGGCGGCGGCTTATTTTTGCGCTTATTTGATCTCGGCTTTTTCGAGGTACAAATGGCAGAAAAATCTGCCGAAAGAACTAACATTCAGCGTTTGTGCTTAAAATGCCACTTAATGAGCAGACACTAAGTAAAGTTCATCATCAAAATAGTAGATTATATCAAAATCCCCATAATTTTCGGTATGCTTTTTAAATATTTTATCATAATCTACATCTGTGCCTTTAAATTTAGCAGTTGGGCAATATTTTTCCAGCATTGAAACCAAAACACCAACCGTTACATCTCCCAATTCATTTTCTCTTTGGCTACATCCATCAATCAGGGAATCCCCATGTCCAGGTTCAATACCTGTATATGATCTACCTCCATTTACAAGATACGAATACCATAAATTCATCGTTCTATCTAACAAGCATGTGACATATAAACC
>CAJUQZ010000244.1 GCA_910588755.1 uncultured Lachnospiraceae bacterium | reverse complement strand
ATCAGAAAGTCCTGTACGATACTTTTTTTATTAAAAAACTTGTAAAGTGGTGTTTAAGTAGAAAAAATACGTTAATTACAGTTGAAAAACGGAATGTTCAATGCGTATAAGATATATAAAGAGGTTTTATATCAAATGCCATACGAATACCACTTCAACTGCAAAAAATATTTTATGATAGCAAAAGATGCTAAAAACAGAGAAAGAGAGGGCATAGATAATGGCGATAGATATTGATAATGAAGTGGCAGTTGATCAGCAGGTATACCTGGCAGCTGATATTCAACGTATGCTTGGAATAGGTAAGAGTAAGTCCTATACCTTCCTTGAAGACGTGTACAAGCAGAAGAACCCGCCGTTCAAAGTCCTTAAAATCGGTAAGCTTTTCAGAGTACCGAAGCGAGGATTCGATGAATGGCTGAATGGCGGTATATGAGCGAGGTGATTTAGTGAAACAGCCAGCAAAGAAAAAAGAGGTTGCTTTTTATGAAGGAAACGCATGGGTTCACAGAGTTAAGCTGCTGCAGCCGGATGGTTCTGTAAAGTACAGTAAACGCGGAGGCTTTCAGAGTGAGGCAGAAGCGGAAGCGAGCTATTACAAACACGCGGAAGAATTTAAGAAAGCATCCAGAACTTATCAGATGTCGGCAAAACCTAATGCAGATGTTGACTTGAAAGATTATTTGCTTTATTGGTTTGAGGATGTATTTTCACAGAGGATTGAGAATACAACCCGCATGGTAGGTGCTTATGTGCTGTACGATTTGATTCTTCCGAATATGCAGCAGGATATAAAATTGAGATATGCCAATGAGGAGTATTTTGATTCCCTGCTGAGCGTTGTATCAAAGGCATGTGAGTCCGCTGGCAATAAGTCCAGAGAATTTTTGAATATGGCAATGAAAGAGGCCGTCATACAGGAATATATCAAGAGGAACCCGATACCTGCGACAAAGCCGTATCCGAGAAAAAAGCCAACAATCATTATTTTAAACAAAGCAAATGTGAAAAGACTTTTGAAAGCTGCTTACAATAGTGGATGGTATCTGGAGATTCTTCTCGGACTGTTCTGCGGGCTTAGAAAGGGTGAGATATCAGGCTTGAAGTTTGGAGATTTTGATGCTGAAAGCAGGACAATCTACATTCAGAGGCAGATTACGTCCAATCCTGTTATTCCAAAGGGTGAAAGCAAAATTGAAACGTATGAAGTCATAGAGAAACCACCAAAGACGGATAACAGTTACAGGCGGTTGCGGATACCAGAGGCTGTTGCGAAGGAAATCGAAAAAAGGAGAACTTTGGTTGATGCAAATAAGCTGCAGTACGGTGAACAATATTTTGACCGTGATTATATTTCGTGCCAGGAAAACGGTCTGCCGCATTCAACTGCCGCAATGAACAGCGCCTTGTCAAAATTATGTTCCAGAAATGGTCTGCCCCACATAACAGTCCATGGGCTGAGACATATGTATGCCACAATATTAGTAGAGCAGAAAGTTCCATTGATTAAGATATCTGCCCTGTTGGGACATGCAAGTGTCAATACAACCTTTGAATATTATTGTGAAGTCATGGATGAGAATGAGCAGATCATTACGTTTATGAATCATACATTTGTTCCGGAAGGGAGTGATTCTGCATGTTAGATTTGAGTTTAAAAAATTATGTCGATTGGAGAGTGGCACAGGTAATACCTGTGCGCTCCGGTTTCGGCTACAGGGTATTTCTGAAATATCCGGACGGAAGTGAAAAGCCACAGCAGAAGTCAGGATTTAAAACAGAGAGGGAAGCAAATAAGGCAAGAGAGAAGACCGTCGCAGAACTATATAACGGTACGTTTGTTGTATACGCAAAGGTGAATGTTGCCGATTTTATGTTTTTCTGGCTTGAAGAGGAGCTTAAAAAACGCACGGACAGCCATGAAACCTATTATAATTATTGCGGAATAGTAAAGAATCACATTATTCCCATTCTGGGTAAAAAGAAAATGATGGATGTTACCCGTGGAGATATTCAGAAATTGTTTAATACCAAGACAGACTACTCAAGGTCGGTGGCAGAGCAGGTAAAAACAATCATGAATGTCTCTTTTCGTTATGCGGTAACAATCAAAGTGATTCCAAACAGTCCGG
>CAJUQZ010000243.1 GCA_910588755.1 uncultured Lachnospiraceae bacterium | reverse complement strand
TTGTCTGTTCTGAAAATTGTCTGGAGAGGCTGCAGATAAGGCCGGTGGACAGGTCAAGGCTCCCGCAGGTGACTTCCTTTATAAAATTGTTACTATTCACAGTCGGTTTGATGGAACGACAAATAAAGCGGAGCTGTAACACCGCTTTCAATGTTCTGATGTGTTTTTAGGAAGATTAGACCGAGAAGATTTCGGCAACCGTATAAGGATTCCCCTCGCATAATCGTTGCAACGCATCAATTTCATTTATGCCATTACGACGGCAGGTTTCGATGTATGTTCGGTTGAGCGCATGGTTATCGGCCGCTGTCTCTGATTCAAACTGTCCCGATATTTTCATGTGGGATTTTACACCTCGAAGCCCGCGTTCACTGAGATTATTGGTGGTCGGCAGACTGAAATCCTCAACCCACAGGAAATAGTTTCTGCGGTATTGGGCAATTCTGGTAAGCAGAGTCCGCTCAAAGGATGCCCCGTAGTTGTTTGGATCAGACTCATTTTCACTCCATCCGTTTTTAAGGTATTCATCTATTTTATGATGAAACTCGTTTATGCAGGCTTCGCTGAAAGAACCCTCGCCCCGGGCTATGGCATCATTGCGATCCCTGATGGTTGCGCTGATATGCTTTTTCAGATCATCAGACCATTGATGGCAGGTATCATCCGTATTCTTCTGGCAGTCACGCTGAAGATGCTGATTACACTCGATATTCTCAAAGCTGTACCTGTCATTGTAGTTTACGGTGTTATGGTCGTGCATGGTTTTGGTATCCGATGTCAGGAGATTCAGTACATTGTCGTCATCAAGGCTTTCCATGTCTTTGTGTGCATGCGCTGTATAGCAGGCAATGGACTCGTCTCCATAAAATCGGAAACATGCTCTTTGCGCAAGAATGAAGATGACCGTGTCGTCCCAGTAAACGATCTTTCTTGTGATCAGGACAAGCTTCAGATCCTGGCGAAACTGGCGGAGCCCATTTGCGGCACGGGCCTGGAGTTTCGCAATGTATCCCTCACAGGGCATTAATTCACCGCCGGTGATTCCGGCAAGAAACATGGATGCTTTGTTCATAGCGGCATTGACGGTATTTGTGAGTGATAAAGCAAAAGCCTGCAATCCGCTGCCATACTGAACCTTCTCCTTGAGGTTTGGGGGTATCTGTGACCGGAATACAGTGCCACAGTTGCTGCATTCGTAATAAAAGAATTCGTGTTTGATCTTAACGACTTTAATGCGTACATCGTATTCAAATTTAACTTCGGACTCGCCGGTTGGGGCGCAGTCTGTAAGCCCGCATTTTGGACAGCATTCATCGTCCTGTAATGGGTGCCCGACGGTATCTGTGATCTCAGATTCCTCCGGCGCTTCAAGGGCTGCTTTGGGATGTCCAGGCTGTCCGCCTTTCTTCCTGCCTGAACTGCGGCGGGAGTTTGGGATAACCTTGTTTTTATTTATCGGTGTCTGCGATGTTGGGGTACCGGTATTGCTGCCATCATGGTTAAGGAGAGCCTCCGCATGGGCAAGACGGTTCTGCAGTTCCTTGATAATGGCATCTTTTTCAGCGAGGGATTCCTGATAATTCTTTTTATGGAAATCGTTGGACTGCTTAAGGCTCTTAACTGAAGCCCGTAGTGAAGCTGTCTGCTCCTGGTATCCCAGGATGCGGTCTTTAAGTTTCGTGATTTCTGCCGTTGCTTTTTCAAAGTCACAGCGCAGATCGCCGGTATATTTAATCATAGATCACAGGGGCCTTTCTTAAAGTATTGGAGATGGAAGCGCATACTTTTTCATATGCCCTGATAGTAGCTTTCAGGGTTTTCACCTCAGACTGTAAAGAGGCGATTTCTGTTTCTTTTTCGGAAATGATTTTTTGAAAATCTCTGTTCCTTGCAGAAGCGGTATCTACTTCCGTGGTGGTAACATTTTTCGAAGATGCTGTTCTGCCCCTGCGACCGGAAGATGGGATCAATTCCTTTGTTTCGGGATCGAGGGTACCAAGATATTTCCTCTTCGGTCTTGATTGCTTGGTAACAGGGTCATAGTGGGGAGTAGATTCGTAAACCCGGGTCTTTCCTGATTTTTTATCGAAGTGTTTAACAATAGTAGGCATAACGTTTTCTCCTTCCAATAGTGGCTATATATACATTATATTACAACCACTACAAAAAGTCAATATGTAGTGGCTATATTTATTAATA
>CAJUQZ010000242.1:1287-2201 GCA_910588755.1 uncultured Lachnospiraceae bacterium | reverse complement strand
TAAACTATAGGGAGGGCTGGTTACCTGCTTGTGTAGGTTAATCAGCAGACACTACATAGTCTGTCTATGGTGTTGGTCTGTACGTTTTTATTCTTCCGCAATCTATCCAGTTGGGAACGGTTTACGTTGTGGTATGTGTAGAGGTCATATTGCGTCACGCCCTTTTCTTTCATGGTTTCCCAAAGACGGTCATATTTTATCATTTTTTCGCCTGCCTTTTTTCAGATTGGTACTTGTATAAAGTCAATTATCCATGTAAAATTAGCTCTATAATAGTGTTCGTATAATGACACTACACAATTCACGAAAGGAGATAAAGGAAATGGGGATTGATGATTTTAAGGATTGGCTCTTTGACATTCTAAATGATTTGGATAGTGACATTTTGGCAGACATCAAGCCAGACGACACGGCAAACACATTTCAGTTAATTATGGTCGGCGGCAACGTATTTGAAATTGAGTGCCGGGAAGCGGAAGCATAGGGGGGATATGGAAGAAAAAAGCAGGAAACTAAAAGTGTACGGGGCGACAAACAAATCCTACCAGACTATCCCGCAGATAAAATTTGAGGGGCAATGGCTAAAGGCTCTCGGCTTCTGCGTGGGGGACAGGTTGCAGGTGGATTGTGAGGAAAACAGAATAACAATCACGAAGTTATCAGACGACAACGGGTAGCAGGAACAGGCGGCAGCCGCAAGGGTAAAATGCACGGGCAAAAAACGCCCGCCCTTGCCCCCGCCGCCCGTTCCCGCTTATGGGTCAGTCAAGAGGGAAAGCCATAAAAAATCGGCTTCCCTCTTTTCTTTTGATTATTTTCAAAAACTTTTCTAAAAGGTTGCCATTTTTTGATTTTTTCCCGTAGTAGGTAATAGGGGGAAGAATAGCAAGCATATGCACAGGTATCCAACATAC
>CAJUQZ010000242.1:0-1277 GCA_910588755.1 uncultured Lachnospiraceae bacterium | reverse complement strand
TTGATTGCAGAGGGTTTTACCCTCTTAGAAAAACGGAAAGGAAGTGGGGCTATGGCAGAGAGAAAGCGGGCTATCCAGTTAAAATTTTATGTGACGGAGCAGGAGCGCATATTGATTGAGGAAAAAATGAAGCTGCTGCAAACGGACAACTTGGGGGCTTATTTACGGAAAATGGCGATTGACGGCTATATTATCCAGTTGGACTATACGGCAGTCAAGGAGCAGACGGCAGAAATACAGAAAGTCGGCGTAAATGTGAACCAGATAGCAAAGCGGGTCAACTCCACCGGGAACGCCTACAAAGAGGACTTAGAGGAAATAAAGGGGGCATTGGAAAAGATATGGCAGTTACAAAGATACACCCTATCAAAACTACGCTGAATAAGGCGATTGATTATATCTGCAATCCCGACAAGACGGACAATCAGATTTTGATTTCCTCCTATGGCTGCTCGTATCAGACGGCAGATATAGAGTTTGGCTTTACGCTGTCAAAGGCAAGGGACAAGGGGGACAACCTCGGACACCATTTGATACAGTCCTTTGCGCCCGGAGAGGTCAGCTATGAGGAAGCCCACCGCATAGGAAAGGAGCTTGCGGACAAGGTTCTTGGCGGTAAATATGAGTATGTATTGACTACCCATATAGACAAGGGGCATATCCATAACCACATCATATTTTGTGCGGTCGATTTTGCGACACACCGCAAGTACGTTTCCAACAAGAAAAGCTATTATCAGATACGGAATGAGAGCGACAGGCTGTGTAAGGAACATGGATTGTCAGTCGTCACGCCGGGGCAGGACAAAGGAAAGAAGTATGCGGAATGGGACGCTGAACGCAAGGGGACAAGTTGGAAAGCAAAGCTGAAAGCGTTGATAGACATTACCATACCAAAAGCGAAAGATTTTGATGATTTCCTGCGGCTCATGGACGCGGCGGGCTATGAGATAAAGCAGGGGAAGTTCGTTTCGTTCCGTGCGCCGGGGCAGGAACGCTTTACCCGTTCTAAGACACTTGGGGAAGCCTACACCGTGGAAGCCATAACGGAGAGGATTGCCGGGACATACCGGGCGAAGCCGAAAGCGTTAAGGCAGGAAAAAGCGGGCGTTTCCATGCTCATAGACATTCAGAACAGTATCAAGGCAGCGGAAAGCAAAGGCTACGAACAGTGGGCGAAGATACACAACTTGAAGCAGGCGGCAAAGACTTTGAATTTCCTAACGGAGCATGACATTTCAGAGTATGAACAGTTGCAGGCGGTTCTTGATGAAGTG
>CAJUQZ010000241.1 GCA_910588755.1 uncultured Lachnospiraceae bacterium | reverse complement strand
TGATTGCGATTCTTTTGTCTGCGAATCCTGTGATTGCGGTTCCTTTGCCAGCGAATCCTGTGACTGCGATTTTTTTGTCTGCGCACTTTCCTCCGCGGCATACACAGTCATCTCCACGTGGTTTGCGAAAGCCATCATTGCTGTAAGTGCACAGCATAAAAAATGTTTTGTTAATTTTTTCATAATTTGTCCTCTTTATCGTCCGTGTTGAAAAATGTGCTTATACAAAGGATATTCTATCATTATTTTTCAATTCCTACAAGGTATTTTTGCGTAGTATAAATGTGAAATTTTTGTCAAAATTCCAGACAGCAGGGAAAATGCATTGACCATAGAAATTCTATCAGCTATACTATGAAAAGGAAAGAGGCGCACAAGAGAGGGGATGGACTGTAAAATGAAGAAAAAAAACACGGCAGATGAAACGACAGGGCCGCAAAATAAAAATGAACAGGTGGAGGCTGCAAGTGATTTTGAATTTCTGCAGGAAAGAATCAAGGAACGGCCAATTGATAAAAAGAGGCTTTTAAAGAGAACGATTATCACTGCTTCTATGGCAGTTCTGTTTGGGCTGCTTGCCTGTCTGTCCTTCTTGCTGTTAGAGCCTGTTCTCAATAACTGGCTGTATCCCGAGGAGGAACCGGAGGTGGTTACATTTCCGCAGGAACAAAATGAGATGCTTCCGGAGGATATGCTCACAGAGGGGACAACAACCGGGGAGGAGGCGCCAGAGGAGAGCAGCGCGTCAGTGCCTGGGACGGACGATGCAGCAGGGGATGACCATGTCAGGGAGACAGACACGGATACGCAGGATACCACAAAAGAGGAGTATTCCAGCACTTCCCCAATGGATCAGGAGCACGCAGGCGATCAGGACCGGCCAGACGGCCAGGAAGATTTGGGCGTGGAGGAAGCTGATACAGGGACGATAGGCACTGAGAGCGCAGGCGAGGAGGAAACCATACCAGCCGAACCGTTAAAGCCATATCAGACACAGTATGAGGAGCTGTATAGGATCTACCGCGAGGTTCAGAAAAGCATGGTGACAGTCACGGCCGTGCACTCGGATGTGGACTGGTTCAACAACACAGACCAGAGCGAGGGAACGACGGCAGGCGTCATCATTGCAAACAATAACCGGGAGCTTCTGATACTGAGCAGGAAATCTTCACTGGATGGCGCAGAGACAGTGCGGATCAGCTTTTGTAACGGTGCTGGTGCCGACGCTGAGATCAAGCAGTATGATCAGAATACAGATCTGGCAGTCTTGGCAGTTGACTTAAAGGATATAGGTGGTGATACACTGGATGCGATCGCGGTCGCAGTGCTTGGAAGCTCCATCACATCAGGCCAGACAGGAGCACCTATCATTGCAGCGGGCAATCTCTTTGGGTATAGGGATACCGTCTGCTACGGTATGGTTACGTCAAAGGATAATGTCATCACGATGGCGGACAGCGAATATAAAATGATGACAACGGATATCTATGCGGGCACAGGGCCAAGCGGTATCCTCGTCAATATGAGCGGCGAGGTCATAGGCATCATTGATAATAGCCACAACCATGAGGACACCAGAAATCTCCTCTCGGCAATAGGAATTACTGAATTGAAGGGGCTTATCTCAAAGCTCTCCAACGGCGAGCATATCCCCTATCTAGGAATCTATGCACAGGATGTCTCCGCACAGATAAGAGCGGAGCTGGGGATACCGCAGGGAGCGTATATTGTTGATATCGACATGGATTCACCAGCGATGCTGAAGGGAATTCAGAAGGGCGATATCCTGGTAAAGGTCGGTTCACGTGATATCAGAAATGCCGCGGATTACATGAATGTGCTGCGGAATGCCCAGGTGGAAAACAGCATAAATATAGTAGTACAGCGGGCGGATGTCGATGATTACAAGGAAATGCATTTTGTTATACAGATGGAATAGTGTTATGAGGAAATGTATTTTGTTGTACAGGTGGAGTGGCA
The DNA here is from genome assembly GCA_910588755.1 of uncultured Lachnospiraceae bacterium. Taxonomy (GTDB): domain Bacteria; phylum Bacillota; class Clostridia; order Lachnospirales; family Lachnospiraceae; genus COE1. Next base: position 275 of record CAJUQZ010000241.1, on the reverse strand, counting down.
TTATGAGGAAATGTATTTTGTTGTACAGGTGGAGTGGTCTATTGTGTTCAGGACATATGATGTTGGGGACAGCAGGAAGTTCATATACGATCAGTTATGTATATTGAATAAGACATCATCTTGGCAAGTGTTGGTTGAAATAAGAAGTGTGCAAATGGACAGAGGTGAACACGAAATATGAAGTATATATATATGGATAGAGGCGAACGCGGAATGCAAAGTACATATATGGATAGAGGCGAACACAAAATACGAAATGTGTAAATGGACAGAAG
>CAJUQZ010000240.1 GCA_910588755.1 uncultured Lachnospiraceae bacterium | reverse complement strand
GCGAAGCGCTCCCCGCTCTGTATCCCTCTCACAGATACTGATCGGTCTTGGCAGCAGCGTTGCGGCATTGTGCGGATACACCGCCACAAACTGCCCCGCACGGGCATCCTGCGCCAGTTCTGTTTCAAGCCACAGATCATAGATCTGTTCCGCGATCTGCTTCTGTGACACAATCACTGCTTTTACTTTCTTTTTTCGAACCATTTGTCCGTCCATTCTCCCGTTATCCTCTTTCTATATTTCCGCCGCCAGTACATCATATGTCAATGATATACTGTAGCGCCGCCGTTTCCCTACCATTATATCCGTTTTCGCCTTTACCTACAAGTCCCTAAGCAGTATACCGGAACAGCCAAAGCCTGTTTACGGAACCTGCTTCGCAGCCCGAATTCATGTTGCTCGTCATCAGTCCCGATCATCAGTCTTATATACAAACATGACGCTTGATAACCAGTCCTTCTGACTTTGCTTATTTGCAAACCAAAAATGAGAGCGCACGGTCTGATCACCATGCGCCCTGTCATACTGCTGTCTGTTTTCCGAAAACGCTTCTATGCTACTGCAGCAAAGACAGCGCTCCCTGATTGCTCTGATTCGCCTGCGCAAGCATGGATTGTCCTGCCTGTGCAAGAATATTGTTGTTGGCATACCGTACCATCTCCGTGGCAATATCCGTATCCCTGATGGATGACTCGGCCGATGTGGTATTTTCAATATTATCCAGATTACTGATCGTATGCTCCAAACGGTTCTGTATGGCACCCAGCTTGGATCTTTCTTCCGACACGTCAAAGATCGCGCTTTTTGCAAAAACGTTCAATGCCTGGAAATGACGGATATCCGGATCTTTATCCGATAAAGCCTCCTCTGTGCCTCCTGTGGGACCCCAGAGAGAGCTGTAATCTGTGGTAAGCCTGCCTTTCACATTTTCATCTGTGATAGAACTGTAGGAAAAACTGTGAAACACTGTCAGGTCATACGCTGCTAAAAGGTGTGAATGTCCCGGTACCTGCCATTGCCCGATGGTATTCAAATTTACATGTCCTATCTTTGCATGTGTAGTAAGACCCGGAAAAGGCGCCTGATAATAATATCCGTCAGGTTTTTCATTCCCTGTGGGCTTGGCATCCTGTGATGAGCACAACGGCGTACCGTCATTGGTCTGGTAGCAGAGTCCTTTCGCCAGCGCACTGGCAATCAGATCGTTGGTGCACATATTGCGAATCGTAATACCGATATGCTGGCCGGATTCCGCCCCCCACCTGCAGTCCTTTGTTTGAAAAAGAACCATCCAGCAGCTTTTGCTCGTTAAAAGTCGTGGTAGACTGTACCCTGTCGATCTCACTCATCAGCTGTCTGACTTCCATCTTGATGTAGTCCCTGTCCACCGTTGTCAGTGTACCATTGGCTCCTTTCACCGCCAGTTCACCCATACGCTGCAGCATATCATGAACTTCATTCAGCGCGCCCTCCGCCGTCTGCACACAGGAAATACCGTCCGCAGCATTGGCGGATGCCTGCGTGAGACCTCTCATCTGCCTGCGCATTTTCTCCGAAATGGATAATCCCGCTGCGTCGTCTGCGGCGCGGTTAATTTTATATCCCGAAGACAATTTCTCTGTAGATTTTGCCTGACTTGTGCTTGTCAAATTGAACATGCGATTTGCATTCATCGCTGTAAGATTGTGTTTAATAACCATAGGCTTCCTTTCCTTTCGTAGTGCTTCCCTGCATCCGAATTCAGATAGATACTGATATTAGTATATCGGTCTGTTTTATTAATATAATTAGCCTGTTTTTAGCGAAAGTTTTTTCTTTATTGTTTCATAGTCTCACACGAATCCTCCATGTCAGAGCAGCTTACCGCGATTAAGGCATATCCCCGGCTCTGACTTAACTCGCCAAGTAAAAAAAGTAATTTGCTTCGCAAATAACTTTGCGAGATTCGCTTCGCGGACTCGAATAAGCGGAGGAATTTCCTATACCATAAAAAGCTGGTGTATCAACATGATTTTTCAACCTGATTCCCGTATATCAGAAGACTGCCTGCAATACTGCTCAACTTCCCTGTTGACATTTATACTATATAGTATTATCTTATATAGTATAAAATACAACAAGTACAATGATACGACATATGCATATATACAGAAGTTTTTTCATGTCCAGGTCCCCCTCACTGCAGGTCCGTGAAGAAAAATTTCTACACTTGATTGAAACCTCAAAAGATGCATATGTCAGATTGGGCAAAAGTAGAGGAG
>CAJUQZ010000239.1:1815-2456 GCA_910588755.1 uncultured Lachnospiraceae bacterium | reverse complement strand
TATATTTCAGCATGGGATCGCAGACAGAAATTTCGAGAGAGGACACTGACAAAAATAGTGTCAAGAAAGAAACAGATGTCAATATATTCGGCACTTGTCAGGATGATAAAAATTGGATTGCTGATAAGGTTGTAATCACAAGATGGCAGTAGGAGGTTAAGATGGATTGTTTGACAAGAGCGCTCTGCTATATTCGGAGAAAAAAGATGAAATCTGTCTTATTGCTGTTACTGTTTCTTGTTATTAACTGCATGGTTTTAGGTGCATTGGGAATACGGAAATTGACTCTGGAACTGGAAAGAGAACTCCGAAAAAATGCAGAAAGTAAAATCACATTGGAAAGCATGGATGTAAACTGCCCTTTTGGGGAAAAGGATATGCAGACAATAGAAAATATCCCCGATGTAAACTGGATCAACCGCATATCGGAGATACAGGTTATTTCCACAACCTGTATCCCGTTTTCGGGCAGTGAAGGTTCTGAAACTGTGTTTACTGTTCATGGGTACGACAAACTGGAAAATGACAGTCCGTTTGCGGATAAAGTATATCGGCTTACGGATGGGCGCTATCCGCAGGAAAGCGAAGATATTGTAATCAACCAGTTTTTGGCAGAGCATAACGGAATTCAGACGGGTGAT
>CAJUQZ010000239.1:0-1805 GCA_910588755.1 uncultured Lachnospiraceae bacterium | reverse complement strand
TTGAAGCGGTGGATGGAAAGAAACGGGAATCGGTTGTTGCCGGATTGTTCCTGTCCGGAACAGAACGCAGCCAGACAGAAAATGTGCAGGTAGTGAACCGTATTGAAAACCAGATTTATGGAACGGCAGATTTTGTAAACAGTCTGTCCGATGTAAACAGTTTTGTAAAGGCGGCAGTATATGTGAATGATCCGGTGCGGCTAACAGATACCAAGGAAATGTTGGAAAAAATGTATTGGGACGGGGTGGCTATTGGGATGACGGACAACACCTACCAAAAGCTGAAGATGATGATTGGACAGACAGGGAGAATCACGTTTTTAATCTTTATTTTAACTGTAGCTGCAGGCAGTATCGTAACTGGTCTTTTGCTTGCAATGTGGATGCGGAACCGAAAAACGGAGATTGCCGTTTTTATCAGTCTTGGCATATCAAAAATGAATATTTTATTGCAGATGATACTGGAAGGAATGTTTATTTATTTTGTTGCATTTGCCAGCGCAATAATTGTAACAAAACTCTTATTGCCACAAATCAGTAACGGTCTGGCTATCATGCAGGGGAACAGTATGACACCGGAATTATCATTAGGCTGGATGCTGCTGGTCTTATGTATCGGGTTGGTCGGCGTCGTGATACTGACGGGAATTGCTATTTTCCCATGTGTAAAAAAACCTGTTAAGGAAATTTTATCAGAAATGGAGGGATAATATGGGCATCTTAGGGTTAAGCATACGCTGTCTGGTCAGAAAGCGGGCAAAGACAATCCTGCTTTTCAGTATTGTGTTTGTAACATCCTGTCTGATTTATGCCGGATGGGCGTGCAAATCAGCAAATGTACAGACGCAGACAGAAGGGAAACAGGCGCTTGGAGCATCTTTTCGGATGGAAGAAAATGAAGCAAACAGGCGTGACAGGACGGCTGCGGCAATAGAAAAATTGGGAGGGCAGAATGGAAGCGTGGATGGATCGCACATAGAGCAGCTTGAATCTGGGGACTGGATGATATGGCATGACAACTCTTTTGAAACCCTTCAGATGGAGGATATTGAAACGCTTGCAGGGCAGGAAGGGATTGCGGAATATAATATTACCACAGCAAACATCGTTGTCAATCCTGTGAATTTTATGCGGATTGAAGATCCGGATGTAGACCAGAATTCAGACCTGTTGGGCGTGTCACTGCGGGGGAATATGGAAATGCGGCTGGATTTTGACGTGCAGAACGGGAACATAGAAGTAAACGAGGGACGTATGATTACATCGAACGATAAAGATGTATGCGTCATATCAAGGGAGCTGGCGGAATTAAACGGGTTGACGGTTGGGGATAAACTGGAATTTAATAACTGTAAGGAGCGTGAGACATCTAAAGTTTATAGCGCCCAGATAGTCGGAATTTATGATACGGTTCATAAAATGACTCCAATCATGTATGGGGACAGTTATAGAAGCGAGAATATCATCATGACAGATCTGCGTTTTCCTGAGAAACCGGATGGATGTGAGGGAGATCCATTATATCAGTATGCGACATTCTGGGTAGAAAATGTGGATGAGTATGAAACGGTAAAGGAGCAGATCAAAAAGGCTGACATTGACTGGAAACGCTATGATTTTATTGATAATACCGGGATGAGCGATACGATGGCGGAAAATTTTGGTGATCTGGATGAAATGAGTACCATGATACTTATTTTAGTCGCTGTTTCAGGCGCAGTCATTATTTTTCTTGTATTTCTTTTTTGGCTGAAAGGCAGGGTACATGAAATTGGCGTATTTTTGGCAATCGGAAAAAGTAAGGG
>CAJUQZ010000238.1 GCA_910588755.1 uncultured Lachnospiraceae bacterium | reverse complement strand
GATGTGACCAGATCACCCGCCAGTATGATAAAATCAGGATGGATCCTGCCTATAGCTGCAATCAACTGGTCATTTTGATCACCGTACACCTTATTGTGCAGGTCTGATATCAGCACAAACCTGCACGTTTTCGACAGACCGGGAATCGAAAACTCTTCCCGCACAGTCACAAACCGGTTCCCATCTATGATTCCAACTGCCAGAAGCGCAGCGCCTGCTATTCCGATAATCAGTATGATTGTTCCTAACATATCCTGCATATTCCCTGTTTTCTCCTGCACGCAATTTTTATATGATATATTTGTTTATAACTCTCCTTAGATAGTCCACAAAAAATGCCTTCTCTACAGGCTCCGCGGCTACGATTGGCATTCTGCCAATCTCCCTGCCTTCTAAGCTGTAGATGATACACCCGACCTCTGCCCCTTTCTCGACAGGTGCTGTCACATTGTCAGCATACTGGTACTGCTTCATAATCTGGTTAAAATCAGCGCTCGTAACGTCGAGATAACGGAATACGCCCTGGGGCTCCACAGCGAGTCTGTCTGCCCGGCCCCTTGCCACCGGAATGTCACCTAGTACCTGCTTATTCTCATCCACATAGAGTCTGGTAACAGCAAAACCATACTCCAACAAAATTTGTGCCTCCGAAAACCGCACCTTCGGGTCGGGCGCCCCCATGATGACCGCAATCAGGTCAATGTTATTCTTGGTTGCCGTGGCACTGAAACAGTATTTTGCCACACTTGTCGAGCCCGTCTTTAATCCAGTCGTCCACTGGTACTGTTTGAGCAGCTTGTTGGTACTTGCCAATGTGAAGGGTTCGCTGCCGCGGCTGGTCACATGCGTGATATCCTCCATCCAGATCTTCGTATACTCATATACTTGCGGATATTTTGTGACAAGCTCTCTTGACATAATTGCCACGTCCCTTGCAGTCGTATGGTGCGCGCTATCCGCACTTAGCCCGCAGCAATCCAGAAAGTGTGTATTTGTCATGCCAAGCTGGGCGGCCTTGTCGTTCATCATATTAACAAACTCCGCCTCACTCCCCGCTACATACTCTGCAAGCGCCACCGAGGCGTCATTGCCACTCGCCACTGTGATGCACTTGATCAGCGTATCCACCGTCTGTATCTCACCCTCGTCGAGAAAGACCTGTGAGCCGCCCATCGACTTGGCGTAAACGCTTGTAAGCACCTCATCTTCCAGCCGGATTCTGCCCTTCTCAAGCGCCTCAAACGTGAGAAGCAGCGTCATTATCTTCGTAATACTCGCCGGGCTTCGCATCTCATCGGGATTTTTTGCAAACAGGATTGTGCCTGTTGACGCCTCCATTAAGACGGCCGACGGCGACTCTAGACTGACAGCTGAGGAGTTGATGGTTGTGTTTTCGGCCGTTTCCTCTGCAAGAGCAGTGTTCCCGGCCAAAACCGCAATAAGCAACACCGCCGCTATAATTCTATATATTTTTTTTCTGACAGATTTCATAAAGCAGACCTCATATCTTACTTATATGAAATCTATGCCTGACCGTGGTATTATATGCCTTTTCAGTCAAATTTACCAGCTTTTTGCCACAGCAGGCAACCATTGCTGCCGATAACACATCAAGCAGGGAACACTTCCCTGCTTGATGTGTTATACAGCTCCTATACTATTCAAAAAACTACCGTCCAATCCACCTGTGACAAAAGTCATACAGACCTTCTCTCGTCTCCTCGTTAATCTTCACCGACATAGCAAAATGATAGCCAAAATCAACTAGGGTCATCGCAAATACCAGCGTGATTGTCCGAAGTCCCCACGACTTGGGATATCTGTCCACAAAACTTATGACTTTCTCAAACAAGAACGTTATGATAATCACCGCATACAGCCCCCACGCCAGCGTGCTCTCTAGACAGATCATACCTTTGTAATTGCAAAACTTGTCATTGTAGTCCCACCACACCTCGCCAAAGAGCTTCATCATGAGCTTTGCCCCCAGAAACTCAAACGCGGTCGCAAGCAGTGCCCCGAGAACATAGAGCGCCACAATATTGTGGGCAAACGGGTGCAGCAAAATATAACCCAGCGTCGCACCGACACCATAAATCGGGCAAAACGGTCCTGTCATAAACCCCCTGTTCGTAAGCTTTTTATTGCAAAACGAAATATAGACCGACTCGACCATCCAGCCAATGATACTGAACAGAAAGAAACACGCCACAAGATGATACAAATCATACCCTGCGAACTGATATCTGCTCATCCATATCGATAATTTTTCCAATCCCCTCACTCCTCCACACATACGCAAAAATCCCTGGCAATATCACAGCCAAGGATTTTGATTCAATTAATTAACATTAATTATATTTACGCTTTCTAGCTGCTTCAGACTTTTTCTTACGTTTTACGCTTGGCTTTTCATAATGCTCTCTTTTACGAATCTCCTGCTGAATACCAGCCTTTGCA
>CAJUQZ010000237.1:1662-2643 GCA_910588755.1 uncultured Lachnospiraceae bacterium | reverse complement strand
GTTCTCATTAAACGAGATAGAATCTCTGTGAATAGGAACTACAAGTGCTAGATTGCAAATTCCGCACGAACGGCGTAGCCATTCCGCTTCCGACGGCGTAATCATTCCACAGTAACGGCGTGCTCATTCCGCTTCAAACGGCGTATCTTTCTTTATACTTTGAGATGGAACAAGCAGATCAGAGTGTAAAGAAAGGAGCATGTCATGCAAAGTTACACTACTATTATCGGCGTTGTAGAACTACGCCTACAAAAACAGAGTTACACCACTGTACAAAAGCGTTATTCCATCGGATCCAGTACAGTGACGCTCATTATGAAACGCTTTAAAGAATTAGGACTTTCTCTTGATGATTTGAAGAGGACGGAACCTGTAAAAGTGGAGAAGGCATTTTATCCGCCAGAAAATCTCCGCCATCAAGATATTCCTCTCCCTGATTTTGAAGCAATCCATGACCGTATGATCGCCATGGGGAAAAATGCGGATCTGGGATTCTTGTGGTTGGAATACAAGGAGCAACACCCAGATGGATATCAGCAGTCACAGTTTTATCATTTATACCGCCGATTTATGGAAGAGAATTATGGCAGCCGGAACGCCTCCATGCCAGTAGAACGGATTCCAGGGCAAAAGATGTATATCGACTGGGTTGGCGACCAACCGGAGCTTCTTGTCGATCCGGAGACAAGGGAAATCCATAAAGTCCATCTTTTTACTACCACCCTCGGGTTTAGCAGTTGCATTTATGCGGAGGCTTTTATGGATGAAAAATTGCCGAACTTTATTTCGGGCGTTGTCCATGCACTAAGCTTTTATGATGCGATACCACAATACCTCGTTCCGGATAATTTAAAAACAGCAGTCACCAGACATACAAAGGATGAATTGATCCTAAATTCTGCTTTTGCGGATCTTGAAGAGTTTTACGATACGATTGTACTGCCGCCGCCTCCAAGAAAACCGAAAGGAAAAGCAACCGTG
>CAJUQZ010000237.1:0-1652 GCA_910588755.1 uncultured Lachnospiraceae bacterium | reverse complement strand
CTCAAGATACATTTAGTCGAAAAGCTGAAGGAAAGTGTATTTACCGACTTGTCGATGCTAAATGACCGGATTATGGAGCTTGTTTCAGGGATCAATCAGAGGAATTTTAAAAAGAAATCCGACATTCGGTTTACCCGGAAAGATGCATATACCAAATACGACAAACCGCATATGAAGTCCCTGCCCGGTGCAAATTATACTTTATGTGACTACAAATATTTCCTGCATGTGCCAAATAATTACCATCTTGAGTATGATGGGCATTACTACTCCGTACCATACAGATATCTGAAAGAACCGGCTGTTCTCAAAGCCACCATAAGCGAAGTCAGGATATGCGATAAAAACAATAAACTGATCTGCAGGCATGCCCGGTCTTATAAAACCTTTCCGCTATATATTACCGAAGAGAACCATATGCCGGCGAATCATCAGTATTACAAGGAGCTAAATTCCAAGGATGGCGCTTACTACAGACGCTGGTCATCTGTATATGGAGAATATATGGAGATTTTGGTTGACCGTATCCTGCGTTCAGCAAAACACGAGGAGCAGGCCTACAACAGCTGTAATGGGATCCTGCACAGCTGCAAAAACATTTCCCATACAATCGTTGAAGAGGCAGCTGAACGTTGTGTAAAGGCAAATGCATGCAAATATACCTATTTCAAGAAAGTACTCAATACAGTACGTAATGAAAGATATGGGAAATGCCAAACCGGACAGATGCCTGTACATGAAAACATCAGAGGGAGGGATTTTTACAAATGATGCCTCCAAAAGATGCGTTTACAAAAGAGGAGCTGCAAGTCACTTCAAGGATCCGTCAGATGAAGCTTTCCGGTATGGCAGATGCATTAGAGAACCAACTCAGGGATCCTAATGCGGATCTCGCCTCATTTATGGACAGAATCATTGAGATCGTCAATACCGAATGGCAGAACCGTTACGACAAGAAATTTTCACGGTTCCTAAAGCAGGCCAAACTACGTTATCCAGCCGCAGATCTGGATGAATCCATCTATGATCCAGGACGTATGCTGGATACGGCATCCATCGAGAGGCTGAATACCTGCCATTGGGTGGAAGAAGGCCGGAACCTGTTGATTACCGGTCTGACCAGCAGTGGGAAAACATATCTGAGTAATGCTTTGTGTATTTCGGCAATCCGTCAGTTTAAAACTGTGCGGTACATCAGGGCCAGTATCCTTATGGGCGAGCTAGAACAATCGCGGATTAAAGGATGCTATCTGGAATACATCCAGAAGCTGGCAAAGATAGATTTGCTGGCAGTGGATGACTTCGGACTTATGCCGCTTGATTTGGATAAATGCCGGGATTTTTTCGAAGTAATAGATGCAAGGGATGGACGTAAATCTACAATCCTTATTTCACAGTTTCCAATCAAGTTCTGGTTTGATATGTTTTCAGACGGAACCTATGCAGATGCCTGCCTTGCCCGTATCACTGACAAAAAGCATTCTTACCGTCTTGAAATGAATGGACGGAGTATGCGTGAGCCAGTGTGATAAAGTCGATAAATAGAGAGCGGCGCTGATGCGCCGTTGGGAACGGAACGGCTGCGCCGTTCACACGGAACTGCCGTTCCGATTTAGCGTAATCTACAGTCCTTGGATATATTTTTCGTAGAT
>CAJUQZ010000236.1 GCA_910588755.1 uncultured Lachnospiraceae bacterium | reverse complement strand
CATTTGAGCCTGTTTTTGCAGCTCAGTTTTTCATAGATTACTTGACACTACCTTTGCAGCACTCCTGAAGCTGCGCGAGCGTGTCCTCGTACCATTCCTCAAAATGCGCCTCTGTCAGAAAATCTTCGACGGGGGCGCCGGCTTCCACGGCGGCGCGATCTTGTATGGCAAGGGCTGGCATCGTGGTGTCTAGTATGCTCCTTGCCCGGGTGCCGCCTGTGATTGCGGGAGGCGTGTACATGATATAACGGCTGTTCTCATCCAGCGCGACATGGAGCGTGTCGGACACGATGGCGCGGGTGGGATTTTCGGCAAGATAGCTGTCCACATTCTCTGTTTTCACGGCTTCCACACTGACAGGCATATAGCCGCTGTTTACGGAGAATTTCAGGTTTTGCTGCCACTCGGTAAACCATTTGAGGAAGAGGACGCTGGCGTACTCCTCGGCCTCGGTTGATTTTGTGACAGCCATGCCGGCGCCCTGCTGGACAGCATAGGGCGCGGTGCGGTCAAAATTCGGGAGCGGCAGGACCATGTGCTCAATGGCGTAGGAGGGGGCGCCGGCCGGCGTCACCTCCGTGGGAAAATAGACCGCGCTCGAGGAGGAGCAGACAAGTGCGATAATCTCGCCAAGCTTCGCGTCATCACTGCGGTACTGTCCTACGTGACGAAAGTACCCTTTGACATAGGGGACATAAAAGTGCTCCCATATGACGCGCATCGTTTCCTTATCAAAGTCAAGACTTTCCCGGCCGTCCGACACCTGGAAAATCTCATGTCCCAGCTGGGAGCTTGCGATAATCAGATAGTTTGCAAAGGCATCCCGGCCAAAAAAAGCCTTTCCGCCCGACCATTCATAATAGCGTGCGGCTGTGTCTGTCAGTCCCTCCCAGGTGGAAAGGTCCTGCGTTGATACACCGGTATCAGCGGCGAATCTGTCCCAGTCGGTCTTGTTGAGGACTAGGACCTCTGTGGATTTTGCGATGGGGAACAGTTTCCATTTCTTATCTGTACCGATGCACCCCGAGTCGAGAAAAAGCTTTACGTAAGAATTTTTTTCATCCTCCGTGATATAGTTGTCGAGTTCGACAAGCGGGACCACCTTGTCAAGCGCGGTGGCCGTGTCCTGGTAGCTCTGGAAGATATTGGGCATGTCTGGCGCGCCCACCTTTTCATTGGCGGAGTCCCACAATGCCTTTTCAAGGTCGCCAACCGAGCTCATACTCTCCGAGTAGACCACGACGCCATTTTCGCGCCCCACGGTATTGTTAAATTCCGACACCAGATCGTCAAAGGCAGTGGCGAGCGCGCCGTTGTAATAGTGCCAGACCTTAATGCTTGTGGGATTTTGGGGGGACAGGCCATGATGGTCCTTACTGCCGCAGCCAGTGAGAAGCAGCGCGGAAACCGTGCAGAAGATATATAATAATGAAGAAAGTCGTTTTTTCATGTCGCAAACACATCCTTTGTTAAAATTTTGGGTTGCACAGACGGCGTGGACCGCATCTGGCGATAGTAGCATTATATCATATAAGTACCAGTCAGTTAAATAGAAAAAACGGAAATCGTGGAAAATATAGTTATGTAAACGGTTGCGGTTTCGAAAAAAAGATGCTATACTGATATTGTTGCATTTTTTGTAGTTTTGATGGATTATGGGATAGCGAATGGGCAAAATAGACCAAAACAAACAGATCAAACGGGAATCCCTGCTGGAGACGGCATTTGGCCTCTTTACGAGCAAGGGGATTCAGAAGACATCCATCTCGGACATCGTTGAGGCCGCCGGCGTGGCAAAGGGAACCTTTTATCTGTATTTCAAGGACAAATATGACATCAGGAACAAGCTGATTGCCCACAAGTCGAGCGAGGTCTTCAAACGAGCAGACATCGCTCTTAAAGCGACTAGTATTACGGAATTAGAGGACAGAGTGGTCTTTCTGGTTGATCACATTATCGGCCAGCTTGTGGAGAACCAGGCGCTTCTGGGATTTATCTCCAAGAATCTAAGTTGGGGGGTGTTCAAGAATGTTCTGATTGCCGGGGATGACAGCGAGGTTGATTTCTATGATATCTACCACTCAATGTTTCAGGACGAGGGACAGTTCGACAATCCTGAGGTGATGGTGTTTATGATCATCGAGCTTGTGGGTTCCACCTGCTACAGCGCGATTCTGTATGGCGAGCCGGTGGGCATCGATGAGCTCAAGCCCTATATTCTCCGCACGGTGCGGGGGATTTTAAAGATGCATCGCATTGCGCCTTGACCATGCAAGTCAGAGAGGATCCCGCATTAATTTTGCAAAAAGTATAAAGTAAATGAAAAATAATCCGATAAACTAAGTATAAAAGAACTGATAACATAAATAATTGACTAGTTGGGAAGGAGGAGTCCGATATGCGTATAGATGCCTATAATCAAATACAGCAGATTTACGGAACGAAAAAGTTGACCAAGACTGAGAAGAAGGCAGCAGGAACAAGCTTTAAGGATCAGCTTATGCTCTCAGCGACGGCTCAGGATGCTTCCGCAGCAAAAAGGGCACTCGCAGCGACACCTGACGTGCGCCAGAATCTTGTAGGCTCCATCAAGGAGCGTGTGGACAACGGCACTTATGAGGTAGACATGGAGGATTTTGCAGGAAAGCTGTTAGAGAAGTACAACGGCTTATTCTAAGATACCATGAGTAGTCTCGGAAACTCACTGAAGATGCAACAGAAAAACAGGCCATATAAAC
>CAJUQZ010000235.1 GCA_910588755.1 uncultured Lachnospiraceae bacterium | reverse complement strand
CTCTTGCCGTGTCCACCTTATAGGGTACATTATATATCACATAAATCATTATACTACCTAATAACACGAAAACACAAGAAAATGCATTGAAACGATATACTGAAACAATCCTATTAATGGTGTCATTAAGCAGAAGGCGGTTTTTCTGGTCTATTTGGATTATCCGTCCAATGCACAAGTCCTTGAAATATGATAAAGTATCTTGTACCAATAAATAGACTTCACATCTAAGTTGTGATAAACTTACATCAAGCACCTAAAATCGTATAACATGCGGGGGTTACAGCAAAGGAGTGGTATAATATGGCATTGACAAACGAAGACTTGCAGGCAATTGCGACATTGATGGATAACAAGTTACAACCTGTCCATGACAGGCTTGACAAGATGGATGACAGGCTTGACAAGGTGGATAGCAGACTTGACAAGATGGATAGCAGGCTTGACAAGATGGATAGCAGGCTTGACAAGATAGAATCCGAGGTATCTGCCTTGAAAACCGGGCAAAGAGAATTAAAGAAGGAGGTCAGGGAATTAAAAGATAAAGTAAACGATACCTACGATTTAGCGCTTGATGCATTAGGGCAAAGTACTGAGAATCGATACTGGTTAGAGAAAAAAGTAGAAATGCCATAATTATCATTATAAAAAGAAAACAAGTGTATGTAGTCAAAAATTGAGGTGGCAATATGAAGAAATTAGGTCTGGTGGGGGAATAGGACCGGAATCGACGATTCCGTATTACTATAATATCGTTTATTAGGTGCAGGAGCGCGTTGGGAAAGCCTGTTTTCCAGAGCTGCCTCTTTTGCTGAACGATCAAGTCGGCCCCGTACCATGCCTGGATACAATGCAGATTCATATTTAGGATATCATTGAAGAGATTTTGGATGTTTATAGCAGAGGAACATTAGTACTACAGCGAACAGATTGAAAATATCCTGTCCAAACTTATAAAATATATTGGAATTGCATAGAATAACCGGCTATAATATGAACCAAAATCCACTATATCAGATCAGGAGACATTAAATGTACTGTTCGTCGTAGTGCTAAGGAGCTGTATAAAATTACAAAAAAATGGCGTAATGGACCATAATGACGGGAAAACACAAAACTAAGCAATTGTTTGCAATTAAAATGTACACTGTGAAATAAACCTTCAACCGACAAGCCTGTTCAGGCATTCATAATACAATCTCTGCGTTTGGGACAGGACTTCTTCCGGTACTTTGTCAAATTGAAATTTGCCGTTGATTTGATGGTTCATAAGCCAGTCGCGCAGAAATTGTTTGTCAAAAGAGCTGGGCGAACTGCTCACCTGATAACTACCGGCGTCCCAATATCTGCTTGAATCCGGTGTGAAGATCTCGTCGGCCAGGATCAGCTCTCCCTGATTGTTCCGGCCAAATTCAAACTTGGCGTCAGCCAGAATCAACCCTTTTGAGCGGGCGTATTCGCTGCAGACCTCATAGAGTTTCAGGCAGATTTGCGTGATCTGTCCTGCCGCTTCGGCTCCGATTTCAGAGGCGATCTCCTCCATGCTTACGTATTCGTCATGTCCGGCATCATGCTTTAACGCGGGTGTCAGGACTGGCTGTCCGAGCTTTTGAGCCAGCTTATAATTGGGAGGAAACACTGTGCCGCAAAAAGGTTCGCCGTCACGGTATGCCTTCCACATACTTCCAAAGAGATATCCGCGCACCACAAATTCAAAGGGGAGCATATTTAATTTTTCCACCATGACAGTACGTTCCCTGAAAAAATCATGCTGGAAAAACGAGGGCATGTCCGCGACGTTGTCACTGACAATGTGATTAGGGACGATTGTTCTGGTCTTTTCAAACCAGAAATTTGATAGTCTGTTCAGAATGATTCCTTTGTCTTTTATGAGAACAGGCAATATGCTGTCAAACGCAGAGATTCGGTCCGTTGTTACGATCACCAGATGCTGGTCCGAGATGTCATAAATCTCCCTCACTTTGCCGCTGTAAATTGGTTTCATACGCCACTGCCTCCTTTGATTTTCTGTGCGATCAGCGTGTCCATACAGTGCTGATGCGGCGTTCCGCCGCTGTTGCAGTCAAAGACCTCTTCCCTGCAGGTGTGGAACAGCCAGTCATGGTAATATCCAAACAGTTCGCCCGAATGTCACAGGTGTCTCTTTTTTTCGTCCCTTTTTGGATCTGGGGCGCGCGTGATAAACAGTTTCTGCACAAAGACGTTCAGCGCGTTGATGCCGTTGTCCGTGGTGTGGTTTTTCAGGCTTTCGCAAAGCTCCTGGCGCTGTGTCTGCGGAATAAAATGAAAGACGCCGCTGCTGAATATAATGTCATACTCCGCGTCGGGGCGGTAGTCAAACAGGTCGGCTTTAAAGAGTGTTAGCTCGACATGATTGTGCTCCGCGAGCCTTTTGGCCTTCTCAATCCCCTGTTCGGATATGTCAAACGCGGTCACGGCATAGCCGCATTTTGCGAGAAAAACCGCGTCCTTGCCCTCGCCGCACCCGATGTCCAGTACGCGGTAGGCTTTGACTGGCGGGAGAAGCTTCATGATATCATAACAGATGCGGTTGGGCATAAGCCCCCAGTAATATTCTTCCTGGTCATAGCGCTTGTCGTAGTCTGTCACCACGCTTTCGTAGCCAAGCAGTGCGTCAACGGTCGTGTTGAGGGCGGCAGCCAGCTTTGGTAACATTTCGATATCGGGATACGCAGAGCCGTTCTCCCATTTGGAGACGGACTGAAATGAGATATTGAGCGATTTGGCGAGCTGGTTTTGTGTCAGTCCCAGCTCCTTGCGCCTTTTGCAGATGACTTCACCGGTTTTTAGATG
>CAJUQZ010000234.1 GCA_910588755.1 uncultured Lachnospiraceae bacterium | reverse complement strand
AAGCGTGTCTTTGTTGCTCCATATTGCAAGCCGGTACTCTGCTACTGTAATCTTTTCACAATACAGAACGTGCATCTGCATAGCGTCTGGCAGTTCGTCAAATGTACATTTTTTAATAATCATTGTCATTTCCTCTCTTTACTCCGGGCAGAGGGAATGTTATAATTTCCTCATGCCCGGATTTACTATGTTTCTGGGTTACTCGCTCCTATTGGTATTTGCGGTACTGGTAGGAGCATTTTTCTTGTAATGGCTCTGTATATCGTCAGCCATTTTCATAATCTCATTGTGCCGCCTGATAAATTCCGGGCTGTTCACTCCAAGACGCTTTTCCTCTGCGGCTGTCAGTGCCGCCATATCTTCCAGTGATAACATATCTCACCTCCCTAAATTTTTTTGCTGTCAGATAGCCATACATGAATTTGTATTATCACAAGAATAGTGATAGATATGCTTTGATTGCGTATAGGTTGTATAACCTTTGCGTAACTATATCATGCTATAACGGTTATGTCAAGTATGAATCACCTTGATTTTTCCGTTATGTTATGGTAATATAAATTCAAAAATATAAGGCGGTGATTTTATGGCAATCTCTGATTCAAAACAAAGAATGTCTTTAGTGATAGAAAAAAACGATAAAGCAATTTTGGAGGACATAGCAAAAGAGAATGACCGTTCTGTGAATTATGTAATAAATCAGGCAATTAAGGAATTTATTAAAAAAAGTTCGTTCAATAACCAAAAGACGAAAGTACAGGAATAACTACTATATCCCCTCTATTTGCCCCATATTTGGCTTTTACTGCATAACTCGATAACAATACCGTCTATGCCGTTATAATCCAAAATTGGGGCTTGTATGGGCTATCTGATGCCTTTCTGTCACGGGCTGTTAATATGGTTCAAAACGCCTGCCAGCTACTCGCCGGATAGCATAGAGCATCTAGCCATACCGACCCAGAATGCACGCTCATAATCCTTTTGGAGTTGCCGGAACTCCTTTAACAGTCTTTCATACTTCTCCCACCGCATATAGCGTGGTTTGGGAATATGCCACAAGTCTTGTATGGGCATATCGGGATAATCCCTAAACCACCATGTATACCCCAGCTCCCTTTCTACTATGCGTTCCATCTTAAGCCGCATTTCATCCATTCCGCTTTTCTGCTGGCTCGCATAATTCAGCTTTGCACAGTTCCGGCACATATAGCGTTCCTGCCGTCTGTAAAGGTATCTGACACGCCGCCCGCAATACGGGCAATGGAAATACATCCTTACAGATTTTCCGTCAATCCCTGGCACTCTGGATAATATCAAATCTGTATAAGAATCCCCCTCCCTGATTTCTGCCGTTTTCTCTCCCACATAATAGACAATATCGCCCCGGACAAGCGGATATTTCACAGTTTCCTTGCAGAAAAGGTATTTATCGCACATAAGGTAATCATAAAATGAAAAGCTGTCAATCCTGTGAAAGTTTTCAAGCCGCCTGTGTGTCTTATTATGACCGCCGGAACCGTAACCGCCCATATTATGCCGTTTCCTTTCCCTGAATCATCCTGTCCAGTATGGCAAGTGTAAGTTTTCGATATGAATAAAAGCTGTTTCTGCAGCATGGCATTATTTCCGCTTCCCCAAGTTCCCATTTGATTTCCATATCATGGAGAGATTTTCCCTCTGCAATAGATGTTATAATCCACTTTGCTATGTGTGGTTCTGCCTGTTGTGCGGCCGCGCGCAATAAACCGGCGTGCTTCCCTGTCCTGCACTCTTTTAACAATACCTTTGCCCGGTTCTTTACCAAGCCATACCCGGCATAGCTTTCCTGCACACCGTAACCATTTCGCTTTGCCCGCATACCCTATCCCTCCACATACAGAAATCCCCTGCCGCCTTTACGGAAGCAGGGGAAGCCTTTCTACTTCGTTTCCTGTGTGCCGCTGTTCTCTTTCGTCACCGTCTTTGCCGTCTGCTCCTGATAATAGATTGCTTTCACCTTATTATCCAGCACAAACGCATCATAACAGATGCGCCCCTCCACAAGGGAACCACTGATTCCTGGCGGGTCTTCATGCACTTTGTAATCTTCCAGTTTTGTCGGCGCAACTGTCGCACACGGATGCGCCAGCATGAAGCCGAAATTCTCCGGGAGCCTTACTGCCGGAACCTTGATGACCGTTGCGCCGTCCATCATTGCAATGACCCCTTTAAGGCGCATTTCCTCCGCTATGTCCGTCTCCATGATGATATCCTTGCTGCGTTTCATAATAGTGTATACATCCGGCGTAACTACCAAAATACGCCCTGTCTCTGGCACCTCCGCATTATCCAGCGCATTGTTCGCTTTGAGTATCTCATCAAAGATATTTGTCGCATCCAATACGACCGCATCCGGCTTATGCCCTGCGCCGGAACACATCACGCCGTAAGTATAGCTGTCCACCTCCGGCACGACCTTCTCCCTTACCTGCCTTGCCAGTGCGGAAGCCGCCGCCAACTGCTGCGCTGTTTCGTCATTGTCCAGTTTGTCGATTGCAAACGTAAAGGAACGGTCATTTTTAAGGGTAAATTCCTCCGTTGCCGCATCCAAATCATGGATAGTGCCATACCGGGAGCCGGTAAATCCTTGAACCGGATTCCTGCTGTAGTCCTGCATTTCGCTTGTGCCGATTTTGTAAACCTTAATGCTGTGCGCCCCTGTCCAGCTAAAGTCCTGATTCGTCAGGAGCGACTTTTTTGATTCTGTGGTAAAGATTTCATCCGTATACGGCTGAAACTGTGTAACTAAGCTAATTGCCATAAAATATTATTCTCCTAGTATAATAATGGTGTAGTCAAGAATGA
>CAJUQZ010000233.1:588-2863 GCA_910588755.1 uncultured Lachnospiraceae bacterium | reverse complement strand
CTTGAGAAAAATTTAGATATCTTCCTTAATCCGTGAAACTCAGATTTATTAAATACCTGCAAAGTCTGTGATTATGTGGTTTTGAAGAGCCAAACAATCACCTTCAGAATTCACCTGTTTGGTGTAGTAAAAATCCCTCTATTTTCCCACTTCTGTAGCACTTTCTGGTATAATAGAAACAGCAAAAACCAGCATACAGAGGGGGCAGGCACCAATGAAAAATATCAAAATTGAATTCACCAATGAGCGCATTATTCCGGCTTCAGGGCTGGCAGTTGTGGGGGCCATCTTGGGCAAAAGCGATTTTGTAAAGCGCTGCAACCGTATGGATGTCACAAGGAACCGCTCCCAGCACCAGATAAAAAACGGCGACATTATGCTCACCTATATCGGACTGCTGACCATGGGGAAGCCAGCCTATGAATCCGTGCATGAGTTTGATGATGATCAGGAATTCTATAAATATGCCCTTGGCATTACCAGGGGCATCCCTTCCGAAGAGACGCTGCGCCAGCGCATGGATGACATTGGTTCTTCCCTGCGTTCCCAGATACTTTCTGAGAACATAGAGATGCTCAGATCCAACGGTATCGTCCCGGGCAGACTTCCAAACGGTTATGTTCCAGTAGATATAGACGTTACACCTTTCGACAATTCAAAGACACAGAAACAGGGTGTTTCCAGGACTTATAAAGGATGCGATGGTTATGCACCCATCATGGCATATATAGGAACCGAAGGCTACCTCATCAACTGTGAGCTCCGTGAAGGGAAACAGCATTGTCAGAAGCATACGCCGGAGTTCCTGCGGGAGACAATCCGCCTGTGCCGGGAGATCACACAGGAGCCGCTCCTTGTGCGGCTGGATTCCGGGAATGACGCGGCGGAAAACATCGGCATACTGATCGAAGCAGGATGCAGCTTTATCATAAAGCGCAACCTTCGCAGGGAGAGCAAAGAGGAGTGGCTCTCCATGGCCCAGGCTTGCAGCAAAGATGTCCAGACGCCCCGGGACGGCAAGACTGTCTATATAGGAAGCGACTGGAAGAGCGTCACCTACAAAACAGAAGACAGCCAGGAGAAAACCGTCACCATCCGCACCGGCTATGAGGTCATCAACCGAACGGTTGACAAGTACGGCCAATTTCTGTTCCCCAATGACATCGAGGCCAATACCTGGTGGACGAACCTTGGGCTGAACGACCATGAAGTCATAAGCTTGTACCATGCACATGGGGAATGTGAACAATTCCACAGCGAGATAAAGACGGATATGGATCTGGAACGGCTTCCGTCCGGCAAATTTGACACCAACGAGCTGATACTGGAGCTTACCATAATCGCGTACAACATACTGCGCATGATAGGCCAGGAATCCATAGGCCGCCGGGGAACGGAAACAAAGCATAAGGTAAGGCGGCGCCGTCTGCGGACAGTGATTGGGGACATGATCATGATGGCAAGCCACGTGACAGAGCATGCCCGCCAGCTGATTATAGGACTGGGACGAAGCAATACATGGCGTTATGCATTTCAGGGGATTTATGCTGCATTTGCGGATTTCCACGCATAAATAATGCATCATACAGGAAACACCCGGCACATAATGGGATTAGTGCGCTCTTTTATAGGGACGGATGGAATCTGGCAGTATATTCCTCACATTAACACAGGTTTATTCAGCATTATCAAGGTGCATTTTCTACTTTTTGCCAATCTGATTGTAGATTGGCATATAAATACAATTAACTTCACGGATTCAGGATACAGAAAAGAATCCTCCCAGATTGTCTTTATAGTATCAAAAAAAACAATTCGACATGCCTCAATGCTCATAGAACATAGAAAGACTATTACCACCACAACAGCCGCAATGTGTAAATATCTCCTACCAATCTTATATACAGCACTCCGTATGCTCCTGCGCCTTTCCCAACGCTGCAAACGCTTCATCTTTTTTTCAAAACCTATTGAGAATTCATACTTGTAATCTATTTCTTTCTCAATATCCTCTAAAAAAGCCTCTGCAGCCATAGGCATATATCTATACAACCATTCATCCGTTATCTGTATTCTATTCATCCAGATTTCCCTCCATCTCCTTTATTTTCCGTTCTATGATAACCTTTCCTCTGGAAAGCCTCTGCCGCACGGTTCCCTCCAATATGCCGCAGACCTTCGCTATTTCCCGATTTTCCATATTGTTTACATATTTTAACATAAATACATCTCTGTATTTCAACGGCAGATTTTTCAGTATGTCTAAAATACCATT
>CAJUQZ010000233.1:0-578 GCA_910588755.1 uncultured Lachnospiraceae bacterium | reverse complement strand
GATCAAACGCTGCATTTCTGGCACAAGCAACAAGATACAATTTTGTTGGAACATCTTCGAATTCATCCAGCTTATCTAAATTGTAAGCCACACTGACAAAGGCATTATGAACTGCATCCTCTGCCAAAAAAGAATCATGCAGCACATCCATTGCAACCTTCTGCATCAGATATCTGTATTTTTCATAGAGAATCACAAATTTTCGCTTTTCCTCTGGCGTATCTATCATCAACAAAAATATCATATATGTTCCTCATCACATTTATATATGTGTTTTCCCCTTACATTTTTCGAGTTTTTTTCACCCTATATTAATAGTAACGAAATATAAAGACCTATTTGTTACATTTTTCATCAGAAATCGGGTACTATAATAAGATGCTCTTTTCCACATTTTGATTTATATCTATTTTGGGTGGAATAATCAAGCAGAAACACAAAGTTTTTAACCGTATGATGCATTCATGTACTTTATTTTTTGTATTTGCTTTTCTCCTGACTCAGAGTTAACATACACCAACTACGAGAAAAGGAGGCGTTCTATATGAACAAAAATTCTTTGTTGTACCAGCTGATGG
>CAJUQZ010000232.1 GCA_910588755.1 uncultured Lachnospiraceae bacterium | reverse complement strand
GGATACGTGGGTTCGATTCCCATCACCCGCTTACATGAGGGCAGAAATTTTGAAAATCCTTAAAAAAGTGGTTGACAAAGTTGCTTACATCATGTAGAATATAAAAGTCGGATACAGATAATTATGAATTGTAACATATGCGATAGTGGCGTAGTTGGTAACGCGCGACCTTGCCAAGGTCGAGACCGCGGGTTCGAGCCCCGTCTATCGCTCTGAAAAACTCTAGATTTTCTAGAGTTTTTCTTTTGTGTGTTGTAGTTTGTGTTGCATACCCTCGAAATGTGAGAGTGTCATGCCGGTATATTGCTCTTCATAAGCTTTGATCTTTGATAGATAATACCTATTTTGGGACTGGTTTAACAGGTTTCAGGCAACATTTACACCAATTCTGTATTCAAATTCTTGTTGCGCTAAATCTAAGACTTTTCTGAATTTTTAATCGCTCATTCAATTATTTTACCTCACTTTGAACGCAGGTATGCCCAACAGCGTATAAAGTGCATCATGTATGTGGAGATACTTGTGATGATTTGATGTCTTTCATGGAATAATGAACAATGATGCGGGGGTCCGCCGTCCTTCTAAATTGTATACAATTATGCAAAAAATATCAATAATATAAATTTTTGGTAAAATTAATAATATACAAATATATATGAAAGGTGTAAAATAAGATCAATAACCCCAATACGAAAAAGATGCGTATTGGAATGACAGGATAAGGGAGAAGACAAGTGAGACTTAGAAATGTAACTGGTTCGCGGGAGATGATAGCAGGGAGCCGTTTTGTGGTGCATGAGCCTGCCCTGCAGAAGGGGAGATGGCACGAGGCATTTGGAAATGACCACCCGATACACATTGAGATCGGTATGGGGAAGGGGCGGTTTTTGATGGCCCTTGCGGCGGCGAATCCGGATATAAATTATATAGGGATTGAGAAGTACTCGACAGTGCTTTTGCGTGCGGTGCAGAAGCTGGAGGCGCAGGAGCTTGCCAATTTGCGGCTAGTCCGCATGGACGCCGAGGAGATCTGTGAGGTGTTTGGTCAGGGCGAGGTTGCGCGGATTTACTTGAATTTCTCTGATCCGTGGCCAAAGGACAGACACGCAAAGAGGCGACTTCCATCCAGGCAGTTTCTGGCGCGGTATCATGAGCTTCTGGCACCGGACGGGCGAATTGAGTTTAAGACGGACAATGCGAATTTGTTTGATTTCGCGCTGGGGGAGCTTGAGCCGGCAGGCTGGCAGCTTGAAGCGGTGACAAGGGATCTGCACCATGATGAAAAGCTGTTTGTGGGTAATATTATGACAGAGTACGAGGAGAGATTTTCTTCGATGGGAAATCCGATTTATAAATATATTATATACCGGTAAGCGCTGTGGAGAATGGAGGGGTGGGAGATGTATGTCTTATTTTTTCTGTTGTGGATTATATTTAATGGGCGCGTCACGACGGAGATTGTGCTTTTTGGTCTGGCGATTGCTGCGGTCCTGTATT
This sequence comes from uncultured Lachnospiraceae bacterium, assembly GCA_910588755.1. GTDB lineage: Bacteria > Bacillota > Clostridia > Lachnospirales > Lachnospiraceae > COE1. The sequence continues at coordinate 1,441 of CAJUQZ010000232.1, read as the reverse complement.
GGTTTATCTGTAAATTTATGGACTTTAGTCCCAGACGAGAGCTTGCTTACCTTAGAAAGGGCGGCTATCTGCTGCAATACCTGTATCATCTGGTGAAGGAGATTATCATGGCAAACTTTGCGACAATGAAACTTGTCTGCGCTGCGGGGCGTGTGGTGGAGCCGGTATTGATCGAGTTTGAGATGCACTTTAAGAGCGACACGTCGCGGTTTCTGTTGGCAAACTCGATTACGCTCACGCCGGGGACAATTACAGTCGCGGTGGAGGGGGACCGGTTTATTGTGCACTGTCTGGATAAGACGCTGGCGGAGGGAATCGAGTCCTCTGTGTTTGTGCAGCTTTTGGAGAAGATCGAGGCGTAAGGGGGGAATTTGTGATGAACAGTGGAAATATTGCGCTGGAGACGGCGTTTGGAATCGCTATGACAATTTTTCCGGTGCTGCTTGCGATTATGGTGTTTATGTGCCTGATCCGTGCAATCAAAGGGCCAAGGATTGCGGACCGCATCGTGGCAATCAACATGATGGGTACAATGACGATGGTCATTATCGCAATCCTTGCGGTGAAAATGAACGAGGGGTATCTGGTGGATATCTGTATTATATATGCCATGATTTCATTTCTGGCCGTGACTCTGCTGACAAAGGTGTATATGGGTGTGTATGCCGAACGCAGCGCAGAGCGCAAGAAGAAAAGGGAGGAGGAGGACCATGACAGTACTATTGTGGATTAGGTTTATTGTGGGGCTTGTATTGCTGTTGTGCGGGCTGATTGTATTTGGCATAGAGATTTTCGGGGTGTTTAAGTTTGGCTATGTGCTCAACAGGATGCACGCGGCGGCGATGGGAGATACACTTGGAATTGCGCTTAGTATGCTGGGGCTTATCGTACTGTGCGGGCTTAACTTTACATCACTCAAAATGATTCTAGTCGTTGTCTTTTTGTGGTTTGCGTCCCCGGTGGCGTCCCATATGCTGGCGCGCTTCGAGGTGGCGACCAATGAGTCGCTTGACAGGGAATGCGATATGGGTGGTCTCTCGCCGTCTGCAAAAAACACGGATTCAAAGACCTGACTAGTACTCCAATTTCTAACTGGATGGAGTACTAGGGGCGGAAATGGAGGTTTTTATATATGGAAGTATTTCAGATTGTATTGTTTATATTTTTGATTGTGTGCGCGATTTCGGTGTCTTTTTCTAAGAATCTGCTCAACTCGATTATTATATTTATGTCCTACAGCCTGATCATGTCCATCATATGGATTCTACTAGAGTCGCCTGATCTTGCCATCACGGAGGCAGCGGTGGGCGCCGGCATCACAAGTATCTTATTTTTTGTCACGCTCAAGAAGATTCATGCGATTATCGCACTTGACGCGGATAAGACAGACAAACATTCGAATAAGAGTTCTGTAGAAAAGAGGGGGGAAACCAGATGAGAC
>CAJUQZ010000231.1 GCA_910588755.1 uncultured Lachnospiraceae bacterium | reverse complement strand
CACCTGCGAGATCGATTCCTTCATATTATTAAACGCTTTGTCAAAATTGCCAAGCGCGCTGCCGACGCCGTTCGACACCTCCGTGATCCCCTGCAGCAGACTGCGCATGTTCCCCTGCGCTACCAGCAGGGCATCCGCTGTCTGGCCGATCTCGTTTCTTGTCCTCACCTCTACGCTCGTGGTCAGATTGCCTTCGGACAAGTTCTGCGCGAATCCCTGGATTTTCTTTAATGGCGCCACAAGCCGCTTGCCAACGACAAACGCCCCTGCCAGCGCAACCAGGATCGTCGCGATAAACACCGCGTTTGACCGAATCAGCACACCCATATACTCCGCGTCTAACTCCTGTTTGACGATTGCCTTTGTGGCATTCATGTCATCGACATAATTCCCTGTACACACAGCCCAGCCCCACGGCTCAAACAGCTGGGAGTACGCAATCTTAGGCGCAACCGTCACCCCGTCCGACTTCGTGAAATAAAACTCGTTATAGCCACCCTTCTCCGGACTGTTGCAGACGCTGACGACGGACTGCGTGATCATGACACCGTTCTGATCCTTGAGATCCTTGCGGTTGTCCCCCTCCTGTTCTGTCAGCACCGCGTGCATCACCAGCACACAGTCCATGCCGTCAATCCAGAAATACCCGCTCTGGTCGTCCCTGTAGCGCATGGCGCGCACAAAATTCTTCGCGTCCTCCTGCGCTTCCTCCTCGGTCTTCTCCCCCGCCTGAAACATGTCATACTCGTTCTGTATCACAGCGATTGCGCTCTGAACCTGCGATTTGATCTCTGTCTTGTACCCCTCGTCCACCGCTTCCTCGTAGGTCTCATACGAAGAAACTGCCATCGACCGGATCGATAAGATGGAGTTGCCCCCTATCCCGATCGCTGCGACAGCCGCAACTGCGCCGCACAAAAGCATGATCGAACTGATCAGCAGTGTTATCTATTTCTATTTTAGTACGAATACGACAATAAAGCAACTAATTTGTCAAAATTAGTTGCTTCATTTTTTAATATTATGTGCAAACCTGACAAATCAGAACGCTGCACACATATCAAATATGCTGTTTTACAAAATTTTTCACCGCTTCATAGCTCTCCTTGCTGAGTATATGTTCGATCCGGCAGGCGTCCTCAATCGCAATCTGCTCTGGCACGCCCAGACTGATAAACCACCCGGACAGGAACTGGTGGCGCTCATAGACCAGCTCCGCGATGCGCTTCCCAGACTCCGTGAGATAGATAAAGCCTGCGTCCGTGACGGTGATGTGATTCTTCTCGCGCAGATTTTTCATGGCGATGCTGACACTCGGCTTCTTGAAGCCAAGCTCGTTGGCTATGTCCACAGAGCGGACAACAGGCAGCTTTTTGCTTAGTATCAGTATGGTTTCCAGATAATTTTCAGCGGACTCGTTCTCTATCATATCTCTCCTAATATCCTCCTTTGGCTCTCCCCTTTGCTATAATGCCCATTATAGCACGGATTCGGGACGATTTCAACTGACATCATTCGTTGTCACAATCGCGAATCGTGAATATGTTACTGTTCACCCCATTCCAGTATCAGATAAAAATCCATGCAAAATTTGCTGCGCAAATGGATTTTTGATTTCGCAAAAACTTATCAGAAAAATTTCATTTTTCTGTCAGATTTTCACTCTCTGTAAGGTATTCTATATATAACACATAACCACCGCGTCACCAGCGCGGGAAAGGAGGGCCAAAGGAAATATTATGAATCCAGAACAAGACACCAGGGAGCTATTCGAGCGGTACGCCGACATGGTTTACCGAATCGCAGTATCCAGCGGACTTTCCGTGCATTTGGCGCAGGACATTGTCCAGGAGGTCTTTTTGCGGTATCTGAAAAAACAGCCGCGCTTTGAGAACAGCGCGCACGAGAAGGCCTGGTTTATCCGCGTGGCACTCAACCGCTGCAAGAGCATGGCTTCCTCCGCATGGTACAAGCGGACATGCCCGCTGGAGGAGGCGCGCCCGCTGGAAAGCGCCGCCCAGGACACGCCGCTCCAGCCAGAAGACCACGCGCTGTATGAAGCGCTGTCCGGGCTTGCCCCCAAGTACCGTACAGTCCTGTATCTGCGCTACTATGAGGAATATCAGGTACAGGAGATCGCAGCGCTTCTTGGCATCACGCCAAACCTGGTCTCTGCCAGACTGTCACGGGCCAGAAAGCTTCTGCGGAAACAACTGTCAACCGAAAATGAAAGGAAGGGTTATCAGCATGAAACAGGAACCATTTAAAAAAGTATACCGGCACATTGCCCTCACAACACAGCAAAAAGAGGACATCTGGAAACAAATCGAGGCCGCGTCCAGCCACAGTCCCGTCAGGAAAAAAGCATTGTTTGCACCGCGGGCCGCCGTCTGCCTTGGCGCGCTCCTTTTGTCAGGCATGACCGTATTGGCGGCAAATGAACTCTCCCTGCCCGACAGGCTCGCAGAGGCCATGCGGATACTGACGCAGAACGACAGCGCGCCGACACAAAAGCAGCAGGACCTCTACGCGCAGTCCGGCACAGTGCTAGACACCGAAATCAGACTTGAGCACGGCACCTTAAAGCTGGATGCCGCCCTGTATGACCAGAATTACCTGCTGCTCCCCTTTCGCTACCTCTTTGACGCGGACTGCGCAGAATACGGGTCGCTCATGGCCGGAACAGAATTGGGCACAAACAACCTGCCGGAATCCCTGTCTGCCTACAGCGAAGACACCACTACATTCATGCATGCATTTCGCTTTTACATGGCACAGGATTCCACACAGCTAGGCCAGCCCCTTGGCAGCAGCTACCTAGTGACCAATCCGGTCATTTCAGAAGCTGGAACGCTGTCCGGCAGCCTCTTAATCTGTAACAGCGAATCCCGGTCTTTTGAGTCTGGAAACGTGATTGAATTGGTCGGGACTGCCAGTACAGACGCCACTGACCAGTCTTTTGCAGAAGATGAGCTTATCACAGAAACGGACTCTGTTTCAGATGCG
>CAJUQZ010000230.1 GCA_910588755.1 uncultured Lachnospiraceae bacterium | reverse complement strand
GAAAATACGCTTGTAAAATACAATATCTTCCATACCCGACTTTTGATTAACCATCCCGAAATTGACAGGAAATATCTGTATGATATTTTGTCAGTAAAAAAGAAACGGGCAAACCGTAGCAAGATGTACGGTGAAAACCCATTTCTTATCGTCAATAATATGCTATTTTTCAATTCCTGTCAATCCTCTATTTTGATTTTTCGAAAATACCGCCATTGGCATTTTCCTTCGTACCTGTTTGAAAAAAGCATTCAAGCACGCTCATGTTCAGTGTATTGAACTTAGAGATACGCTCATTTTTCCAACGCTCAATGCCTGTAAATCTGAACATCTTCCCTTCTTATCGTGTAACCGTTCCCACAGCCATCGTCCATTTCCGGACACGGGTTTTTCACGACAATTTCAATTTGCTGCTCATGCTCATTCCACTGAATATGCGTAATCCTGTACTTCCCTTTTTCATAAGCATAGCCGTCAAAATCATCTTCGTAAAGCTCATACACAGCATTCTTCCCCGCATACACGCAAAGGCTGATTTCCCCCGAAAGCTCCCCTGTGGACTGTGCAAAATCACAGACCGGGATAATCGAACCCTCCCGGACAAACAGCGGTATCCTGCCGATGGGTGCGTCCGCTGTTATGTACTGGCCGCCTTTGTAATAGGCTTTGGTGTAAAAATCATACCATCCGCCTTCCGGCAGATACACCCTGCGCGTTTTTGCGGCCTCGATTTTTGTGGAACCTGGCAGATAATACATCGGCTCTGTAATGGGGCATACCATCAGCGAATCCCCAAACATATACTGGTCTGTAATCCTGTTTGCAATCTCATCTTCCGGACTGTCTGACGCCAGCGGGAGCATCATGGATCCGTCGTTCAGCCAGCAGTTTCCCGCTGTAGAATATATGTACGGCATGAGTCTGTAACGCATCTGATTTGTCTCTGTGATCACATCATAAAAAGGAACGCCACCGCCATTGGCACAGCGCCACAGCTCGCGCCGGCAGTCCGTGCCATGACCGCGAAATACTGGCAGAAATGCCGCCCATTGATACCATCTGGTAAACAATTCCCGATACCCCAGATCGTCAAAACAATTGTCAAAGTCACCATTCCAGTACCAGGGCGTGCCTCTTTTCACAAAAAAAGCTCCGATGTCCGTTGTCCAGTACGGCATACCGCTCACGAAGAAATGAAGCCCCGCAGCGATCTGCCGCTTCAACGTCTCCCACGACGCAGAGATATCTCCCGACCAGAGAATCGTTCCATATCTCTGCTGCCCTGTATATGCGCTTCGTGTCAGATTCACCACGCGCTTGTTGTCATTCTCGGCCCGCTGCCCCTCATATATCCCCTGCGCGTGGTAGAACCCATACGCATTTCCCTGCTGAAGCGGCATATGGTTCTGGACATCGCGGCAGTATTCCTCATACATTTTTGCAGGCTCCGTGCGCCCGTCATGAATCCATTCCGGCGTGAACGGCTCGCTGTTATCGCACCACCATGCATCTACCCCGCAGGAATATAACCCGCATTTTGCCTGTTTCCAATACAGCGCCCTGCCGTCGGCGTCAAACGCGTTGTAGACATTGCACCCCGGAAGCAATAATCCGGCTTCCTTAAATTCCGCATGATCCCTGGTACTTTCATCTGTGTTGGCCCAGACCGAAATCATGAATTGAACATGGTTATCATGAATGTACTCTATCATTTTCTGCGGGTCGGGAAAACGACTGCGGTCAAATGTTTTCTGTCCCCATTTTCCGTCCTCCCACGAACACCAGTCAAGCACGATGCAGTCAAGCCCCAACCCATGCTCCCGGTATTCCCTGACAGTGCGCTCAAGTTCGGACTGATCCTCATACCTTTCCTGGGATTGAATATACCCGAAAGCCCAGCGCGGGAGCAACGCCGCTTTTCCTGTGATAAAGCGATATTGCGCGATAACGCCGCGCAGATCGCCGCCGTACATAAAATAGTAGTCAATTTCCGGAACGGCCTCCGAATATATGTACGTCCCATAAGGCGTGTCGCTGAAAATCATCGGACTGTACGTGTCGGTGAGGATTCCATAGCCAAGGCTCGATACAAGCATTGGCAGCGCAATTTTCTTATTTGCCTGATGAAGATATACCATCTGCCCCCGCAGGGAGCCAAATCCCTCCTCGTGCTGGCCCAGACCGTAGAGTTGTTCCCCGTCCTGAAATTGAAAGTTTAATCTTGCATGCCAGCTGTGTCCCGCAGCCTCCCTGTGCGAATCCGTGATGACATTTTTCTCGCCGTCGGCCGTCCTGACTTTTTTGCTCTCTGCTTGAACCGTCTTGTATGTATCAAATTTTTCAAGGCTGCGGCTGTCCTTTGCAGTTTCCTGCAAAAGCAGCCTTCCACTTTTGCCATACCAGCTGTATGAGGCGGTTTGGACATCGATTCGAAGCGTAAGCTCATCTGTCCTTACGATGACCTGCGTGTTTGTCATCTCATAACTCCAGTCTTTAAAACGGTCTGTACTGACGATCCCGGGACGGTCGGCATCAGAAAATTGCTCCTCACGCGTAAACGACACGCGGATATTGCGGGCATTTCTGGGGGACAGGCGATGAGTTCCGGCGGCGGAATACAGCCAGAGGCTGTCCTCGCACCGCTCTGCCTTGATTACCTTTACACTGGGGGGCGTTACTGCATATAACATTCTCATTTTCCTTTCTATAATAGAGTTGCAAAAATAGTTTTACAAAAATAATTTTACAAAACCAGCCGTTATACTATGCTGGTCAAAACTGCCATTGCAGGTTTTCATGATTGCCACGAAGCAAAATACGGGATTTTCTCTGCTTCACTGATAGCGGCTTCCGCCGTGCTGACAATCCCGCTCTTTGCTCACCTTCCGTACCATCCTGCCTCAAGCTCGCCATCGTAGCCAGATTGATTGTGACGCTACCTGTCGGCTGTATCCCCCCCCCGCAGCAGCCTCTAAGACAAGGTGCAAATCCAACCTTTCCTACACTCGGATTTGCACCTCGCCAACCCTGCATGGAATCCACAAAACCGGCTCTCCCTTCCCCTGAAT
>CAJUQZ010000229.1 GCA_910588755.1 uncultured Lachnospiraceae bacterium | reverse complement strand
TATTAACTCTGTTTCCCCCGCTTTCCAATACGCAGACCGCCGCATATGGCGGTCTACCATAGCGGCGGTTAGCTTTTGTATTATTTGGCATTTTTATTATTTCCGTTTTTTCTTGATGATATGGACTACCACAGCGATAACAATGATTGCTGCAGTGACGCCAAACAGCGGCAGCCATGTATCAACAATGCTTTGAAATACAGCATCCCATTTAATGTTTTCCGGCATATCCTTTACTCCTCCATTCGTTTATTTTGATGTTCTGTCACCATCCGTTTGCAGGACAGATAGGTAGCGATAAAATAGCTTCCATATACCATAAGGAATATCACAACTGTGAAAACCATATTGGTTGAAATATGGATATTCATAAATTCCTCTACAATCTCCATTGCTTTCCCCATCAGGACAGCAGAATAAATACCGGCGACAGCAAGCGGGGCCGCAAAGAAAATAGCTGTCTGGAATAACAGGGTACGGTTAACCTGTTTCTTTCCTGCCCCCAGCTTCTGGAGCAGTCCATAGCGGTAAATGTTATCCGTTGTCTCCGTAAGCTGTTTCAAAGCCAGCAGTGCGGCGCAGATCAGCAGAAATATCAGGCCGATATAACAGCAGAGGAATGAAACCAGTGCATTTAACCCATAGAACATATCGTACATCATGTTCTTTTCCGCATAACGGTAACCGCAGGTATCATCCAGCCCAATCGGGATCATTTTCTGCAGAACCGCATCCGAATCAGCACCTGGCCGGTATTGCACCAGAAGTACATTGACGTCTTTCGTAAGGCTGCGGGCAACCGCATCCGGAACAACCAGTGTCCCCCGGTCATTGTTCCCGACAGAAGTCATAAAATAGGTCTCCTCTAAAACCGTATCAGACGCCCTTTGCAGAGGAATTCCTGCCAGCACGAAATCTGCATGGTTTTCCAGTGCTTTTTCCACATACTGAAAAGTCCCCTTGTAATTACAGTTCAGCAGATACTGATCTTCTGCCAGCGTGACAGGCTCTTTCCCCTGCATTGCCAGGGCACGGTTAAAATCCGAGACACCCAGCACGGATACACCACTTTCTAAGATTCCTTCGTCAATGGGCCACAGCTTAACATTCTGGCCTGCAAACAGGGTGCCGTAAGTAAAATCTGCCTCATAAATGCTGATCTGCTCCATATTTTCCGCAATGCCCGATAAATCGGTATCTCTGGATACAAGATATTCCAATATGCTGCCGTCCCCGTCCATGCTCACATCAGACAGCACATTCAGGTCGTAGGGCGTGGCAGACTTTGAAAGCCCATTCATGGCAAGCGCGGTACTTACGCCAACCGATACCGCACAAATCGTTACTGTGAGCAGTCCGCAGACAATCGTCATAATAAAATAATTCGTGCGTATCTTACTGCCAACCTGACGGACAAGGAATGTGTTCAGCCCCTTAAGATAAAGGCTGCTGTTTGCCCGGAGCATCCGGACAAGCACGGTAGACAGGGAATAGAAAAAGAGGAATGTCCCTGTTACAAGCAGGATGGCCGCCGTCTGAAAAGAGCGGTTCTCCCGTGAGGGCAGTATACCATTTTTGTAGAACATCGCCCCGGCAGACAGAATACACGCCAAAGAAACAAAGAACAGCAGCACGGGCAAAAAGCGGCTCCGGCCCTGTGACGTTTCATTTTTTCTGCCGGCTGTCAAAAGGTCAATCAGCTGCACACTGGAAACAGACCGCACATTAAAGACCATGACAAGCAGAAAAATGACCGCAAAACAGAACGCAGTCTTCCTGAAAGCGCCCACGGAAAAGACAAGCTGAAACTTTGAAATCTCAATGGCAAACAGCTTTAAGGCGACCAGGGAGATTCCCTGCGACAACGCAAAGCCAAGGCATAAGCCTGTCACCAGTGCAAGCATCCCGACACACAGCGTTTCCCCTGCGAATATCCGGGAAATACGTCCCTTCTTCATGCCAAGCACCATATAGATACCCAGTTCTTTTTTCCTCCGCTTTAATAAAAACTGATTCGCATAAATGATCAGAAACGCAAGGACAACAGCAATCAGCACCGTCAGGGTAGAAAGCAAGATGCCGAGCTGGTCATAAAGAAGCGTTTTCGTCATGCCCATTTCTGAAAAAGCCGGCTGGTCTGAAACAGAATTAAATGCGTAAAAAACGCTCACCGAGATCATAAGGGTCAAAAAGTAGACCAGGTAATCCCGGATATTTTTCCCCACATTTTTCATGATCAGTTTACAAGAGGTCATTCTGCTCACCTCCCAAAACGGAAACCACCTCCAGAATCTTTGCAAAAAACTCTTTCCGGCTGGCAGCGCCGCGGTTCAGCTCCTGAAAGATTTTCCCATCCTTTATAAACAGGATGCGGCGGCAGTAGCTTGCAGAAAAGGCGTCATGTGTCACCATGAGGATTGTTGCGTCAAGGCGTTCATTCAGCTCCGTCAGCATGCCAAGCAGCATCCGGGAGGAATTGGAATCCAAGGCACCGGTGGGTTCATCGGCCAGAACCATTGCGGGGTCTGTCACCATTGCCCTTGCCGCCGCCACCCGCTGCTGCTGTCCGCCCGACATCTGGTAGGGGTATTTATCCAGCACCTCGCAGATTCCAAGTGCTTCTGAAATCCGGCCCACTTTCCTCCTGATCTCCGCCGGCTTTACCCCTGCGATAGATAACGAGAGGGAGATATTTTCATAAGCGTTCAGCGTGTCCAGAAGGTTAAAGTCCTGAAAAATAAAGCCCAGCTTCTTCCCGCGGAAATCCGCAAGCTGTGAGCCGTGTAAGGCGGTGATGTCTTTCCCGTCTACAAAAATATGCCCGCTTGTCACCGTATCGATCGTGGAGATACAGTTGAGAAGCGTTGTCTTTCCGGAACCGGAAGCCCCCATAATGCCCAAAAACTCACCTTTGCAGACCTGAAAGGAAATATGGTCTACGGCTTTTGTCAGGCTTCCCTTGTTGCCGTAATACTTTTGGATATCATCCACCTGTAATATTGCATCGTTCATCGTATGTTTGTCTCCTTTCCAAAAGGGTAATCCCTATTGCACCCCTAATCTACCATAC
>CAJUQZ010000228.1 GCA_910588755.1 uncultured Lachnospiraceae bacterium | reverse complement strand
GGATATATTATGGCTTGGCTAATCCCTAACGATTATACAATAGAAATTGATGACAATATTTTCTGAATTAGGAAAAATAAAGCATTTCGCTCCCGATGCCGAGAAAGTACAAAACAAAATCTCTGAATTACAAAAATTTATAACTGATAACTACTATACCTGTACCAACGAAATCCTTAGTGGATTGAGTAAAATGTATGTATGTGATAAACGTTTCAAAAGCAATATTGATAAAAAAGGGGGAAATGGAACCGCCGACTTTATCGAACAGGCCATCGCCGTGTATTGTAGTAAAAAGCAGGTGTAATAAAATAACGCAATGGATACGCTGTCCTATTTGCCATAAAAAACAAGATTGCAGATACGAGCAGATACAGAGTTGAAAAACTTGCCTCTCTATTGTCCGAAGTGCAGACATGAAAGTATAATTGACGCAAAAAATTTACATATAACAGTGATTAAAGAATATGTAGTGAAAACGCAAGGCTGATTCCAACCTCTTTTTCATGGTTAAATATAGCATTCATGTTTATTTGGACTACCTCCTCTGCTATTAACCCGGTTGGCGAACCAAAGTTATTTTAGCACTGGAGGTTTTTTACTGTAAGCTAAAGCAGTTATTGTCCCCTGCATAGCATGGGGGTATTAAAGACTGTTACACAAAAAACAACCCCGGTGAATCTCTCCACCGGGATCCTTTAAGCAGGTCAAGCCCTCTTTGCAACAGGGCTACAAGGATTCGAACCTTGAAATGACGGAGTCAGAGTCCGTTGCCTTACCGTTTGGCGATAGCCCTTTGTTTTGCCGCTTGACGAATTATACACGAAGTATTTCTATTTTGCAATACCCTAATTCACAAAAATGAAAATTTACAAAAATTTTATGACGCCAAAGCCGTATGCCGCGTATTCGCGGCATACGGTCCGTCAAACCAGACGCCTTCGCAGGCTGCCGGGCGGTCCCCGGCAGGTCCGTCGGTTATCTCAGCTCCAGCCACATGGCGGCGGTGCTCCTGGCAGGATCGGCCGGAACCGTCAGCCTGCCGCTATCCACCTCGTCGTGAACGGTCATCATACGGATACGGGATATGTCCATGGACGCACAATAGTCAAGCTGATTGTGCAATACATCGATGCCGCTTTCACGCAATATATCCGCCGTGCCGTCAAAGGCTGACTGTATATTTTTTAAAAGCGTCTCAAATGCCGTATGCTTTGCGATTGCCTTCTTCACCTCATCCAGGGCATCGCCCTCGAATACCAGGATATCCGGCACCACCGTGCCGTCCTCCGCTGTGTGGGCGAATCTGCCCTCTATGCCCTTGGGCCTCCATATCTCAAGCTCCGATTCGCTCAGTGACGACAGGCTTCGTTTGTTTTTCACAATATCCCCCAGCAGCAGCGTTTCCCGATAGTTCATCCTGCCCGCGCGCATCCACATATTGTAATCGGGAATTTGATATAACCAATACATAATCTCGTCCGTTCCGCATCCGCTGTGCCCCATGCCGCATTCTTCCGGCAGCTCTGCAGACTCATACCCCATAACACCCCATGTCTCGCCGTTTTCCCTCTTTTCCGGCCACTCCGAATGATAGCCTTCCAGCTTTTGGATGCAGAAATCAATGATATAAAGAACCAGCCACCATTTTATATCGGAATCGCTGATATGCTCTCCGGCTATTCCAAGCTTTCTTAGCGTCGGAATCAGCTCCTCCGCTATCCTGTCCGCCAGCCGGCTGCGTTCCCCCGCTCCCTTACGCTGCGCCGCATAGATCCTGAGCTGGATTTCCCTGTCCTCAATAAAAAAATTTGTCACATATTTTTTATTTCCCAGTCTTTTCAGCAGCGTTGCCTTCACCAGTTTCCCGACTTCTTCCTCCATATAGGGCACGGCTATGCCCAGCTCAATGGACAGTTCTTCGATGGTAGAGGGATTGCCGCTGGCCTGCAGCAGAATATTTTGCGATATTTTGCTGTCTATTGCGCTATGCGGCAGGCCGCTGGGCTGGTTTCCGCTTGAGATAATATTCACCTCCTCCGGATTGTAGCTTTTAATTCCAAATTCTCTTGCCATACTCATTCCTCCTCTTAAAAGTTTTCGGGCACGGATAAGGCGCTTTTTCACGGCTTCCATGTTCAGGCCCAACTTTTTTGCCACTTCTCGGACAGGCATATCCTCGACATAATATGCCACCAGCACATTGCGGTACTCAGAGGATATAAAGGCAAGCTCCCTCCTCAGAAGCGCCAGCTCCTCGTCTCTGATCAACCTTTCTTCCATGAGCTCCCCTGCCGGAGCTTCGCATTCGCCGATGTCGATCTCGGAAAGTCTCTCCGCCCTCTTATGCCTGATGTCAGCCCACCGGCTGTAGCGGTTGCGGGCAATCTGCCATACCCAGGCGCTGAAATGCTGGGGAATGACGCCCCTCCTCAGCTCCGCAAAAATGCAGACGGATATGTCGGAGGCCAGATCTTCCGCCTCCTGTTGGCTGCCCGTCTTTTTCAGGCAGAAATAAAATACCTTCTCCATGTATTGTTTTACGTATTCCCTGATATAGACCTGGACCACGGTTTCTTCGCCGTTCACAATTTCACCTCCCGCCTTCACCTATATAGTGTCCCAAAAGGACATTCCGGGGACAATACTCCGAATAAATATTTTCCTTTTCCCTGCCTCCGTTGGATAGGTGGAAATAATAATGAAAGGGAGGCATGTTTATGTTGAAGTTTCAAGATGATTATAACACTGTTGTCGCTTCTTTGAAGATTTTATTTTGCTTGTTTACACAATAATTGATGACTTATACCAGAAATTCGCCCCCTCATCCGTATTGCAAAGACGTAACGTCACCACTACGAAAATGTCTGATTCTGAAGTTATCACTTTGAGTATCTGCAGTGAATTAACTGGTATTGATTCTGAAAAAGCATGGTATTCTTTTGTGAAGAAAAATTACAGGCACCTTTTTCCAAACCTGTGCTGCCGGACCCGTTTCAACCGAACTAGGAGAAATCTTTTGTATTTTAATGATGAAAAAGCTTAACTAAATGACATGATGCTGGGGTCAAAAGCCCACGAAGTAACCTTGAAAATTTAATATT
>CAJUQZ010000227.1 GCA_910588755.1 uncultured Lachnospiraceae bacterium | reverse complement strand
ACTTATAAAATCCAATATTTAATTGATTTTTTAGTTAATGAGCAGTCACTAAATAGCCATCATGAAGAAAAAATCAAATCTATGCAGTTTCTCCCATACCCAGAAGAATTGCTATCACGTACAACATAATCCAGCTTATCTACATCAAGTTTGAATAATATACCTGAATTTAAAGATATGGGCAGAATTGTCCAAAATAATTCTGCTCACACAACACGCATTGACGTGAACGTGCTGTGTGATATTATAATATTGCAAGGGAGGTAATACAAATGCCATTAGAACCAAGAGAAATGGAAAAGTTAATCCTTGCAGACGGGTGGATTTTCAAAGGTCAGGAAGGCTCACATAGAAGTTACATACATCCGACAAAACCTGGAAAAGTTACAATACCTTTTCATCAGAGTAAGGACTTAACCAAAAAACTGAAAAATCCATCAGAAGGCAGGCAGACTTAAATAGCCCCCTTGTCTGACACATAAATCAGGAGGTGTAATAATATGTTATCAATGTATCCAGCTTGTTTTTTTTATGAAAATGATCGTTACTCTGTCGTATTCCCCGACCTGAACTATCTGGCAACCCAGGGCGACACTTTTGAGGAAGCTATGGAGATGGCTGTTGACTGTCTCGCCGGTTATCTTCACACATGTAAAACAGATGGCAGTACCGTTCCGGCTCCGTCTAAAATTTCAGACATCAGTCCCGAATCGGTAGCACAGGAACTTGATCCTGATGCCCCCATGTGCGAAGCTTTTGTTAATATGGTGACTGTTGACGTTGAAGCTTATGCCAGGGCGCACTTTGAAAAGTCTGTCAAAAAGACCCTCACAATTCCTGCCTGGCTCAATACTGCTGCCCTTGAACAAAATATTAACTTCTCCTAGGTACTGCAGGACGCGTTAAAGGCACGGCTCAATCTAGGATAACCATTCACTAACCAGACAAATAAATGGGAAATTAAAGATATGAAAAGACAAGGATAGACTTTACACCTTGACTTGTGATACCATATATGCAGATAATGAAATGAGGCCAGTGCTTGCAACACCGACCTCAAACATTTTACCATTACCGCAGATGCAGAAATGATACAATAAAGACCATTTAAATTGTACCATATTTCCTGCACCTGTGCAACCAATGGGTGTATTTTTTATACCCTTTTTTTAAAAGAACAGGGTTATTCCCATACACGAATCTATCGTCCCTCTGATCGAGTACCGGCTCTCCCAAAACCGAAAATATCTGATAACTAACAAATACGGTAACCACTATACAAGAGCAGTCTATCACAACAGTAACTGGAATACCTGTATGAGCAGGCTCAACATGAACCACGCACCGCACGACTGCCGTTACACCTTTGCCGCCCTGGCCGACAATGCCTGTATGAATGAGATATGCAAAAAGATCATCATGGGGCACTCCCTTGGAAACAGGGAGTGCACTGCATTCAAAACGGGCGGGACTGCCGATGTGACAAGGGACGTTTACACGGAAAAGACAATCCCCGAACTGGTCGCCGAAGTGAACAAACTGCCGGTAACTTTCGTGTAGCCCACCTGTCGCCCACGTGTAGCCCATTTGTAACCAACGATCTCAAAACAACCCCTTTTTACTCCAATGATGTGAATTTTCTGAAAATTAAAGAATCCCCAAAACATAACGTTCTGGGGATTCTTTTTATTGTTTAGCACACGCCCTGCGCGAGCATCGCATTGACAACCTTCTCGAAGCCGGCGATATTCGCGCCTGCCACATAGTTGCCCTCCATGCCGTATCTCTTTGCCGCGTCATCAATATTGTGGTAGATGTTTACCATGATATTCTGCAGCTTTGCGTCCACTTCCTCGAAGCTCCAGCTGAGTCTCTCGCTGTTCTGGGACATCTCGAGTGCGGATGTCGCAACCCCGCCCGCGTTTGCAGCCTTGCCGCCGACAAACCATACACCGTTCTGCTGTAAGTACTCTGTCGCCTCGATCGTGGTGGGCATGTTTGCGCCCTCACACACGCACTTGCAGCCGTTTGCCACAAGCTGTTTTGCGTCGTCGATCAGCAGTTCGTTCTGGGTTGCACACGGAAGCGCGATGTCACACTTGATCTGCCATACACCTGCACCGCTCCTGTCGGCGGCGCTGACTTCATGATATTCCGCGCTTGGTCTTGCCGCTGCGTACTCGGTCAGCCTCGCCCTCTTAACTTCCTTCACTTCCTTAAGCAGTGCTACGTCGATTCCCTCGGGATCGTAGATCCAGCCTGTGGAGTCAGAGCAGGTGACAACCTTCGCGCCCATCTGCTGCGCCTTCTGTGTCGCATAGATGGCCACATTGCCCGCGCCGGATACGACGACGGTCTTGCCCTCCATCGACTCGCCGTGACATTTCATCAGCTCCTGCGTCAGATAGAGCAGTCCGTAGCCTGTCGCCTCTGTACGGGCCAGGGAACCGCCGTATGTAAGTCCCTTGCCGGTGAGCACGCCCTCGAATGTACCCCTGATCCGCTTGTACTGGCCAAACATGAAGCCGATCTCTCGCGCGCCTGTTCCGATGTCGCCTGCCGGAACATCGACATCAGCGCCGATATACTTTGAAAGCTCTGTCATGAAGCTCTGGCAGAACGCCATGATCTCCCTGTCTGACTTGCCCTTGGGATCAAAGTCAGAGCCGCCCTTGCCGCCGCCGATCGGAAGGCTTGTGAGGGAGTTTTTGAATATCTGCTCGAACCCTAAAAACTTGATGATGCCTAAGTTTACAGAAGGGTGCAGACGAAGTCCTCCCTTGTACGGCCCGATTGCATTGTTAAACTGTACGCGGAAGCCCCTGTTTACCTGCACCTGTCCCTTGTCGTCCACCCACGGCACGCGGAACATGATCTGGCGGTCCGGCTCTGTAATCCGCTCTAAAATCGCGTTCTTCCTGTAAAGCTCCTCATTCGCCTCCACAACGGGCCTTAACGAGTTCAAAACCTCTGTTACCGCCTGGATAAACTCCGGCTCGCTTGCGTTCTTTTTCCCGACAAGCTCTAATACCTCATCTACATATGACATTTTCTTATCCTCCTATCTCAAAATTTGAAATTTGTCAATATATCTCCCGATATATTTATA
>CAJUQZ010000226.1:1903-3133 GCA_910588755.1 uncultured Lachnospiraceae bacterium | reverse complement strand
GTATTCATATAGGACATTTCGTTGATGCTCTGCAAAAGTTCTTTGACGAATATTAACAAAAGGAAGAATTTTTTCGGAATTTGTTGGAAGCTATGTATGAAGAACTGCCTGCTCCGAAGAAGAAAGGGAAAAGATGAAACTGAAGAACGTACTGATCGTTGTAAAAGACATCGAGAGAGCCAGACAGTTCTACCATGATCTGTTCGGCCTTGAGATGATCCTTGACAATAATGGAAATATGATTCTGACAGAAGGGCTGGTGCTGCAGGAGGAAAAATACTGGAAAGAGTTCCTTGAAAAAGAGATCATTCCGGAGAATAACTCCTGCGAGCTCTATTTTGAGGAGTCTGATATTGAAGGTTTCGTAGAGAAACTCGAGAAATATTATCCGGATGTAAAATATGTGAATCGACTGATGACGCACAGCTGGGGACAGAAGGTCATACGCTTTTATGATCCGGACGGCAACTTAATTGAAGTGGGAACACCGATGTAGTATGAGGGAGAGATATGGCTTTTGATTATAAGAAAGAATACAAGGAATTTTACATGCCGAACAACACTCCGTCCATCGTGACAGTGCCGAGCATGAACTATATTGCGGTTCGAGGTCATGGTGATCCGAACCCCGAAGACAGTGAATATAAGCAGGCGATTGGACTGTTGTACGGCATTGCTTTTACGATCAAGATGAGCAAAAAAGGAGATCATCAGATTGAGGGATATTTCGACTATGTAGTGCCACCTCTGGAGGACTTCTGGTGGCAGGACGGAGTATCCGGAGTTGATTATGCCCACAAAGAAGGCTTTAACTGTTGTTAGGGATAATACCGTAGGACAGAAAACATATGATGAGTTCTGTCCAAAGCGGGGTGGTTCCGAGCGTGTCTATACAAAGATGCTTGGGGAAAACAGCAGCCGAGATATTAAACCTACATATTGTGACTCTCCAGCTTTAAATGATCTCAACTGGAGGTCAGAGCCTGAAAAGGAAATTGATGCAGATGAGTGATGAGATCATTCCCTCAAAGGCGCAACTGCCTACATCTGGCGCTCCGACCAGAATTGATATAAATGGTGGCCAGAATACCGTTTATGGCCAGATTGGCACAGTTCAGGACAATAGGAGCAATGTCCTGATTGCCGGTGGACAGCAGCGTCAGCAAGGCATGCCGATGCGGACGAGCTGGGAATTCGATTATTACAATTTGTTCGTTATCGGCGGCGAGA
>CAJUQZ010000226.1:0-1893 GCA_910588755.1 uncultured Lachnospiraceae bacterium | reverse complement strand
CATTCTATCAGTTTTCTCAGGGAGATTTTGTGGTACCCAAGGAAGATGCGCTGACGCGATTTGTCGCAGAAGATATAGCTGAGGAGATACAAAGGCTTGATAAAGCAGCTATGGACAGGGTGCAAGGATTTTTTTGTATTTTTGCTCCCAGAAATGCTGACTATGCAGAACCCGGAAATGATCAGAACGCTCTGCTCGGCGTAATCACAGAGATTCAGCGTCAGGATGAGGAATTCAAAATCATGTATCAAACATTGAACCCGATTCCACAGGCAAAGGCCAATAATGATGTTGTTGGAGCCCAGCAACAGAAGAAGGAAGAATGCAAGACTGCTGTTTGGGCGCACATTGCTTTCATTCTTCAGTCCGATATTGCGAGCTACAAGACAAGTCTTGCCCAGCTCAAGAAGGATGCAGAGGATCTGAAAAACAAGGCGGCACAAGCTCGTAGGGATTCACGGGTACTTGCGGAAGAAATCGCCGAGCTTAACAAACAGACTGTAAATACCAAGGCCGTAATCGACAGCATCAATGCCCTACTTCGTGATTCGGGTTTTCAGGGATTCAGTCTTCGTGAGAAGGTCGGAGTAGCAAATGTCTATGAGGTTATTCGTGAGGAGGATCTGTCGCAGAAAACCTGAGCGAGGGCGAGCGTAATTTCATAGCGTTCCTATATTTTTACAATCTTGTCAGGGGCAGTCAGAGCAGTGAGGTAGTGAAAGACAAGGTTGTAGTTATCGACGATCCTGTTTCCAGCATGGACTCCAGTGCGCTGTTCATTGTTGGCGCAATTGTCCGGGAGCTTATTACCATCTGCAACAACAATGTACAGATCGTCGATGATAAGATCACCGGCACTTATATCAAACAGATATTTATCCTGACGCACAACGTCTACTTCCATTGCGAGGTGACATATCATCAGGTTGAGAAATACAGAAGCGTTTCCTTCTATGTTATCCAGAAGGTGCATAACGTTTCGAACATTGGCGCTTCCAAGACACGCCAGAATCCAAATATTCCATCTGAGCTGGAGAACTACAATCCGGTACAGAACTCTTATGCAGCCCTATGGAATGAGCTTAAGGAGATCGATTCTCCGATATCACTTCTTAGCGTTATGCGAGAAGGATTCTGGAATATTACTTCATGCAAATGTACGGCTACGAAGGCGATGATCTGAGGAAGCTGGTGCTCGATGACCACAAAGAGGACTTCATCATCCCTCCGGAGAAGGAAGGCGACAAGGAATCGTTGAAGAATGTAAGCACAGTAACGATAACGAGGGAGTTTCCTGTTTTTACCGGAATGATGACGATATTGAAGGTCATAGACGTGTCATCAAATTTTTTATTAAAAACGGATTGATTCGTAAAACGAAAAAAGGCAAACTGTACAACATATCCTTTAAACATGATAGCCAGACTCTTGCTGGTGAGTATGGTGAGGATTATCATCCCGATATCAAATTAGAGGAATTCGTAAATCTCGAAACCGGAGAATGGATTGGAGATAAAACCGGACATTGACTGTTCGTTTTTGGTGTTATGAGAGTTGAGGCGATGGGATTTCAGACTTGTTCCCTCAGAGTGAAGTCTTGAAGCAGTCGGCACATCTGGGCGTTTGCATATTATAAGTAGGAGCAAGGCCTTTGACCTGTTTCCGAGAACACACAAGGGTAAAAATCGGTGTGTTTTAAGGCAAAAACACGCTTTGATAAATTCCTGCGAACGACCGCAAAAATCTGACATCAATCTGGAGCAATCGTTCCATGTGGAGACGGTTGTAATGCTTTCCCACAAAAAACCTGACAGTGTAATTAACGTAAAAGTGGAGTTTGGCGAGGGTGAAGGCAAAGTGCCGCTTGATAATATCGTCAAGATGGACCTATGT
>CAJUQZ010000225.1 GCA_910588755.1 uncultured Lachnospiraceae bacterium | reverse complement strand
ATATCATACCGCAAAAGCAGGTGACAGAGCATAACGCTCCCTGTCACCTGCTTTTTATAATAACATTTCTGTTCCTTAGCTGTAAAGTAGTCTCTCCTGCATCTGTGTTCTATGCATCAGTCGTGGAGTTGTCCCTCTAGAACTACTTTTGTCTCTGCGATCGCCTTATCAATTCCCGCAGGGTTTTTGCCGCCTG
Organism: uncultured Lachnospiraceae bacterium; assembly: GCA_910588755.1. GTDB lineage: Bacteria > Bacillota > Clostridia > Lachnospirales > Lachnospiraceae > COE1. Next base: position 2,967 of record CAJUQZ010000225.1, on the reverse strand, counting down.
CCTGCGCCATATTCGGGCGTCCGCCACCGCCACCGCCTACAAGCCCGGCAATTCCCTTGATGAGATTCCCGGCGTGGGCGCCTTTTGCCATCGCATCATCTGTCGCCATCGACACAAGATTCACTTTCCCGTCCATGCCAGAGGCCAGTACGACAACGCCCTCGCCAAGTTTAGCTTTCAGCTGGTCGCCAAGCTCACGCAAACCATTCATGTCCACGCCATCCACGCGCGCTGCCAGAAGCTTCACGCCTTTTACCTCTGTCACCTGGTTCATGACATCGCCTAGCGCTTCCCTGGCAGCTTTGCTTTTGAGCGCTTCATTTTCACTCTGCAGCGACTTAATCTCCGCCATCATATGTCCAATTTTTTCTATCAGATTCGCCGGGGTGGTCCTAGCTGCCCTGGCTGCCTGTTCAAGCTCCTGTTCAAGCTTCTGGTAATATGCAAATACATTGTCTCCTGTCAACGCCTCGATTCGACGCACCCCCGCCGCAATACCGCTCTCAGATATAATCTTGAAGGTCGTGATATCGCCTGTATTTCTGACATGCGTACCACCGCAAAATTCTTTGGAAAACTCACCCATAGAGACGACGCGCACGGATTCACCGTACTTCTCGTCAAACAGCGCCATCGCGCCCGTCTTTTTCGCCTCGTCCATCGTCATGACCTGCGTATCCACCGCAATATTCTCGGAAATTTTATCATTGACCATCTTTTCAACAGCCGCAAGCTCCTCTGCCGTCATCGCCTCGAAATGACTGAAATCAAAACGCGTCCGCTCCCCGTCCTGATAAGAACCTTTTTGCTGCACATGCGTTCCAAGCACTTCGCGAAGCGCTTTCTGGAGTAGATGCGTCGCAGAATGATTTTTGCATATCTTTGTCCGAAGCAACTGGTCAACGCTCAAAGTGACCTCATCGCCCACCTTGATCATGCCATGTGTCATCCTGCCAATATGTCCGACTTTACCGCCAAGCAACTTGATAGTATCTTCCACGACAAACGTACCTGACGCAGTCGTGATCACGCCCTTATCGCCCTGCTGTCCGCCCATTGTCGCATAAAATGGCGTTTCGTCAACAATAATTGTACCTAGCTCGCCGTCAGAGAGTGCCTCTACAAGCTCACTTTCTGTCGTGAGAACAGATACCCTGGATGTGGACGAAAGCTTATCATATCCAACAAATACTGTCGTGACTGCCGGATCAATCGACTCATATACTGTGGCATCTGCCCCCATATAGTTCGTTTCCTTGCGCGCGTTTCTCGCCTTGGTTCGCTGCTGCTCCATAGCCGCTTTAAAGCCGTCCTCATCAATGGAGAAGCCTTTTTCTTCCAATATCTCACAGGTGAGGTCCACCGGAAATCCATACGTGTCATAAAGCTTAAATACATGATCGCCCGAGAGGACTTTTTCGCCCGCCGCCTGCATTTTATCCTCCATGTCGGAGAGAATTGCAAGCCCCTGGTCAATTGTATTATTAAATTTTTCCTCCTCCTGTGTCAGCACCTTAAAAATAAAGTCCCTTTTTTCATCCAGCTCTGGATAGCCGTCCTTGCATTCCTCGATAACAGTCCTTGCAAAATCAGCCATGAACGTGCCTTCGATGCCCAACATCCTGCCGTGGCGCGCCGCACGCCGGATAATACGTCTAAGCACATATCCGCGTCCTTCGTTCGTAGGCATAATGCCATCTGAAATCATAAATGTCGCCGAGCGGATATGATCAGTAATTAATCTGATCGAAACATCCTTCTTTTCGTCCGCCCCGTACTCCACGCCGGCAGTCTCACAAACCTTATCGCGGATTGCTTTCATTGTATTGATATCAAACACCGTATCCACATCCTGAACAACTACCGCAAGTCGTTCAAGACCCATACCGGTATCAATGTTCTTCTGTGCAAGCTCCTCATAATGCCCTTTTCCGTCGCCATCAAACTGTGTAAACACATTGTTCCAGACTTCTATAAAGCGGTCGCAATCACACCCCACCTTACAGTCGGGTTTGCCACAGCCATACTTAATCCCCCTGTCGTAATAAATCTCCGAACACGGGCCGCACGGACCGGCGCCATGCTCCCAGAAATTGTCGCACTCCCCTGTCTTGGGGTCACGGTAAAAGCGGGTAATCTTCTCCGCAGGAACACCGATCTCGTTCACCCATATGTCAAAAGCTTCCTCATCCTCGCAATATATCGACGGATATAATCTCTCCGAGTCAAGACCGACTACTTGGGTCAAAAACTCCCAGCTCCATTTGAGCGCCTCACGCTTAAAGTAATCCCCAAATGAAAAATTTCCCAGCATCTCAAAAAAAGTCAGATGTCTTGCCGTCTTGCCGACATTCTCGATATCACCAGTCCGAACGCACTTCTGACAGGTGGTGACACGGCGCCTTGGCGGTATCTCCTGCCCTGTAAAATACGGTTTTAACGGTGCCATGCCTGAATTGATGATTAACAGACTGTTATCATTATGCGGCACTAACGAAAAGCTCTTCATCGACAGATGGTCTTTGCTCTCGAAAAATTCTAGAAACATTCTTCGAAGCTCGTTTACTCCATAGTTTTTCACAATAATTCCTCCAAAATATTATATAATATGAATCAAAAGTCAAATTTATCCGCAAAGTAAGCGTCCAACCCGTCATTCGGAATGCGGACCTGTTCCATAGAATCCCGGAAACGGACTGTGACAGCGTTGTCCTGCTCCGAATCGAAATCATATGTCACGCAGAAAGGCGTGCCAATCTCGTCCTGCCGGCGGTATCTTTTGCCGATATTTCCCCTGTCGTCAAACTCACAGTTGTACTTCTTTGACAGCTGCGCATAAATCTTCTCCGCGCCCTCATTGAGCTTTTTGCTTAATGGAAGCACACCGATCTTGACCGGTGCGATCGCTGGATGAAAATGAAGCACTGTTCTCATATCGCCCTCGCCGATTTCCTCCTCATTATAAGC
>CAJUQZ010000224.1 GCA_910588755.1 uncultured Lachnospiraceae bacterium | reverse complement strand
CCTTGAAATAATAAGGTTTGTTTAAAAAAATATGGTAGTTAACTTGACACTACCTGAGATTTTCAGGAGGTTTTATATATGAGCAAGAAAAAAGTAGTAGTCGCACTGGGACATGAGGCGCTTGGTTCCACCACGCTCGCACAGCTTGGCGCTGTCAAAAAGACTGCAAAGGCGCTGGCCGATCTGGTGGAGGCCGACTACCAGCTGACGATCACCCACAGCAACGGCCATCAGGTGAGCATGATCCACAAGGCGATGACGGAGCTGCACCGCATCTATATCGACTACACGCCCGCGCCGATGTGTGTGTGTTCCGCGATGAGCCAGGGGTATGTCGGGTATGATATCCAAAATTCGCTGAAATCCGAACTTTTGAGCCGCGGCATCTCCAAACCCGTCAGCACGATACTGACGCAGGTGACTGTCGATCCCTACGACGAGGCTTTTTATGATCCCAAGAAAGCGATCGGCCGCTATATGTCAAAGGAGGACGCTGACACAGAAGTGGGCAAGGGCAACTATGTCATCCAGACCGACGAGGGCTTCCGCAGGGTTGTCGCCGCCCCGCAGCCAATCGATATCGTGGAGATCGAGGCCATCAAGGCGCTCTCCGATGCCGACCAGGTTGTGATCGCCTGCGGCGGCGGCGGTATCCCCGTCATTGAGCAGCAGCATGCCCTGAAGGGCGCCTCCGCAGTGATCGAGAAGGACTGCATCGCCGGAAAGCTCGCCGCTGACCTCAAGGTTGACGAACTGCTGATCCTCACCAGCGTGGACTATGTATACCTGAACTTCGGAAAAGATGATCAGACACCCTTAAAAAAGTTGACCACCGCAGACGCAAAACGCTATATTGCAGAAGGACAGTTTGGTGAAACAGACATGCTTCCCAAAATCATGGCCGCGATAGCTTACCTCGAAGCCGTTCCAGCCGGCAGGGTTGTCATCACGTCCCTGAACAAGACCGCAGATGCCCTCAACGCCAAAGTCGGCACTGTCATCACCGCGTAAACAGGGCAGGGAAAATCTTCCCTGCCCTATACACGCCCTTTCTTGAATCAAAGGATTAACCTTTTTCGTGAAGCATCGCGAAATAACCAATTAAAACAGTCCATACATAGGCACAGGTCTTAGGAATCATGAGCATGCCAATCAATGGAATCATATCAGCCCAAAGTACAACGGGTATATAGAATCCAAAACTAAGTACGATTGTCAGCCACATGTATCTAAAGTCATGATCCTTTTGTTCCTTTGCGCTTTTATAAAACAAAACAATAATAAGCAGACCTAACAATGCAAACGGAATATTGCGGTATATTCCCCAGGAAAGAGGGGACGTTTCGCTCAGCCATTGGTTTTGCGGGAACAGACTAATTGCGATACGCAGTACAGATAACAGATAAACGATGATCGTAGTTCCGCGCTGTCCCTGGATATTGTATCTTATCCGCCAGACATAATATAAAATAATATAAAAAATTGTCATCGTAATCGATGTAATAAATTTGCCGGCTCCAAGGGCAACCGTAAAATTCTCCAGCCCCGTCGTGCATAGCGCGACTGCCCGCGGAACCAAATGGAAAGAATCCCCCGCCCCAAGCACAACAGCCATCATACCAAATAAACGATACTGCTTATTTCCGTTGCACTTAACAATCATCGTAATGCCAATAAAAATCACCGAAATCAAATATACTGTGTCAAATACTGTCTCAATAATAGCCTGCATAAAATCTTCCTCTCTTTCTGCTGCTTAACTGTTAATAAAATGTCCCCCCTCGAAAACGTACTTTTTCTTAGAGCATGTTTGAGAATATGCGGACATCCGCTTTCTGAACAATGTTCATTTTTGATTAAAACTTACTCAATAAATGACCCTGCGAATCATGCCCGCTATTCCGCCGCAATCATAGTTGCGTTGTAACAATGAAGAAATAATAAGCGAAAATATAATTTCCACAAATTTTTCTGGCGTAAAAATATCATCAAACGCTCCAGACCGGATATTCTGATCACTCATCAGAACCCTGTAAAGCTCTTTTTGCATATGTTTCCAGGATTGCGCCATAAGTTGTTGTCCGCTTAATTTTTCTTTTCCCACAAAGTTCATGGAATGCAGTGAGAAAAATCCGGGATATTTTTCGTCGCCCTTTTTCATACTGTCAAATACCCACTCGACACAGCTTAAAAAGCTGTCGTAATCCCGCTTATGTTCGGAATAGTGAAATATATCACACCACACGCTTTCCACGGTTGCTGCAATTAAATCAGACTTAGAATTAAAATAATTATAGATCGATCCAACAGAAACGTTACACGCCGCCGCAACATTTCGAATGTTAACAGCTGCCCACCCCTGCGTTATAATAAGCTCCCGGCTGACATTCAAAATAGCTTCTTTGGAAGTAACAACTGTATTCATAAAATCACCTCCCCCGCAAACTGAACTATGTTCATTATAGTGGTTATCTTTTGATTTGTCAAGTAGTTTAAAAATATTGACAGAAACGAATCCATTCAGCTCCAATCGCCGTTTGGTGGCTATGTGTCAATCACAAAGCCGCCAAACGGCGATTGGAACCATTTTGTCAGTATCTATTCATCTTTTTCTGCATCCGCCTTCGTATGCTGTACCGTTCCCTTGGGATGATTGGGCGGTGCATATACAGACGATACCTTTAAGGCATTTCTCCCGATATTGACTACATTATGCCAGGTTCCTGCGGGTATAAAGACAGCATCTCCCTTGCACATATTTTGCTGAAAATCCGGTTTATCTGCACTCTTTCCGATTCTTACTGCTGCCGTTCCCTGTTCTACCCTGATCAATTGATCCGTGTCCCCGTGAATCTCAAGACCGATCTCGCCACAGGGCGGAATACACATGACCGTCATTTGCAAATGACATCCTGTCCAGACAGCGGTACGAAAGTGATGGTTTTGCAGCGTCTCCCTCTCGATATTTGTAACATACACCGCGGGCCCGTGATCCATTTGATCGCTGTAACTCATATAAATGCGCCTCAAATAAATTGCTTTACTTTATAATATGTATTGCGGCAAATATTGTGTAAATCCGCTAAGCTACTAAATTCCTTACACGCCCATGTGCAATCGAGTAGGGAAGTGACATCTTCCCCTACTCGCGCGCCGGGCACCCGTCATCAAACCGATTTATCGGTTTGATGACACATTTCCTT
>CAJUQZ010000223.1:1166-3225 GCA_910588755.1 uncultured Lachnospiraceae bacterium | reverse complement strand
ATTTTTATAGGTTCAATTTTGATGGCTGAACTGTTACTTCAAAACTTCTTATTCAAACTTTTTTGCAGATCCTTTTCACATACTTCTTTGTATATTCTATAATTCTGCCTTTTTTCTAAGCCCTTTCGTGCCCTTCTCAACCTGTCGGCGCGGGAGCATGACCTGGTGGCCGCAGCCCGTGCATTTCAACCGGAAATCCGCGCCCACGCGCAGAATCTCCCACTCCGGGCTTCCGCAGGGGTGCGGCTTTTTCAATCTGACGATATCGCCAACCTCATATTCAAATCCCATCGCATATCCCTCTTTCCTGCACAGACTTTTATGCCTGTCCGTGACATATCCTGATTCCTTTTTAGCATATTTGAAAACACCTGCGTTTTTTACAATTGCTTTAGCAATTTAACTCGAAGAAATATACTGCACAATCTGAATCACTTTTATCCTACAATTCCTAATCATGCAGGTCTATCTGCGAGAACACTTCGCCGATGCTTCCTGTGATGACCAGGTTTGCCATCGTATCTCTCTGGGTGGGCGTCTTGTTGATCAGCACAAGCCGGTTTCCCTGATAATAATCAATCAGCCCCGCCGCCGGGTACACGGCCAGCGATGTCCCGCCAATAATCAGCATATCCGCCTCGCTGATCACCCGCACGGCCTCCTGCAGTGTGTATTGATCCAGTCCTTCCTCATATAAGACCACATCGGGCTTGATCCTGCCGCCGCACTCGCAAGCAGGAACACCAGTACTATTCACAATCTCCTCCACCGTGTGGAATTTGTGGCACTTTTCACAGTAATTGCGCAGAACGCTGCCATGCAGTTCCAGCACTTTTCTGCTCCCCGCAGCCTGATGCAGACCGTCTATATTCTGTGTCACGACCGCTGTAAGCTTTCCCTTCTCCTCAAGCTTTGCCAGAACCCTGTGCGCGGTGTTTGGCTTCGCGTCGAGGCAGAGCATTTTATCACGGTAAAACCGAAAGAACTCGTCTGGTCTTTTCACATAAAATGTATGGCTCAATATCGTCTCTGGCGGATAGTCATATTTCTGGTTATAGAGTCCGTCAACACTCCGAAAATCGGGGATCCCACTCTCGGTAGACACGCCCGCTCCCCCGAAAAAAACAATTTTACTGCTCTCGTCGATCATCTTCTGCAATGTCTCGATTTCCTTACTCATACATGTTTCCTCCTGTTTCCCTGTATGGACTCCTGAAATTTCTGTAGCTTATTTTTGCAGCTTTTTGCTAAATAGTACATTTCACGCTTTATCTCCAATACTTTGCAGAATACAAAGTTATTCGTAAATTTCAGTTTGCTATAATCCAAATCGCTGCCTCCTACCACATTTTAAAGGAAATATTCAGATCCACATTGTTCGGAATCCCGTCCACGTTCCCCTTCTCCGTGTACTGCCAGCAGCTCACGTCATAGGGCATATACATATAATCGTCATAAAACGCGTACCATTTCTCATAATCGTTGAGCCGTGTCATATCCAAAAGCCTTGTAAAACAGACGACATTCCCGTAAATCATCGGCGTGTAGCCTGCTGCCCTGATGGCATCACAGAAGGCAACCGTGATGTCCGTGCGCTGCTCCTGCGTGAGCTGGTCTGCGCGCCCCTTGCCGCCGGGAATGCGCTCCACATCAAACACAACTGGGCATGCCACGTCATATCCGGCGAGATTCTGTACGACGAACTCCGCTTCCTCTTTGGCCTCCTCAACTGTGACGGCCTGCGTAAAAAAGTACACCCCCGCCTTTACCCCTGCGCTGTTTGCCCCCTTCATATTGCTCTCATAAAATTCGTCCAGCACGATTTTTCCAGACTCGTACCCCCGTATCCCCAGCCGAATAAAGGCGTACTCTATGCCATCTTTGCTGACAGCCTCCCAGTCAATCTTTCCCTGATATTTTGACACGTCAATTCCCGTGTGCGATGTGACGGTTCCATTCTCCACATACTGCATCAGTCCGTCCTCGGTTTCCTGAAAGTTCTCATCGAGGAGTGAATGCTTGTTGACACTCTCCAGTACCGGTGCGAACACATATTCTT
>CAJUQZ010000223.1:0-1156 GCA_910588755.1 uncultured Lachnospiraceae bacterium | reverse complement strand
ATCAGATTTTCCGGAAAAAATGAGCGGAGCATCTTGAGCGGGCTGCCATCCTCTCCCGTCACGAGCTCTTTCATACGGTTCTTGATGGACTGCTCCACCTCCGCTTCCTTCGACTGCATGAGTGCTGCAATGTCCGCATCTTCCAGATTCAGCGAACCCTCCTCCCCGGCTGCCGCAACTCCCTGGGCGGATTCCTGATCCTGCCCTTCCATTCCCGGCTCCTGGCTTCCGGCCGTGCTGTTTTCAACATCCACCGAGAGCACGGGAAGCGCCTGGTCAACCATCTGCTGCGCCTTCTCTCCCCGCAACTGGCTCACTTCCCTGACTTCCCTCACATACAGCGCACCCAGTACGCCTGCAAATGTCAAAGAGATCATTGTCACAATGATAAGTAAAATGATAATCGTATGTAATGTCCTGATTCGCTTTTTCTGCATCTTTCCCTCCAATAACGGACTTCATTTCTGTCTTTCCTACTCTTACAGTCTACACTATCTGTCACGGATATGCAAGCCGGAGCATGTTTGAAAAATACTCTCACATATATTCTTACGTTGCAGACACCTAATCAGCACCCGTTCAATCACTCTTATTTTGAAGTTCAGCTATTTTCTTGATCTGATCTAATGCATACTCCTGAAAGTCCGGGCGCAAAGACTTAAAGATTTTATATGCTTCATCAAATTTACTGATTTCATCAACATCGTTGTTGAACATTTCACCCGTACCAGTGCGCAGCCAGTGTTCATTTACATTGTACAGTTCACACATATGCTTGAGAAAAAGTTCTTTGGGGGGGACACGGTTATATTCGATATTACCTATTACATCACGGCTAACACCCAGTTTTTCGCCGAACTCTCTCTGGGAAAGTTTAAGTGCTTTACGGACGGCTTTTATTCTATTGAACAATGAGCATACCTCCTTCAGTATTGATAAATACATCATACAACACAAAAAATTAGTAGTCAACACAAATGTAACGCAAATACATCGTTGACAACGCAAAATGAGTGTGTTATATTTAGTTTATAACACAACAAAAGAAAAGGAGATGCGCACATGACTCAGGCAAAAGACAATGTACAACGTGTAAATGAGTTTAACCTGAATTATTCACCGTTGTACCGTAATGATGGCTGAAAACCATATAGTT
>CAJUQZ010000222.1 GCA_910588755.1 uncultured Lachnospiraceae bacterium | reverse complement strand
GTATGTTACTTTTGCCATTAGTGTCCTCAAAATGAGAATTATCCTTGAGAAACCATTTGTCATTCCACGATTTAAGCTGTTTATTCATGGTATCCTGCGTTATCTCTGTATATATCTGAGTAGTCTGCAAGGATACATGCCCGAGAAAGTTCTTAACCACAATAAGCGGAACCCCTGCTTCAAGCATATGGGTGGCAGTAGTATGCCTCATGGAATGTGGCGTGTAACTATATCTGAACATTTCAGGATACTCAAGTTTTGCCTTGTCAATGTATTTGGAGTATATTTCCTCAATACAGGCAACTGACATCTTCTCATGTGTCTGACTTGAGAACACATGCCGCCCTGTATCATTGATTATTCTACGATGTTCAATATATTTCTTCAACATATTTGAAGCATCACATGGAATACCTATACGGCGCACCTTTTGACCTTTACCATGTATGTTGATGCCAGCCCGATCAGGATAGAACTGGATGTCCCCAACTGTTAAATCACATACCTCCTGTGCCCTTGTTCCGCTAGCATACATAAAACACAGCAAAGTCTTGTCTCTTAATCCGATTTCATTACTTGAATCGGGTAATTGGAATAGAGTCTTGACTTCATCTCTTGTGAATGAGCTTCTGCCTTTACGGGGCACTTTCTTCTTTGGAACTTTTAGTACACAGTTTCTGAAAGTAACTGCTGAACCAAAATCTCTATTCTGTGCATATATCGAGAATGCTGCAATAGCAGAGAGCCTCTGGTTTCTGGTGCTGACACTGCAGCTGCGCTCTGTTTCCAGCCAGCTTAAGAACTCCATGATCAACTTATCATCAAAGGTACTGAACTCCACCTTATCAGAGGGAATACCTTTTACTGTATATAAGAATTCCATAAGTATACGGAATGTTGCTTTATACGAAACTATCGTTGATTTTGATAAGCCCTTTACAGTTGGTAAATATATATTGAAATAATACTCAAGATGATCCATGAAGGAAATTTTTTTATTCTTCATAGTCTACCTCCGGAAGCAGGTCGCTCATAAATCTTCCAAAGGAATCGATGGACTCCGGAAACAGCTCATTGCTGAATTTTAGGTACTTGGCTGTTTCATTAATGCCTGCATGCCCAAGATAAACAGACAAGAATGGGACAGCGTCATCAAGATGCCTTCCTTCCCGTTCGGCCTTTGCAAACGATTTAAACGCAAACACATGGCGCATACAATGCAGGCATGGACCACGCTCGTGTTTCTTTCGTTTACAGACTTGAATGCCATTATTACGAACAATGTACTCAAATCTGCGTTTTACTGATCTGTCGGATATATGCCCCTCATTTTTAGAGGATGGGAAAAGCCATATGTTGTTCCTGCCGATAAGGTTCATTGCCATGCAGTACTTGTATAGGATATCTGTCATGGGCGCTGACATCGGGACTAAACGCTGCTTATTGCCTTTTGTGTTTATAAGGCGAAGGATGCCGCCATCCAGATCTACATCATTCATACTTATTTTGACCGTTTCGCCGATCCGAAGGCCGCAACTGTATAAAAGCCTGAGAATCACCGGAAACTCTATCACCAGATAAGGATCAGCCTTTGGATCCTTTTGAACGATGTTATCAGCAGACTCAAAAATACAATTCAACTCTATATCACTAAAGATATACGGGACATAGTCATCATGAACCCTGGGGATGGATGGCATGGCAACACTTTCTCCGGTATGCTTGAGGAACTCCAGAAACTGTCGTATTACAATGATTTCATTCTCAACAGAACTGCTTTTTCCCGAAAGGGAACCAACCCATTGGTTGATGAAATCTTCCGTGATGTGTCCGGGGGAATCCAACCGTTCGGAAACATATGAATCAAAGCGACGTAGATAGCATAATTCGTGTTTTTCTGCACTTTCACTCAATGTTTCCCGACGAAGACCGTAATACTGTGACAACTGTTCAGAATAAATACTATCAAACATGAGTGACCACCTCCCTGCCGGAAAGATAATCACGGAAAATCCCTGTGGGAATCGGAGGAACTATAGAACACATCCTCAGATTTTCAATATCCGCTTTAGCGTAATGCTTGATAACATCAGGATTTGAATGTCCCAGTATCCTTCTAACCACCTCATAAGATGCATTATCGTTTACCATTGAACTTGCAAGGGATGACCGAAATGCATGTGGACCATGCTTTTTCCCTGCTGTATTGACATTTGCTGCAGCAAAGCATTCATTTAAAGCGTGTCGTATTATGCTTGTAGTAATACGTCCATACGGAGCCGTCAGGCTATGAAATACATACCCGTCTTCTAAAGAGTATTTGTCATTGCCAAGATGCATCGAAATGGCATTAACAACTTCACAAGGCATTTGCAATGTGAGAGGTATCCCCGTCTTTTCCTGGGTTATACTAATGTATCCCGTACTAAAGTTGATTTCCGATAGTTTAAGCTTTGCAATGTCGCCTGCACGGAGTCCCATTCGTGATGCCAGCCGGATGATAGCAAGGTTTCTCTTTCCAATAGTAGTATTGGTATCAACAGAAGCTTCGACCCTGCTGATTTCATCTGGCGTATATGTCGTGGGAAGCGCCGTACCTCTCTTATAGTGCGGAACAATCCTGGAAAGATCCACTTCTAGGATGCCTTTTTCAGCAAGGTAATTCAGGAACTGACGGATACGTGCATAGGCATCCTTGTTGGAGAATGTAAGCAAGGCCTGTGATACAATGCCGGTGTTTAATTGAGAAAGGTCAGAACAACCAGCATTTTCCACAAAGCTCAAAAAAGATATACAGGTCCTTTCTTTTGAGCAGATCGTAGCCGGTTTATTGCCATTATCTATGCATTCTTGAAGATACCCAGACAAAGTGCCCGCAAACACCAGAGGAATCTGTTCGTTATAATCACCATGATGGCACCTGTAAGGTTTTCCGTCAATGTAGTCATCCAGCCTTCGTACTGCACAGGCATAAGCTACAAAGGTGGACTTGCTAACATTTGAATCGGCAAGAAATGCTTTGCCTAATTCATGAGTGTATATGTCCGTGCCATGATGATTCAGAAAAATGTGAATGCGATTGTAGGTTCGCCGATATACGGTCAACGTTGAATCCATATATTTCTGAGATTTTAATTGCTCCAGAACTGCTTTCATCAGTTCATCGAATGGTAAGATTGTATTTCTCATATGAGACCTCCTTTATAATGAGATGAATTAGTTACATCTTCATTGTAAAAGAGCACTATCATTATTCAAGAAATATGCTGTAAAAAACAACATTTATGCCATATGTAGACTTGCTTCTGGAATAACAATACTTCTGGGATAATGTGCCCAGCAGCCAGCAATCGTC
>CAJUQZ010000221.1 GCA_910588755.1 uncultured Lachnospiraceae bacterium | reverse complement strand
TTCAATTTTCATTCTCTATAGGAATGCTTAATTGATACAAGCAAATAATCTGACTTGTCTGCTTTTATAAAAAGCATGTAGGTACACGCCTGTCTTCTCGACACCTATATCGCCCCGTGTACATAGAAGTGTTCTCACTTCCGGGAGTTACCGACCAGCCACCCTATAGTGTTCACGACGCACCTTTTGTCAAGGTACTATCTCCTCTGTTTGCCTTGTGAGGATAAGGACGAACCTCTCGCCCCTCATGGATTATTATCCTTACGCAACATTCTTGCTCCTTTTATCAGACCTTCCTCCAACTCCTCGCCCTTCATCTCTCGATCCATCAGACTACTAATATGAAAGCTGTGATTCCGAATCCTCCAGGTAAATGCCCCGTAATTTTACTGGTCATGCAACTGATATTCATTTTTCTATCCAAGATTTCTTGGAATGATGTTATTTTATAACCATACGGATAAATCCGAAAGGGACAGGCACGGACATCTTTCACTTGTTTTGCGTCGTTTTTTGACCCATCTCACTTTCAATCTTATTCCATACATGTTTCGGTAATGGTCTAGTCGGTTCCCTAAACTTTTCTAAGTATGCCTCAAAAATTTCAGTATTTATCAGTGCTGTATTTCCAACTTTGTATAAAGCACCAGCATCATTTACCAAAGTCATAAGATGTGTCTTACTAATCCCGTAAATAATTGAACCCTCTGTTGCATTTACATATTTTTTCATAACTTCCTTAGTATCTGAATAACATTTATATGAATATGACATTTATTCGCCACCTCTCTTCGTACCAAATAAAGGATTTTTCATCGGAACCGATGCCTGTCTGAACTGTTCCATGTATTCATCAAATATCTCCAGATTGATAAGTACGGTTCCTCCTGTTCCCTCATTTATTTTATAAGTTGCACCTGCCGCCCTTGCCATCTCTATAAACCGATGATGACCAATGCTATGGATAATTGAACCCTCTCCGATTCTGACAAACTTTTTCTGAACCTGCTTGTTTGTTCCGGGAACCTTGTATATATGTTTCATAAATTCATCAAACCTTTCTTTATGTATCAACTCTATGCGAGATAACCTATATGATGCTCCTGCTGCAACTGCGAGTGCTTTGACATCATCAATATTGAATCCCAACTTACCTGCCATTTCATCTAAACGAACATATCTCTTATCCGTATCATCAGAATGCAGATATGCCCTTATTGTTGGCTTTAGTCGATTTGCCATAAATATCATCTCCTACTTGTAATAATCATCATCTACTATATGAAATGTTTCCAAATACTTGTCAAAGATTTCTAAGTTCACCAATACTGCCTGTCCAAGCTTATAACATGCCTTTGCATCCTTTGCCATCTGCATAAACTTTGAAACACTGACATGATACATTTCTGCTCCCTCACTGTATCTTACAAATCGTTCCTTTGAATTTTCCTTATACTTTCTATAGGTCTTAGTCTGTTGCATCTGCTTAACTCCTTCCACATGTGACGATATTTTTACCGTCCGCAATGTCGTATACTGTCGTCAAATTGTCGTCAATATACAAAACTTCCCTATAACGCAAAAAAGAGGACATTTTCTAAATTCCTTTAGAAAATATCCTCTAGTAATGCTATCTCTATTAAGTTTTGGACAAATGCATTCTTTAAAGAAGCTTAAACACGTTTATTTGACTACGACTTTTTTTGGTCAAAACTTGGTCAAAACGCCTTGACCAACCGCCTTTTCATATATTCAGAAGTCCGCAAACCCTTGATTTTCCGACATTTTTACTTCTCGATGGTCTTCATCGTCGGGAAGGCGAGCACGTCCCTGATCGAAGGTGCGTTCGTCATCATCATGACCATCCTGTCGATGCCAAACCCGATGCCTCCGGTCGGCGGCATGCCGATGCTCAATGCGTTCAGGAAGTCCTCGTCTGTATGGTTTGCCTCGTCGTCGCCTGCGGCCAGCAGTTCCTCCTGCGCCGCGAAGCGCGCGCGCTGGTCGATCGGGTCGTTGAGCTCGGAGTAGGCGTTTGCCATCTCCCAGCCGTTCATGAAGAACTCGAAGCGCTCCACGTACTCGGGATTGTCCGGTTTTTTCTTGGTGAGCGGCGAGATCTCGATCGGGTGATCCATGACAAAGGTCGGCTGGATTAAGTGTTCCTCCACGAACTCCTCAAAGAAGAGGTTCAGGATATCGCCTTTCTTATGACGCTCCTCATACTCAATATGCTTTTCTTTTGCAATCGCTCTTGCCTCCTCTAGGGTGTGAATCTCATTGAAATCGACACCGGCGTATTTCCTGACTGCATCCACCATTGTGATGCGCTCAAACGGCTTTGACAAGTCCATCTGGTGCTCGCCGTATGTGAGAATCTCCGAACCTGTGACTTCTCTTGCCACGTAGCGGTAGAGGTTCTCTGTCAGATCCATCATGCCGTGGTAGTCTGTGTATGCCTGATACAGCTCCATCAGTGTAAACTCGGGATTGTGCCTTGTGTCGAGCCCTTCGTTGCGGAATACCCGGCCGATCTCGTAGACACGTTCCATGCCGCCCACGATCAGTCTCTTTAAGTACAACTCCAGCGAAATGCGCAGTTTCAGATCCTCGTCAAGCGCGTTGAAATGCGTTTCGAACGGCCGCGCTGCCGCGCCGCCTGCGTTTGATACGAGCATCGGTGTCTCCACCTCCATAAAGCCCTGGTCGTCAAGGTAGCGGCGGATACTTGAGAGCACTTTGGAGCGCTTTACGAAAGTATCCTTCACCTCCGCGTTCATAATCAGATCCACATACCGCTGGCGGTAACGCATATCCGTGTCTGTCAGTCCGTGGAACTTTTCCGGGAGAATCTGCAGGCTCTTTGATAAAAGTGTCACTGACGCGGCGTGAATGGACATCTCGCCTGTCTTTGTCCTGAATACCTCGCCGCTGATGCCGAGGATATCACCCACATCATATTTCTTAAAATCAGTATAGGCCTCCTCACCGATACTGTCCCGCGCGACATAGCACTGAATGTTTCCCTTTAAGTCCTGAATGTTGCAGAATGACGCCTTTCCCATGACACGCTTGAACATCATGCGGCCCGCAATCGTCACGTTTGTTCCCTCCAGCGCGTCAAAACTGTCCTTCACGTCCTGGCTGTGGTGCGTTACGTCATATTTCGTAATCAAAAAGGGATCTTTTCCTGCCTCCTGCAGTGCGGCAAGCTTCTCCCTGCGCACCTTCAAAAGCTGGTTGATGTCCTGCTGGTTATTCTGGCTCTTGTTCTGATTCTTTTGATTGTTCTGGCTTGTATTCTCCTGTGACACAAAAACTTCTCCTCTCATCATGCTGCCTGTAATCTGGCACCTTTACATATGCACTCTCTTCTCTTCTTTCTGCCTGTATCTCGGCACCTTTATCAAATGTACAGTAATATTAA
>CAJUQZ010000220.1 GCA_910588755.1 uncultured Lachnospiraceae bacterium | reverse complement strand
TGGTGCAAAGCAGGTGGTTCACGAGTTTAATTTCTGGCCGGATAGAGTACTAGAACTCCGCCATTGTCTTTTGGTTTATGGATATTATACAACGAAAAATGTAAGTTGAAAACATGTTTTACAAAAGATAGAATAGAAAGTATAATACTATTTAGGAATCAAAGAGATCAGGGGGAATGGATATGCAGACTGGTGATATCAGGCCAATCCGCGTGGGTGGTCTGCTGCTGCCGTCCAATGTGCTGATGGCGCCGCTTGCGGGGTATACGTGTTATCCGTTTCGCATGCTGGCATATGAGCTTGGCGCAGGACTGTGCTTTACGGAGATGTGCAGCGCCAATGCGCTCAAATACGAGGACAGGGCGACAAACCGCCTGCTGACGACGACGAGGGACGAGCCAATCAGGGCCGTGCAGCTTTTAGGCGGCAGTCCGGCGGTGATGGAGCGCATGGCAAAAAGCGCGTTTTTGGCAGATTTTGACATTATAGACATCAATATGGGCTGTCCGGTTCCAAACGTGTTCAAGAGCGGCGAGGGAAGCGCGCTGATGCAGGATTTTAAGAGGGCGGCAGCGATCATACGGGGATGTAAGAAAAGCGGCAAGGTTGTGACCGTGAAGTGCCGCATCGGCATTCGGGAGGATGAGCTGTTTGCGGCGGAGTTTGCGCGCATGTGCGAGGATTCCGGCGCGGACATGATCACAATTCACGGCCGGAGCCGAAGCATGATGTATGACGGGGAGCCTCATATGGAGGAGATCGCGCATGCAAAGGCGGCGGTGTCTGTTCCTGTCATCGCAAACGGCGGGATTTTCTCTGTGGAGGACGCCGTCAGAATGATGGCATGTACAGGCGCGGACGGGATTATGGTGGCGCGGTATGGACTCGAAAATCCTTTTATATTTAGTGAACTGACAGGAAAGCCTAGTGAAAAGACGGCGTATCGGATTTTGACAGATCAGCTGGAGCTGGCTGCGCGGTACTATGATGAGACATTTACACTGGGGTATATGAAAAAGCTTGCCTCCTATATGATGAAAAAGCGGAAAGGGACGAAGCGGTACAAGGAGCGGCTGTACAGGAGTGGAAGCCTGGGGGAGCTGCGGGAAGTGATTGCGCTTATTTTTGCGGACGACAAGGAGGCGTAGGACGAAAAGGGATACCGGGCTATACATTACGGTGATTAAAGCTGGTGTAAATAGCATGCAGTGTGGTGAATGCGACGCATTGCGTGGTTATGTTGCCGGCGGGAATGATTTGGGCACACTGTAGATCGAGAGGCGTCAGTGACTGGTTATAGATCCGAATGTTTGGGAGACGGGGATGTTATGATAAGGGGCATTCTTTCATGGAATGATGGAAGGTTCACTGGGGGACAATTTGGTAAGAAATGCTGTAGTTTTGATTTAGGAAACATCTTGGTATGGAATGCTGTAGTTTTGATTAGCGAACAATTTGGTAAGAAATGCTGTAGTTTTGATTTAGGAAACATCTTGGTATGGAATGCTGTAGTTTTGATTTGGGGAACGTCTTGGTACGGAATGGAGTTGGTTTCGTTGGAGGAACTGGAAATGGAATATTATCAGATTGAAAATGGCGTGCTTGTGCGCTATACGGGGCGGGAGGAGATGTTGTCTGTTCCGGGAGGAATCCATACGGTCGGGGAGGGCGCGTTCAAGGGCTGCGTCTCCCTGAAAAAGGTAGTGCTGCCACAGGGGCTGCTGCGCATCATGGGCGATGCGTTCAAGGGCTGCAGGAAGCTGGAGGAGGTTGTCATTCCAGACGGAGTGACTTACATTGGGCGCTATGCGTTCCACCGCTGCCACGCGCTGCGGCGGGTGATTCTGCCGCCTTCCGTCGAGGAGCTTGGGGAGTGCGCCTTTTTGTACTGTGACAGTATGGAGGAGGCGTGTCTGCCGGGTGTGAAGAAGATGGGTATGGAGGCGCTTGCAAACGGGATTGCGTTGGAGAAGCTGACGATATCGCAGGAGCTGGATACGCATTGTATCTGCGATGTCTTTACAGGCTGCGGGCGTGTTCGGGAAATCTCCTGTGCGGGTGCGGGCACAGATGTGCAGACCTATTGTATACCAAATGTAGTGGAGGCTGCAGCGGGGGCGTTTGAGGTGCCTTCCCTGGTTCGGCTGGTGGTGTGTGATATCCTTGAACGCATGATGGAGCTGGAGGAGAGAACTTTAGTTCGATTTCGGGTAAATATCAAGCATATCGAAGTGCCGGAGGGGATTGAGGTTCTTGCAAAGAGCAGCTTTTATGATATGCGGGGCATTGTGGATATCAGGCTGCCCAGATCGCTTAAACATATTGAGAGCCGCACTTTCCGTAACTGTATCGGTCTGGAGGAGGTGACGTTTGGCGGGTGTGATGTCCGGATTGACGAAGATGCTTTTCGCAACTGCACGTCCTTAAAATCCGTGCGGACCTGTGACGGGGCGGTGTATACATTTTATGGATTGAATGATATATATAGGACAGGCGCTGGGGAGTCTGGAATAGGAAATGAGACTGCAAAAGCAGGACATACAGATTTTGGCGGGAACGAAAGGAATGTGTCGTATGAAGCGTGGAGAGGGGAACTGGTGGCAGTGTCTGCGGTTCCGGCGCTGGTCCGCGCGGTGCATAAACAGGTGCTGGGGAATTTCAGGGTCAGCGGGACGATACTATTGCAGTATCTGGGTGCGGAGTCCAGGGTGGTCATACCAGAGGGCATTACGAGGATTGCAGAGGAGGCTTTTGCGGGGATTGAGACCATCGACAGGGTGATTTTGCCTGAAAGCCTGCAAGCGATCGGCGCGGAGGCTTTCAGGGGATGTCTGCTGATGCAGTCCATTGTGATGCCAAAGGGGCTTTGCAAGATTGGGGATGGTGCGTTTCGGGACTGTGTGAAGCTGCTTAGAATCGAGATTCCGGCGCGGGTGAGCACGTTGGAGAACAGGGTGTTTTGCCATTGTAAGGCTCTGCAGGAGGTACAGCTGCCAGAGGGACTTTGCAGGATTGGGGAGAGTGCTTTTTACGGCTGTGCCGGCCTGAAAAAGATACAGCTTCCGGAAGGGCTTGGTTTTATAGGAAAAATGGCATTTTATAAAAGCGGCCTAAAGGAAGTGCGGATTCCGGCGGCAGCGGAGATTGTGCAGAGTCTGGCATTTGCGAAGAGTAGTCTGCAAAAGGTATGGATCGCTGGCGGGCGCGAGACCGGAAAACAGTATGGAACGGACGTGTTTGGGGGCTGCGTCAGGTTAAAGGCGCTGGTGCTCGAGGAGGGCGTGTGCCATATTCCTGACAAACTGGTGTACGGGTGCACGGCGCTTGGACGCATCGTGCTGCCGGAAAGCATTGTGTCTGTGGGGAGACATGTTCTGGAGGGGACAAAGTTTCTGGCGCAGTGGAAACAGTGCATGGCCGATCGGATGGGCAGTATCTTGGAGACGCCATCTGGAAATGATCCGAGCTGTATAGATGAGACAGGTGAGGTATGCACATCAGAAAGCGAACTGTCAAAACCGCAATGCCAGAGTGAGAGGCTGCAAG
>CAJUQZ010000219.1 GCA_910588755.1 uncultured Lachnospiraceae bacterium | reverse complement strand
TAACATTTCTAGACGATGCCACCGCATCGCCGTCGAAATTTTGTCTAGCACTGGCACAAATCATGCGGCTTACAAGTCTAATTTCTGACTGGATGGAGCACTAGTGCTGTGAAGTGTTTGCAAAAACAACGGTGAATTTTACGCCGTCAGTGGTATTTTCGATGGAGTGTGCAGCCTGGTGGTTCTCAAGGATCATTTGCGTGATATAGAGTCCCAGCCCGCTGCCGTGTCCCGCTGATCTGTCCGCCCGGTAAAAGGCCTCGAAGAGATGAGGCAGATCATTGTCGTCAATGTGTGCACCTGTATTGAGGACTGTGAGCACGGTTTTGTTGTCCATGCAGGTCAGTTTTACTTGGACACTGTTGTGCTCAGGTGAGTGGGTGACTGCATTTCCAAGCACATTTGCCAGCGCTTTTTTTAATAGTGCCTCGTCGCCGTAGATTTGAATATCAGGTGTTATTTCACTGGATATTCGGATAAAGAGCGGTTCTGCATAGTCCGCGTAGTCAGCAGTCAGGACCTCAAGCATTTTAGACAGGTTCAATGTGGATACTGCCGACTCGGATTGCATGTCCATATGGGAGATAAGGAGCATTTCATTGATAAAGCCGCTTAGGGACTGCAGGATTTGGGCGCTGCGCGCAAGGTATTTTTCACGGTTTTTATAAACGCCGACATTTGCCTGCATGCCCTCAAGTTGTCCGATGACAATGGCGAGCGGCGTCTTCAGCTCGTGGGAAACGCCAGAAAAGAAGATCATTCTGCGGCGCTCGCGCTCCTTTTCAAGCAGGATTGCATCCTCGAGGAAATCATTTCTGCTGCTAATTTCGCTAAGGGCCCTGTGCAGTTTGTCTGACAGCTCGTTGATGCTCTGCGAGAGTACCCCGATCTCATCATCTCGGATGTCGGGGCAGTACCAGCCAAAATCGAGTCTGGCGATCCTGTCTGCAATCCTGCTGATGCGGATGATCGGTTTGGTCGTGTAGTGTGAAAAGACGAGCGCGCTGACTAGGGAGAGCAGGAGAATTGCGAGCGCGACAAACGGAATGCTTTTCTGTACTGCAGCCTTGATCTCCTTGGTGCGGGAAGGATCATAGCGGACGACGAGCACATACTCATCATCAGAGTCTGCAAAGCGAAAGGGGGTATTTGATACAACATTATTTAGGTCAACATTATTTCGTTCAACCTTATCTGGTTCTGTGTTTTCCATTTTTTGTAGTGTAAACGGATTGACTTCTTCCCCATTGTGGTCAAACAGGAAAAGTTCTGCCCCGGTCTGGCGGAGAAATCCGGTAAATACAAATCCGCTATCGCTTTTTGGTGTCATCCACAGGTTGGAGACAAACTGTGTCGTCTGCCGCGTCAGGTTCTTCTGTGCAAACTTCTGATTTGCATAGGGGAGAAAGAGCCAGATGCAGCCGTATGCAAGCAGGCAAACAGACAGTGATAGGAGCAGCAACAGGAAAAAGGTTTTTGCGGTCAGTTTTTGCGTCAGTTTGTTCATGTGGTTATTGATCAGAGCTCCTTTTTAGCCTGTAGCCGACGCCGCGGACCGTTTCAATACAGTCTGCTGCGCCAAGCTTTCGGCGGATATTTTTCATGTGTGTGTCCACGATGCGCGTGTCGCTGATGGAGAAGTCATAGCCCCACAGCTTTTCAATCAGTGATTTTCTTGTCATAACGCTGCCTGGCGCCTGCATCAGCTCCTGCAGGATCTCAAACTCGCGCAGTGTGAGATCGACAGGTTGGCCGCTGACATGGACAGTATGTGTGAGGGGATCTAGCAAGATTCCTTCAAAGTGAAGTGGCCTGGCCTGCGACATAGACGGCATGGTTCTGCGAAGCACCGCCTCGATTTTCTGTAACAGCAGTGTCATGGAGACAGGTTTTGTGATATAGTCATCGATGCGCAGTCCATAGCCGCGCATCTGACAGGCTTCACTGTCGAGCGCTGTCAGCATTATGACAGGTGTGTCATATTTTTTTCGGATTGCCCGGCAGACATCAAAGCCGTCGATGCCCGGCAGCATCAGGTCGAGTAGAATCAGGTCATAAAGTCCGATGTCAGCAAGCGCGAGTGCATCCGGACCGTTCCATGCAGTCGTCACTTCATGGAACGCATTTTCCAGAAAGGTTTTCAGCAGTTCCTGGTAATCATGATTGTCCTCCACAACAAGTATCTTTGCCATTATTTTCCCCCCTAAGTTGTTATATAAAACAGTTATTAAGAAGTCTATAACAAAATGGCTGCGGATTCAAGATAAAATTGATGGGCAGCAGACGGGGGACATTGTTCGATAATAAATTCGACATTTTGTAACAGCGCAGCCGTTGACTTTCTGTTTAGGGCATCAAGCCATATGTAATTGCTTTGCGATGGCTTGATGCATCTCAACCACTATGTGTTCTTACGCGGCTTGTATAAGCAACAATTTGCAGTGCAAAGCCCTGGGCTGAACAAGACGGCATTTTCGACAAAATAAATGAATTTGATGGAAATTGGTATTGGAATCGTGTATACTATAAAAGTATGCAGTCAGATGGGAGGTAAGGGTGTGCGATGAAATGGGAAGTGGGACGATAAAATGTTTCTCTGATGAAATATAGGATAAAAATAAATATAAAATATATGATCAAAATTATTTGATGAAAAATGTTTGACGCAAAGTTTGACGTAAAGTTTGACAAAGAAAAACTTGCCATATTGCAAAAGGAATGGTAAGATGGTAATGTATTTTTGCCATATTGCGACAGGAAAAGACAAAAAATAGGTCATTTCCAAAAGATATGCGTGACACAACCTTCAGGCTGCCTGATACATATATCGGAGCGAAGGAGCCAGATGGAAGATGACAGCCAGTGTGTTTAGAAGGGATATCACATATCTTATAGATTTACAATATAAAACAGATGAGGAGGATATTATGGCTACATTAAAGGAATCACTCTCAAAGGGACTCACAGCAATCAATGTCAAGACTAGTGGTTTTATGGAAGAATCAAAATGTAAGACTTACATAGCAACTCTAGAAAAAGAGATTCAGACATTGAAGTTGAACTTGGGCGAACTGGTGTATGCCAAAACCGTTGCTGGCGAGAGCTGCGAGGAACAGGTGGCAGAGCTTGTTCAGAAGATTCAGGATAAGTATGAAGAAATCAGACAGCAGAAACAGTTGATTGAACAGCTTGCAGAAGAACAGAAACAGATTTTGGGAACGGCACAGACAGACGCGGTGAAGTACTGTGCGCAGTGTGGTGCCCAGAATGCAGGGAATTATAAGTTTTGCAGCAAATGTGGAACGCCATTAGGATAAAAAACGAGAGGAGAACATGAAATGACATTTGATCCAATGACAGGAGAACCAATTCAGGACAGTGATAATGAGGAGATGGCATTTGATCCGATGACAGGGGAGCCCGTAAATCGGCCAGCCGGGCCAGAACCAGCGCCAACATCAATACCAGTGCAGGAGCCAGTAAGTGGCTTTGACCCGATGACAGGACAACCACTAAATCAGGAACCGACACCAGAGCTAACATCAATACCAGTGCAGGAACCAGTAACCTAAATTCCGCAAAAAATTATAACGAGGCTAATGATTTTAGGCTTAACC
>CAJUQZ010000218.1 GCA_910588755.1 uncultured Lachnospiraceae bacterium | reverse complement strand
CTATGCGGGTTTCAGCAGTTAATGCTGTTATTCCGTGAATAATTCAGGTTTATTACATTAATGGCAATTATTTTTGTGATATTTTTAATCCTAACTTGCTGTTCAACTTATCCTTTTAAAAAACTTGTAAATATAATCTATAAATATCCATCGCTAGACCCCCAAATATATTACTTCTATTATCAGAAAGCAACGGCTTATAGACTATTATTCAGTGTTCATTTGATATTTGATAAACTATTTAAATTTCAAATATAACTTCAACATTCATAACGTTATATTGTGCTGTAGACAATAATGATTTTATACTACTATTTTCTATGATTTCTGCTGTAAGTGCTGCAATCGCTTTAACAATTCCATCCGAAATGTATTCAAAATTATATGTACAAGCAGCTAGGAAATTAGAATATATTCTAAATAATGGAGCTAACTTTGAAGAACCTGAATTATCATACAAACTGAACGAAGCTTATCAAGAAGCAGAATCAATTATAGAAAAAAACTTTCAGTAAGACAAAGCCGTAATTCATTCAAACTATTACAATACAAAAATTACGAATTGGAATCCCTTATATTAATGTTTTCACTACATCTTCAAAATCCTCAGTATTACAGGAAATCAGATAAAATCAATAAGCTTCATCCGATTCCGTAGCAAAAATATTAGATTTATCAGATTTCCTGATAATGTAAATACAAAATAACAATAACCCCAATAGGATGCTTTCGTGTCCTCAATTTTTCATCAGACAAGCTACATTAACAATCTCAAACACGCCCTGACACAACGGGTTACCTTATTTCATTCCTATCTATTCCACAACCTTCTGTCCCAACAAAATACGCCGGATCTCCGCCTTCACATAAACCGGCTTATAAGGGCGTACGATATATCCCGCCGCACCTGCCCTCCTGCAGCGCGCGACCAGTCCCTTGTCATAGTTGTCGATCACAAAGAGCACAGGAACCGAATCCCCCATAAGGTCACGGATCTTTGTCGCAGCATCGATGCCGTTCATCTCGGGCATCTCCATATCCAAAATGATCAAGTCCGGCTCTGTCTGCCGCTTCAGGTGCAGTAGCGCCTGCCCAATCGATGTCTGCAGGCTTAGATCATATGCATTTTGCAAGAATCCCCGAAAGGATTGCAGATTGAGCAACATATCATCAATGATCATGACATGGTATTTCTTAAACGGGGACAACATCTTGCGGCACTCAATCTCACCTACACAAGGATCCACTACCTCCTCGTTGGTGCCATGCAGGATTGTGAGGTTATAGTGGTCTTGTTCTAGCATGTCAATCATCGTTCCGTCGAGCAGGCGCAGCAACGGTCTTAGATTCCTGTTACCCGCATTCTCGACAATGATCCCTTCCCTGCCATCCGAGAGCTTTACCTGCGTTCCTTTGGGATAAAACGGAACATACATCAGCAGCGACTCAACCACCTTTGGGTCAAACATAATACCACCCGCCCCCATCAAATACTCGCACGCTTCATAGGGGGAATACGGATTCTTGTACGGTCGTTTCGACACAAGCGCATCATACACGTCCACCACATGTAAAATCCTGGTAAACAACGTCATGCCATCGCCCTCAATCCCGCTTGGATAGCCGCTGCCGTCCACGTTCTCATGGTGGTACAGCACCGCGGCCTTGACCTGGGCCGAAATATCCCAGCGCTCCCTGATAATTTCATAGGAGAGCGTCGAGTGCGTCTTCATGATCTCGTATTCCTCGCCAGTCAGCCTAGCTGGCTTGTTCAGGATCTCCGGCGGAATAACGAGTTTGCCTAGATCGTGAAGTAATCCCGCCATCACCAGCTGTTCAAGAGCCTGCTCATTTAGTTTCAGCCCAAATCCCACTATGCAGGCAAGGACTGCCACATTGACAGAGTGCGCATACGTATACCCGTCAAAACACCGCAGGTCTGTGAGATCCAGCATCAGGGAACCTTTCGACAATACCTGGTCCACAATCTTTTTCGCCACACCTTTGCAGCCATCCACATTGCTGCTGCGCACATTCTCCATGCCCTCAGCGCGAAGTTCGGGGCTGATCACCGACTCGATCCAGATATCCTCCGACAGTGCATCATTGATGTACACGCCATCGAACCCATATTCGAACAGTTTTTTGATATAAAACGGGGACAATGTGCTGCCACTGCAAATCAATGTGTGCCCGTCAGCATCATACATATTATATGCAAGCCGCATCCCCGGCCTTGCATCGCTCATCTTTACGTAACGCATATAACCCTCTAATCTGTTCCGCCAGTCTGTTTTAGGACAGTTTCCATATAAAAGTATACCGAAAATTTCACCTGAAATCAACACATAGCGGCAAGAAATTCTTGCGTATTCCGCCGTACTCCATTAAAATAAAATTGATAACGATATTTCAAGAGGTGTCAAACCCATGCTAATCAGACAGATTTCCATTTTAAATGCGTTTCAATGCACCGGCGCAGCTTGTTCCTTCAACTGCTGCCGCGGCTGGAAGGTTCCCATTGACCACGATACGTACATGAAATACCTGAATGAAAAAGGACTCTTTGGAACCCTGCTGCGATGCTCCATCGAGAAGACCGATGAGCTCGTCGCATTCCGCAGCACGCCCCGCGGCTGTCCCTTCTGGGGGCTTGACCATCTGTGCACAATGCAGAAAAAACACGGCACCGAATACATGCCCGCTGTGTGTGTCCAATTTCCGCGCCAGCTGTACAATCTTGAATTTTTCTGTGAAGAGACGCTTTACCTAGCCTGCCCTGAGTCCGCAAGACTTTTTCTCATGTCTGTCCTTCATGAAAAACCGTTTGACTTTATTGAATCTGAGGGGGAAATAACCTATGAAGTCAACACAACCAACGACGACAGGGAATTTCTCGACTACCTGTTAAAATCAAGAACCGAGCTGGTCTCCATGCTCAAAGACGGCATGCGCTTTGACAGTATGGCGGTTGTGGAATACGGGCGGGACGCACAGAATGCCTTCCTTTCGCAGTCCCCGCCGCCCAGCCCGCTTTGCTATACGTCAAAGGAGCAGTACCAGGTGGATTTTGATAAAATGAACACCTTGCTTTTTCATGGATTTTACCATCCCAGTCTGCGGACAATATCGCCGTTTTTATACCGGCTGTGCAAAAAATATCTCCGCAGCTTTGGTGTACTCCGTCACACCGATCCTGCTGCCGGCGAACGCAAGCTTTCCGCACTAAAAAAAAGCCTGTATCAGAAAATTCCTTATTTGGACAGGCTCCTGAATCAGTACTATGAATATTTCTTATACACGGATTTCCTTGACATCTTCGAGGACTATAGCTTCTCAAAGCATCTGTTGTACGGCATCGCCAAGGCGCATATGCTGTGGCTCTTTCTCGCACTCTATGCAAAGAACCGGAAACAAGTCTGCACAGACGAGATTGCCAGAGTGATCGCTGTGTACGAGAGGCGTGCACCGCAGATTGAGGAGGCGCTCAAACACCTGTAGAAGCTTTATCGTCTAGTACAGCATTGCACAAATAACAGTGAATACAGCACCCGCTATTTGCACCAGTCCTGCGTTGTCGTCTGTAAATTCCCGTTAAAGACGGTTTTTACAGCTAATTTGTTTTTAACTGGAATTTTAATT
>CAJUQZ010000217.1 GCA_910588755.1 uncultured Lachnospiraceae bacterium | reverse complement strand
CAATCTGACACTATCACCTGAACACCGTTTGTAAATCCGCTGTTCCCTACGCTTATATATCCGTCATATCCATCCAATGTTGCAATGATCGTAATGCCCCGGCCAGCTACGGAAATTGTATCACCTGCCGCAAAACTTGTTCTTTCCAGTTCCGTTCCCCCGTAGTTTAATGCCAGTGGATTTCTCACAATACACGCCTTGCCGGATTTCAAAAGAGCTAAATCTTCCTCTGAAAGTTCGCTGCCCATGAAATAATCCCAATAGTCATCATTCAGTCCAACTACCTGAAATGTTTCTCCCGGCTGTAATGCAAATCCGAGCACAATATCGGATATTTGCCCGACATCGTCTGGCTCATAAAGCAAAAATTGTATTGCTGCCACCGAACTTACAGCACTATTTTGACGTAACTCGTTCAAATCGTCAGCAGAAAATCCTACCGTTTCATTCACTATAGAATAATCCCCTAAATGATTATCCTCCATGCCGCTTGCCGTATTTAACAATGTGGTAAAACTCTGCAGGGCAATAAATACGGCTATGCTCATAACCAATGAAAGAACGGTAATTGCTGTGCGGCCACGATTGCGCTTCAAATTCAACCGGGCATAATAAGCCTCAAAATTGCGGATTGTCTTTGATTTGCGATTTCTCCGCTTAACCTTTGTATTCCGGCCCGACATGGCAACCGTAGGAGGTACTTTTGCCGCATATTTAGCAGCCGGTATTGCTGCCATAAACGCAAAGAACAGTGTGATTGCAGCACTTATAACGAGAAACGGTACTTTACCCGTACTATTTGCTGAAATCAGGTTTTGCAATTCGGATGTATTTTGTACCATAAATATTTCAGGCGACAAAAAACTTGTTGCCATTATAATGATACCTTTCGTTGACAAAAGACCAACGATCATACCAACTGGAATACCGAGCAGACACAAAATCAATATCTGTAAAGATACAATGCTGTAAAGCTGGCTCTTTTCACTTCCAATGGCTCTTAGTACGCCATATCCCTTAATGCGTTTGGACACGGATATTTTCAGAATATTATAAATAACCAACCCAGCCGCCAGAAGAATGAGAACACCCACCATGACGCCAGCAGCAGCCATAAACGAAAAACCTAAACCGCTCTTTTCAGAGCTTTCTTGGCTGTCAAACTGTATTCCGCAAGCCTGCAAATAAACCTGATTATAGGATGTATCAAGTTCATGTATTTGAAATTTTTCAATTACGTCATTTACCGTATTTTGAAAGCTTCGCTTATCGGCTGTACGGAAGTCCACATTGTAATATAGGTATTCTTCCGGCAACAACTGTTCGGCTGTATCTGTTCCAACAATCCCTGTAATTCCGCCATAAGAATATCCAATATAATTGCTTTTCGTGATGCCTACAAGGACAAAATCGGCAGTAAATTCAATGGATGGAGCAATATCATGCCGTAAGGTTTTAGAAACAGGCAATGAAATAGTATCGCCTACTTTTCCATCAAAGCCGAGAAATTTAAGCGCATCTTCTGACAATGCGATCTCCATTGCCTGTTCTGGCAAACGGCCCTCTTGGATTTGTGAAATAGCAGGATAGGTGTCGAGGCTGTTACCGACATATTCCACAAGGCCGAGTGTGAGCTGGCTGTTTAAGTCTATGGTTCCTAAACTGATAGAGGGGCCAATATAGGAAAAGCGGGCATCTTCTTTCAGTTCGGAAATCTGTTCTTCGGACATTTGAATAAAAGTAGCGTATTTTTCCCCGTTAATCGTAATAGCCTGCTGCTGCCTCATGGCATTTAGAATACCGATAGACTGCCCTATAACCGTTGTTGTAACTGTGGAGAGAATAACAGCTATTAAAATCAGAATGGATGTGACCTTTTGAGCCAGTAATTCTTTCCATGCAAGGATGCGATAAGATTTCATTTTGCTGTCACCTCCGAAAGAACACCGTCTACAATTACAAATTGCCGGTCTGCCATTCTCGCTATACGGCTGTCATGGGTAATGACAACAAGGGTTTTCCCCATCTTTTTCCATATATTTTCCAGTATCCCCATAACTTCGCCGCCGCTTTTGCTGTCCAAATTCCCGGTCGGTTCGTCAGCGAAAATAATATCAGGTTTTGCAATCAGGGCGCGGGCAATCGCTACACGCTGCTGCTGTCCTCCTGAAAGCTCATGGGGCAAGTGGGTAAGGCGGTCACGAATACCCAGCAAATCCGTAAGCTGCTTTAGGTACGCTTCGTCCGGCTGCTTTTTGTCTAACAGCGAGGGCATAATAATGTTTTCCTTTGCGGTCAGGACAGGGAGCAGGTTAAATTGCTGGAAGATGAAACCAATGCGCTGACGGCGAAAAGCAGACAGTTCTTTGTCAGTAAGTCCGTATATGTCTTTTCCATCGTATGTCAGGCTGCCGGAGGTCGGTTTGTCCAGCCCAGACAACAGATGGAGCAAGGTGCTTTTCCCACTGCCGGACGGTCCCATGATAGAAATAAAATCGTTTGACGCAATTTCAAGATTGACTTTATCCAGCACAACGACGCGGCTTTCACCGCTTCCATAGATTTTTGATAGTTCTTTTACTTCAATGTACATAAAACCACTCTCCTTATTTGTAGTCTAAGGAGAGTGTAAAATAGAAATCTCAAAAATCTCTCAAGATTTAAAATTTATTTGGAAAGAAGTAGTAGCTGTTGCGCCATAATCTTGTCTGTTTTCCAGTGCAAGCGTTCCCCCATGCTTTCGGCATAACGTCTGGCTGCTGTATAATCCCATGCCAAAGTGTGCGGCATCTTCTTTCATTTTTCCAAATGGTTTGGGGCCATTCTGTATTAACTCCACAGGATAGCCGGGGCCATCGTCTGTAACCAACAGAAGCAAAAAATTTCCTTGCCGTTCCAGATGAATGATGATTTTACTTTTTGCAAACCGGGCCGCATTTCCAATCAAATTTTCCGCAACAGTCAGAAACAATCCATGATCTAATTGCGTTGTCCCATTATCAGGCGCAGAAATGGATAGTTCTAATGTTCCTGCAAGAAGTTTTGCTGTATCTTCTAATTCAGAACGCAATAGAGAACAAGGACATTCGCTTAACCGCACCGGCATTTGTTCTAACCTCTGTATGCTGCTCATGGCCTCTACATACTGTTCAATACGCAGGGTATAGCTTTCCAGTCTGTCAATGGTCTGCTGATCTGCCGTACCTTTCCACAATAGTTTTACAGTTCCCTTTAAGACCGTAATCGGATTGCGTAAATCATGGGAAAATGCAGCATTTAATCTTTTGCGTTCTTCTGCCTGTCGCCATAGCTCCTGATTTGATTTCAAAAGTTCTTCCCGCATTGTATCAAAGGCGGCGCAGAGCTGGCCCAATTCATCATCAGAGCGAGCCGGCATGGAAAAGTCAAGATTGTGGTTTTGAACCCGTATGATACCATTCCGTAGTGCGGCAATCGGCTGTTTCAATTTGATACGGTAATACAAGACACCAGATAGAGCCAGTCCACCCATCGGAAGAACAATGCAGGACACCATTTGAATGATATTAAGCATTGTCAATATTCTTTGCTGTGATGCCGTTGGTGCTTCCAGCTTAACGATTGTTGTCCTGCAAATTAGATGCACCAGCTCCATGCAGATTAGATGCGCCTGA
>CAJUQZ010000216.1 GCA_910588755.1 uncultured Lachnospiraceae bacterium | reverse complement strand
CATTTGAGCCTGTTTTTGCAGCTCAGTTTTTCATAGATTACTTGACACTACCTTTCCTCGGTTTTTGTATTATATTATACATATCAACCACCTCCTTTTCTGTTTTTTTCTGCGTTTGGGCAGTGTTTTAATTATACATCGATTAAAAAAAGAATGCTACATATACCTTGAAATATGTAGAATTCTTTTTAAGAGGTCACTTTCATTTGCATGAAATTTTATTCTGAACAGATGCAGCCGCCTTTTGCAAATAGCATAGGGCAAGCGCCTCCTGCTCACTGCTTCTGCGCAGCAGCTCTATGATATGATTTCTCTTTTCTTTCAGAGAGTCTTTTGGAAAGGAGTTACGCTGGTGGGCGATCGTAGCTATTTCTGTTGCATACGATATGATATCATTGTATTGATTGACTGCTAAGGTCATTAATTCCTGATCAATACCGGGAATGATATTGATGCACAATTCAAAGAACTGTTTTGTTCTTAATTTGTTCTCATAGTGAATAAACGCATGTGGAAAGACACATTCCATCTGAGCGGCATCTCTTTGGTTTTCTTCCCGGAAAAGTTCACACCAGTTTCGGTAGATCACCATACCATAGCCTTGCATGGGGTCTTCCCAGCAATGCTCGTTATTAGACAGCATTGAGATTCCTCGAAGGAGCGCGTTGATACATGCCTTTGCAAGCGGCATCGTCTCGGTTGAAGGCTTGATGAGCATTAGGTCGCAATCAGCCTTGTACCAGCCCGCATATTGATGAAGCAGGTCAAAGTTCATTCCTGCATTTTTTTGGTCGTCTCCCTCCAAAAAGCCCAGTCCCTTCAAAATCTGTCCATTACTGGAAAAGCCGACGGCAAAAATAGTGTCCGTGTACTCTTTAGGGATCATAATAACGGGAGAACCGTGTTCAATCTGTCCGCAGGCGAGGGCGATAAAATCCTCCTCTGAATAATCAGACCTTGAATAGAGCTCATAATCCAAACCGTATATTAGAAAACTATCACGAATATATTGTTCTGGCCCGTAGGAGTATCCGAAACATATATTCGAGATTGCCGACTGCAAAATATACGATTCATCATCATTGATCTGACGGCCTTTGGCGTCCCTGCGCTGCTCCAATCCAAAAAACAATTTTACCGCAGCTAGAATAGAAGCAAACGAGATGCTCTTAGGCCACTCGGGACCGGAATAATCAGCGACAGGAATCCGCGGCTTGACAATGAATTCATAATCAAAGTCCATATTGCGCAGAACACAGGACGATGGATCCAGGATCCTGTCCACAGAACAATTAAAAAGTCCGGATAATTCATAGAGCATCGCTGCCTCCGGCACTGCTTTTCCGTTTTCCCATTTGCTGACGGCCTGAGGCGAAACCTTTAATTTCTCTGCAAGCTGCTCCTGTGTGTAGCGGTGTCCCACGCGCAGATGTGCAATCTGTTCCCCCATTTTTTTGACATCAAACATTTTCAATTTCTCCTTTTGGCTTATGTTCTACAGTTCCTTAATATTATTATGGCCTTTGTGCTATGCATTGTCCATATATGCCAGGTTGTTTTTGGGGGAGCAGCTCAACTCACAGTTGTAAATCACTTATTTTCCAGCAGTGTCTAATTCATTTTTGATGGTTTCATAAATCCATAGATTGCCTGCGTTAAATTCTATACGGTTCCAGCCTTCGTCCGTAAGCAGGGATATTCTGACAAGCCTTGAGTCCTGTATATATTGTGCCCAGTTGTCTTCGGTTAAGCCGTATTGGTAATTTTTCCACGCCTTTCTGAAATCGTCCATCTCATCTGCGGGAATCAGTCCCGCCACGCTTTCCCGTGCCCAGTTTTTTACGCTGTCAGGTTCCTTGGCTTCATATGCAGTTAAAGTTTCCAGGGCTGAGTATGGATAATAGAATGTTACATCCGGGTCAGGTTCTCCATAGGTTTTCTGCATTTCTTTAAAAACCTGTTCCATATCCGCGTCTTTGGGATAAGTGACGAGTACCTGTGACAGCTCATAAACACCGTCCTTTCCATAATCATAAAATTGGAAATTGATCGATTCTGTGGGTTCTCCGAACAGTTCATATCCGTCTATGACCAGCACATCGTCCTGGCCGTAATCATGGATGTCGTCTTCTGTGAGCTTCCAGGCGTCCATAATTTCTTCACGGCTCATGTTCCATGTCGTTTTGGGGAACACCAAATCTGGCGTCTCGGCTTTTTTTCCGCAGGAACAGAGTACGACGGCCAGGGATAACACTGTTATGATATATTTCTTCATTGGTCAGACCTCCTTCTATGAAAACGTAAGATACTGGTTGATAAATTATGGCCGGTTGCGCGCGACGGCGGTTATCCGCCCGAGCAGCTCTTCGATGCCGGCGCGTTCCTCTGGTGTGTCATAGGCGACGGTGATCAGGTATGACCACGTTCCGGTGATCGCCTGGGCCTGTACGACCCAGTATGTACAGTCTGGCTCCGTAACCTTCTGCCAGCCGCAGCGGATACGGCCATTGGGGATTTCGCGCTCTGTCAGGTCGTGGAGTCCTTTTCCAAAGCGCTCTGAAAACTGTGCGTCTTCCTGCGTATTCTGAAAACCGCTTACCCGCCATACAGGGGTGTTCTCTAAATCATCATACCAAACATTTGTCCCGCTTCCGGATTCATCCCACTCGTACAGATAAGATCCTGGCAGTGTCAGGCGAAGGGGGCCAAAGGATTCGGTAATCAGATTCCTGCGGTATCCGATTGGAAATTCAAAAGAAAGTCTGGCTGCCGTTTTTGGAATCAATGGTTTCCTGCGGTGCAGCTTACACACTTCCAGGTAGGCGTCATAGGGGAGCGGAAGTTCAGGGTCTTGCTGATAGGCCATTTCCAGGTCTGCAAGAATCGCTCCGTTGATCTCCCGATCCTGCCTGCTGCGGGAGGACGGTCTGAAATAACACTGTACCCATAAGGCGTACAAGGCCTTGTTGTGGTAGAACAAGGCATCTTTTTGCTCCCGCCCCCACAGGAAGAACCGATCGGCAAAGGCTTCAATATCCTGCTGCTCTAGCAGGTCAGACAGATATTTCCAGGTATAACGTCCCAGAGGGGCAGCGGCGGTCTGATCCACGTCCTCTGGATGGTACAGATTCAGATCCCAGCAAAGAACCATCTGACCGGCGCCGTTTTTCTCGACTTGCTCATGGCAGATGCGCAGTAGTCCCCGCAGCCAGGGATAAAAATGTTCCCTGTTCATGCGGTCAAAATCCCGGTGAGTATAATATTGTGTCTCGTCGTCTACGGTCATATCCCGCAGGCCCAGCCCTTCCACAAATTCGATGGCAGCTTTGTGGAAGCCGGCTCCGACGGGAGAAGTCGGGCAGTCCATTTCAACGTGCCACTGTCCGGGCCGCTCCTGATCCGCTGACCAGTCAAATATCAGGTCGCCCATAGGGCAGAGGCTGACGCACATGCTGTCCTCATATACGGTTACCTCGTATGCCAGTTTTTTGGCCATACGTTTGGCCGTCCGCGTCAGCGTATCGATTTTTTCTACAGTGCCAGTTACATAAAATCCTACACCCATGTTTTTTCCTCCTGATTGAAAATATGTTCTATATCATCCATGACTGGTTTCCAGCCGCTGCATTCGGCGCGTTCGCCCCAAACAGGTTTGCTCATGTGAGATAAAGAAGTAAAAGAAGTGTAAAAAATTTTGCCGTTCCC
>CAJUQZ010000215.1 GCA_910588755.1 uncultured Lachnospiraceae bacterium | reverse complement strand
GGAGCAAGGTTTGGCAATTCTGAGCTTTTTTATTTACTCATGAATAATTCAGGCTTAATAGTTTTCTGAAAAATTATTTAAGTTTTTCTTTTTGTACGTTTAGTTGGTGCAATTGGTGCATTTCGATACTGAACTTTACGCCACATGCAAAATGTGAAAAACCATAGAATATATACTGACAACTGTATTTTTGTCTGTCACGCCAAAAAGCTGTTGGAAAATGGTTATTTCCAACAGCTTTTCTTTGATTGCTATATTGAATCTTATCGTGTCTGCATCTCCTGTGCCCTTTTTAATCCCATCGCTATTTTATTCTCATTCATGCGGATATTTCTCTCCATCCTCCTATCCATTTCCTCCGTATGCTCTGTCAGACATGTTGTATCAAATTCGCAGTCAGTTCTTATCGAGGTGATTATCGACCTTTTTACTTTCATTTCTTTTGTTTCTTTCATGAAATTCAGTCTCCCTTCCCATTTTGCATATTTTTGATGATTCCCTGTTCCGTCTCCCATTCTTCATTCGAAAAATTACTGAACAGGGGAAATGTTGGAACCAAATCCGTGTACTGACTTTTCTTTTCCAGCTTCTTCTTAAAATCATTATATGATTCTCCAAGCAGCCGATAGACTCCTAAGTTCGCCACCTTCAATAGTATGATACCGTTTACCCTGGATCTGTTTGAGGCGGTCGCGTCGATTACTACCTCTGCAAATGCATATCCCTGTTTATATAAATCAAACGTCGATATCTCAGCTACCCACACGGCCTTGGGCATTGGCACATCCGCGTAAAACTTTTTATCATTTACCGGCTCTACATTTTTGATACGGTATCCTTTATATTCTGCGCTATTTGCCAGATAATACCGTATTGTTACCGGGTTGTCCTCTGAAACAGACATGCATTGAACCATATATGCATACTGCTTATACTCCTCTTCATTCTTGTCTTGCGGAGCCCCTGCTTCCTTTTTATATTGGTATGCAAGATTTTCAATGGCGTCACTGATCATTTTCTGTTCTTGTGCTATAAATGTATCACAGGTACTGATTGCCGAAGAAGCCTCCAGAAACACATGCCTGTCCAACGGTACTACAAAAGCACTCAACTTATAATTTCCCAGCTGCGTGAAGCGATCCATTGCCTCCTCAGTATAGGGAATCTGGTTGTCGTCCTGCACGATATACTTCTCGTAAAGCTCTGCAGTATCGATACACGGAAGATTTCCTAAATGGTATATTTTGCACTCCTCAACCGATTTTTGTGCCTGTCCATGACCGATTACCAATGCGGCATGCTTATTAACCTCCTGTGATGGTGCTGTGATTGTCAGAACAGGAATCGCTGATTCTACATAATAGTGAAACCATTCCTTAAATCCTGTCGTATGCAAATCATCCCATGTCTGACCTACACCTTCCGCCAGAGTACCATCTGTATCTCCTATTTTCGTATCGAAGCCCTTTCCTTCAGGAACCCTGTATTCGGCGCGATCCGGGTCCTCCATATCAGCATAAATCATAGGTGAAAAACCAAACTTCCCTAAGAGAAAGGATATATCATTGCAGTAAAGTCCATGTGAAGGAAGAATTCTCTCTGGCAGGCGTTCCTTTAGCTTTGCCTGTATATGGCTTGGCAGAACCTGTCCATATCTTGCTGAATGGGCAGAAAAATAATCACACAATGAGCAAACAGATGTTTCTGCGCATTTCATCACTACACCATCCTGGCTCAAAAACAGAAAGGCCCTTGTAGTATAAGTATTTCCAAGCAAATGAAATTTGTATTTTGCCGTCTCGAGATATTTATACGGGTGGATGACCTCTCCATCTTCTGTCTTCAACACCATTTTGTATGGATTTAATAATGTACGTCCAAAGGTATGGTCCGTCGCATCCGAATACGACGGCCGCACAACTATTGTGCCCAGAAAATCAACATTTAATTTCCCAAAGCACTCATTATCAAAAAACTCTTCACAGGTATGTGTATCAAGGAACAAAAACAAACGTTTACAGTACCTTGGCCAACTGAAATGCGCTTTTGACCAGTAATTGTAATACGCGTCCCTGTAGACAGGGTCTATGTAATAATCTTCTATTATCAATGTCAGGCTTCTGTCCGGAAAACCATATCTTTGACATATACTCTCAAAATTTTTCTGATCCAGCCACTTGTTTTCTGACAGGAAAGCATCCTTACTCCTCGCATCAAGCACTATTAAACTTATATTATCGCTTATGTTATCCATAATTCTTCATATTCTTTCTTTCGTATTCCTATATCAAAATGGAAGTGTGACCTTTTCGAGCAGTTTTATCCTGCTTTCACCAGGAAACTCAATGCATCTAATCCGAGACAAGATTGCAGTTTCTTTGCCAAAGACCTCCTCATCCATTTCCGGATAACCATGTGACACCAGAATTTCATTTGCCTCTTTCCTGCACTGTTGTTCTGTTGTAGCATATTCCTTATGGCAACTGTGCTGCTGTAATGCCATAATAATTGCCGTTCCATTTTCGCCGATTTTAATGTCTGTCAGGGAGGATACTGAAATCAGCCATGAGATAATTCCTACACCAATCAAAAATGAATTCAGCGAAGCAAAACCTGTTACTGTTTCAACAGTTGCCACGGCCAGGCTGACAAATGATTTCAAGTCCAAATATGTATTAACAATAATATTTCCAGGCTTATGACTTGTCATACCTAAATTGTCCCTTCCCAGCTGCCTGTCAACTGTATATACTGTTGCAGGTTTGTCCCTATACTCCGGGGCTTCAAACCTGATTATGTCCTTATCTTCTAATTGCTGCACAAGACTTTGGGCTTCGTCTGCCGTAATCTGCAGCCTCTCTGCCAGGGCTTTGACCGCGGCTTCTTTAAATTTGCGCAAAAGCTTAATATCCTTTTTCACTACACCCTCCAGAATTTTTCCAAAATATAAGTATTAGTATAGCACAGTATACGAAACTTGTGAAGCACCTGGCAAAAAATAACGTAATTTCTTCGCCATATGCACTGTGAAAACCTATAAGCATTCAAAGACCACCGCAGTAGCGGTGGTCTCATTATTTATAATATATGTCCTGAAATGTATATCACTGTGATCAGCCTAACAGGCTCAGCACGCCCTGGTTTGCCTGGTTGGACTGCGCTAGCATGGACTGGCCTGCCTGCTGTAAGATATTAGCATTTGAGTATTTTACCATCTCAGAAGCCATATCTGTATCGCGGATGGTTGACTCTGCGGATGTCGTATTTTCGACTACATTGTCCAGGTTAGTGATGGTATGTTCTAGACGGTTCTGGACCGCACCGATTGCGGAGCGCTGTCTGGAAACGTGTGCTATCGCCTCCGCGATCGAATCGACCGCATAGGTGGCTGCCGCCCCTGTCGTGTCCTTTACATTGAGTCCGTCGATACCTAATCCTTTGGTGTCCATCGCACTGATTGTCACACCGATCTTGTTGGTCATGTCCGCATCCGCACCTACGTGGAGGGAGAAATTTAAGTCCTCCTGTGCGGTGTACTGGCCTTTGTCGAAGGAAAATATGACTTTCTCTGCACCTGCCTGACCAAGACCAGATGTTTCATGATCGGTTGACAGATCAACTTGCCCGCCTGGCTGGCCCTTGATGATGATATCAACTTCGGAGTTCTTCTTGTTTGCCCCGACATTGTTGGCAAGACCAAGCTCTTGCCGGATCATCTTGTATGCCTGCAAATCCGTGATATACGATGCATTGTTATCATCGATGTCATCATGATCCAGCGGTCCTACTC
>CAJUQZ010000214.1 GCA_910588755.1 uncultured Lachnospiraceae bacterium | reverse complement strand
TATGAAAGTCCCGGTCCCCTCCTCGTTATAATTCAATGCGGAATTTAGGTTATTAGTAATGGACTTTTTGACAAATACTGATATGTGGGATGAAAATGCGATACTATCTGTCTTTGAAGAACTCACCCAAATTGCTTTGCAGGAGCAGGAAGAAGTAGCTGCTTATGCAAGAAAAACGTTAAAAAAAATTAAGTGCTACCCAGTACGAATAAAGATTGCAGAGCAAGTATTTATGCTGGTAGCTGCAGAAGAAATGAAAGAGAAACCAGACTGCGATATTTTCCATAATGGCTGTATGCTTTTATTTGATTTAGGCTGTAAAGAACATCTTAGGCGATTCATAGATAAATACAGGAACTTCATTTATTCTGCCTCAGGTTTAGATGAAACAGACTTGAGTGAGTTGGTTGAATCAATTTGAATATCCAATTTTAGACAAAAGCTGTCTGGTTGTTATTTATGAAGAATGCAAGTTCATTAGATAAGGCGGCGGTTGCATTCGATTGGCGTGACATCTGCACGCCCTAGCAGATTTGAACAGCAACTAGCAGACAGGTGGCAGTTTTCGTTGACATTGTATTGACGAGAGAATAAAATGAAATAGACATGGATAATTATGCAGCAAAATGAATGATAATATGAATGATAACAGAAAGTGACAAGTAGGGAAGGAGAACAGTGACATGAAAATCAATTTACAAGGAGTGACCAATCAGTCTAGCCGGCAGCAGTGGGAGGAAAAAAAGTATACCCTGCCACAGTATGACATAGAACAGGTGGCAAAAGCGACCAGGGAAAATCCGTTCTGGATTCACTTTGGGGCTGGGAACCTGTTTCGCGCATTCCATGCAGTCATCGCGCAGAATCTGTTAAACGCCGGGAAGCTGGATAGGGGAATCCTCGTTGCTGAGGGGTTTGACTATGAGATCATAGAGAAAATGTATACGCCGCACGACAACCTTGGTATTGCCGTGACATTGAAGGCGGATGGGACCATTGACAAACAGGTGATAGGAAGCGTCGCGCAGGCACTGCCGCTCGACTCCAAAGACGACCTGTCCTTTGCGCGCTTAAAGGGTATATTTGCAAATGCGTCCTTGCAGCTTGCGACATTTACCATCACAGAAAAAGGTTACAGCCTGACAGATGCCAAAGGGGACCTATTGCCCGATGTGGCAGCGGATTTTGCGGCGGGACCGGAGAAACCGGCAAGCTATATGGGGAAAGTATCCGCATTGCTGTACGCGCGCTACTGTGCAGGCGAGAAGCCAATTGCTATGGTGAGCACGGACAATTGCTCTCACAACGGCGACAAGCTGTATGCGGCGGTGTCGGCGTTTGCCAAGGCGTGGGTGGAGAACGGCAAAGCAGATACAGGTTTTTTGCAGTATATCGACTCGAAAAAGGTTTCCTTCCCGTGGAGCATGATCGACAAGATCACGCCAAGACCAGACGCTTCCGTTGAGAAGATTTTACAGGAGGACGGCGTGGAGGAGCTCGATCCGGTCATCACCTCGAAGAACACCTATGTGGCGCCGTTTGTCAATGCGGAGGAGACAGAGTATCTAGTGATTGAGGACGATTTCCCCAATGGCCGCCCAGCGCTGGAGGAAGGCGGGATTTTGTTTACAGATCGTGCGACGGTGGACAAGGTTGAGAAGATGAAGGTGTGCACCTGCCTGAATCCGCTGCACACCTGCCTTGCCATCTTTGGATGCCTGCTTGGATATCACAAGATTTCTGATGAGATGCAAGATCCGGAGCTTGTGAAGCTGGTGGAGCGGGTTGGATACCAGGAAGGGCTTCCAGTGGTGGTTAACCCAGGCATTTTAAACCCGAGGGAATTTATCGACACTGTGCTTAAGGTGCGCGTTACCAATCCGTTTATGCCAGATACACCCCAGCGGATTGCCACGGACACTTCGCAGAAGCTGGCGATCCGTTTTGGGGAGACGATCAAGGCGTATCAGACGGGCAGCAGCCTAAGCGTCGAGGATTTGCAGATGATACCGCTTGTCCTTGCAGGGTGGCTGCGCTATCTGATGGCAGTGGACGATGGCGGGGAAGCGTTTGAGCTAAGCCCAGACCCGCTCCTTGAGACGCTGCGCCCGCAAATGACAAAGCTGAAGCTGGGTGATACGCAGGTGGAGGCAGTGATCAGACCGATTATGGAAAATGCAGCCATCTTCGGAGTGAACCTGTATGAAGTTGGCATGGCGGACAGAGTGTGCAGTTATTTCACAGAGCTTATTGAAGCTCCAGGCGCAGTTCGCAGGACGTTGAAAAAATATTTAACCCCTTGATTTTCACACTTTTTCATGCTATAGTCCCGTCTTTGACAGTTAAATAAAACTGCTGCAGCCCGCCATTTATAAGCCTTGTAGCAGTTTGACTCCAAGTTTTGCTATATAGTAATATTTTCAGATTTATAAAATTAATAGAAAATGTTGATAT
Source organism: uncultured Lachnospiraceae bacterium (assembly GCA_910588755.1). Classification (GTDB taxonomy): domain Bacteria; phylum Bacillota; class Clostridia; order Lachnospirales; family Lachnospiraceae; genus COE1. The sequence goes on along the minus strand of CAJUQZ010000214.1, from coordinate 1,677 downwards.
TATGCTGGATTGGATGGTGAGAATTGAATGATTATATATTTTACTTCCAAGATGGAAAAATATCAAGATTTTTCCAATATTACTATAGATTAAAACAAAATATTTGACTAAAGTTAATAGAAGGTGAGCAGTATGACAAATGCAGAAATTAGGGAATTTAAGAGATTTGTTAAAGATACTCTGGTGAGAGAGTACAGTATGAATGAAGTAGAGGCATATCGTGCTGTTCAAAATTCCTACTTATCAGAAGCATTGCGGCGGGATAAGAACTATGTTGAACATGATACAGTACAGGAATGGGATGAGCTTATTTATAATGAAATAAACGAAACTGAATTGATGAGAATGTAAGAAATAGTATATAAAGGCATATCAGATAGAGGGGACTTATCTGATATGCCTTATTTTTTTACGAATTTTGTAATAGAATATGGAAAAATGTTGGATTCACTTGACTGTTATAATACTGTTTGATATAGTGTTATCAATTTAAAAATCAATATAAATGAAGGAGAGTAAGAATTATTCTTTATTCTGGCATTAAGTATGATTCATCCTATGATCCTAATGTTCCTACAGGTATTTTTATAGTGTAATTACATATAGTGGCAGTTGACAGAGGCAGTCCGAAAGGACTGTCCCAGTACTGTATGTAACTGTTGTAGGACTATATTGTAGCATTATAGGATCACTGATTATTTGAATTTATTACTGATTAAAAATTGAATATAGATTTTTGTATGAAGGCACATGCATGCTCACTGGTGCCTTTGATTATAGGAGAGTCGCAGTCATGTAATCAAGGAAAGCAGGATTGGTAAAACAAAGGTAACTGATATCAAGAAATCGGACATTCTGCTCTTTTACGACTCTTTGACCGAACAGGGATTAAGTATAGGGACAGTCAAGATTATCCATAAGATCATACGCCCATCACTGCAGCTTGCCTGTGATGATGACGTGATTTCCAAGAATCCGGCAGACGGTTGTACGAAAGATTATATATACAATCCTGAAAAGAAGTTCGCGCTAACCTTTGACGAGGAAGAAGAATTTCTGACAAGAATAACACTGCGTCCCAGAATGAAGCGTTATTATCCAATGTATGCGATCATATTAAAGACAGGACTGCGTATCAGCGAAGCCATTGGTCTGACATGGAATGATAGATCTATGGACGATCGGGAGATTAGTATTAACCATCAGATTCAATATCGTCTGTTGAATGGAACAACTCAGCTGTATGCGACGGATACAAAGACAAGTGCAGGCAGAAGGACAATTCCTATGACCGATGAAGTATACCAACTGTTCATAGAACAGAAAAAAGTATGGATGAATACTAAGAAAGAGCCAGATTTTGAAGTAGATTTATGTGAGAAAGTGTAGATTTACGTGAAATTTGAGAAAAATGAACTAACACTACAAATTTCAAAAAATCCTGCAAACCTCTTGATTTCATACTTTTTATGCTATAGTAATACCCGTAAACAAAATAAAAATCTTCGGGGCAGGGTGTGATTCCTATAGCCAAAAACCGTATAAAATAAGGCATTTCAGAGGGGATAGTAAGTGTGTTTACACCAATTTTACACCAAACGCAAATGAGAGCCTTAATATGATATAAACTAAATATGTTCGGACATCAGCATAAGTCCTTTATCAGTTGTAGAAATA
>CAJUQZ010000213.1 GCA_910588755.1 uncultured Lachnospiraceae bacterium | reverse complement strand
TGTCGTCAGTCAACAATGCCACCGCATTGCCTCCTTCCTCCGCCTTGTCCTGTCACAAATATCAGGCACTGTTTTTCACTGTTATTTGTGCAACGCTGTACTAATTGAGTGCAATAGTAAATGTCGTACCGCCGCCGGGAGTGTCAGTCACGGTGATGGTTCCGTGGTGCGCGGTTATGATATCATAGGCAATTGACAGACCAAGCCCGAAGTGGTTTTTATCGCTTCGGGCTTTTTCACTGCGGTAAAAGCGGTCAAAGATTCTGGTCTTTTCCTCGTCGCTGATGCCCACGCCGTTGTCAGCCACCCGGATTTCAAAGTGCCGGTTCGCCTTGTGAAATGAACTGGTGTGCGATACAGACAGGCAAACTGATCCGCCCTCTGGCGTGTAGCTGATGGCATTGTGCAAAAGGATTGTCAGTACCTGCGTAATGCGTTCGCTGTCGCACATACAGTCAGGGAGGAGCTCTTCGGGAAGCGAGGCTGTGATACGGATCTGTTTAGTGGCAGCCATGTTTTCAAAGGCTTCGCAGACGTTGAGCGCGAGTGTGTCAAGCGGTGTGTTGACAGGTTTGATGTCAAGGTGTCCGGTATCGCAGCAAAGCAGCGTGAGCATGTCGCCCAGAAGCCTTGATGTGCGCAGGGCTTCATTTTTAATGGTCAGAAATTCCGATGTCTTGCTTTCGGTTTCGTTTTTGGTCAATCCGGCCTCCGCGCAGGATAGATTCTCGTTTTTGGTCAGTCCGGCCTCCGCGCAGGATAGGTTCTCGTTTTTGGTCAATCCGGCCTCCGCGCAGGATAAGATCACAGCGAGCGGCGTGCGCAGTTCATGTGATGCGGCAGCGATAAACTGATTCTGGCGCATTCTGCCCGCCTCGATGGGATTCAACAGTTTTCCAGTAAAAATCCAAGCAAACCCCCAGATGGCAGCGAGCGCAAGCGTGATGATTCCCAGAAACAAAAAGCGCTGCCTTGTGATCTGTTCCTGGATATCCTCAAGGGGCGCTGCAAGCAGGAGTTCAAGCATGGAGTGATTCTTTTCGATGCATACGACGAAACAGTAATATGTCGATGAAGTGACATCTGTGTTATTTTTATAGTCCATCATGTAGGAGACATAGCTGCTGTTGAGCGACAGGGTATGCGGAGTTTTGGGAACGCTGTCACTTCGGTAGAGATTCCACGCGGCACTAAGCACCTGCTGCCTGATGTCCGTAGCCAGCTCTTTGTTTACATTGTAGAGAAACTCCGCGCCATTGTCCATCAGGGAGATATAATACCGGTTGCTGGATTCGAGCTGTGACAGCCAGGTGCTGCTGATGATATCCTGCTGTTCGATGTAGGAGGCGATCGGGTAGATGTCTCCAGGGTAGGAGGCGATCCGGCTCTGCATCATGTTGTTTTCGGAAATGAACAGGTAGACAAGTGTCATGATGACCAGAATAAGTGTGGTGATACAGCCGTTTAGGAGCGTCAGGTGGAGTTGTGCTTTCTTGATGGCATTCATACAGGGATCACTCCTCCATTAGGCAGTAGCCAATGCCTCTGATGGTTCTTAAGTTCAGGCGGCTTCCGACCGCTTTGAGCCGTCTGCGGACGAAGTAGATATAGTTGTCCAGATTTCCCTCCTCAACATTGCTGTCTGGGCCCCAGATCTTTAGAAGGAGCAGGTTTCTCGACAGCGTCTGCCCGCCGTTTTTGATCAGCACCTCGATCATCGCCCCCTCGCGCCTGGAGCAGGAGCAGCTTCCGTCCGGCCCGGTGAGCGTGTTGGTCGATTCGTCAAACCGGATATCGCAGTAGCCTGGCAGGTCGGTCTGGCTGATGATGGGAGAGCGCCTTGTGACGCACTGGATACGCGCAAGCAGCTCTTCAAATGCAAACGGCTTTACCAGATAGTCGTCCGCGCCCAGATTGAGCCCGGTCACTTTGTCGTTCAGCGTACCGAGAGCCGTTATGAGTATGATAGGGATACCGTTGCCCTGCTGGCGGAGCTTTGTCAATACAGATGTGCCGTCCATGTGGGGAAGCATGCGGTCGAGCAGGATCACGTCGTGAATATTCTGCTCGGCGTAGTACAGAGCCTCCTCGCCGTCATAACAGGAATCCACATCAAAGCCTTTCGCGGCCAGCTGGGTTGTGAGCGATTCATTTAGTTTCTTATCATCTTCGGCAAGTAGTACGCGCATGTTGAAACCTCCATAGATGGGGAACTGCAGGAAGGCGTTTTTCCGCAGTTCCCTGTGATATTCTGCATTTTGTTTATTCCTGTTTGGACAGGATTTTGCAGTCACATATAGTTTACTCTATTTTTCTCTAATTTATCTCTAAGGAGCTGTATCACTTTTATCTACAGTTCCTGATTACCGGATGTGCAAAAAATTAATCCTGCAGGTTCCAGCCGTCATACGCAAGGAGGTACACGTCGTCCGGCGTCACCCTTCCGTCGGGGGTAAAGATGATCCAGTCCGTGATCTGGCTATATGGAAAGGTCATGATAGCGCCTGCGTGCAGGTCTTTTATGTAATAGGGTTCCTGTGTCAGCTCGGCCAGAAAGGTCTCTTCATGTTTTTCCTTTAAGTCAAACCAGATGTGCTCAAAGCCATTTCCCTCCTCCTGAAATTCCGCATCGGTCTCTAGTCCGACCTTGACAAGAACCTTGATATTTTCCCGGCCAAACATTTTGAGCATGTACGTGAGCCGTTCCGCCGCAAGCCTTCTCATGCGTTCTGTCTCCTGGGTGGTCAGCATATAGATTGGATTCTGGCTTAGGTATTCATTGTATACATTCACTTCACAGTACTGTTTCTTCTTCAGGGCCTTGGGATTAGGGTAGCAGAAAATCGCGTACGTGTTTTCGTTGTGGCTCTCCTTTCTGTCCGATGCGCCGCCAAGGAGATCGGCGGGATATCTGTGCACGGCCTCCCGCCAGTTGACGACGGTTGCCATCAGCGGAATGCCGTCGGCAACCATCGCAAGGTAGACGGGCTCTTTTTCCTCTGGCGGTTCCCCTTCCTCGAGCAGGCGTTTTGCCATGATTTCGATAATATTATAGTGATCGTTAAACATATCTTTCGTGGAGTTTAGAATTTCAAGCTCCGGAAGCCCGCACCGGTTTAAGCCATGACTGTGGAGCCATACCTCGTCGGATTCACCCGCCACGGCCTGCACGGTAAAGATATATCGCGGGGAGGGCAGTACATTTGATTTTGCGGCGAGTTGAACCCATTTTCCGGAGAGAACCTTTTCCGAGCTGTGATCCAGTACCGCAAGACAGTCCGGAAGCAGTCCGCTGATGATTTTCAGCTGTGTATGGTAGGCCTCTAAAATATGCTCGTCGAAAAGCATTTCCACAACCAGTCCCTTCTTTTGCCGCTGGATTTCTTCTATATCAATATCGCGGAAAATGTGCTGTATGCGGAATAATTCCGGAAGTTCAACGGATATGGTGTTTAAGCGCACCATATATTGCAGCGCGCCAGACGCGATGCGCAGCATCAGTCCGTCCTCTGGCGGGATTTCCTTTCGCCCTGTAACGGTCAGGTCTGTGTCCTGGAGCCGCTCTGCCAGGCGTTCGAGATCGTCAATGTCCGCTTCGTTTTTAGGAATGACAACCATAAACGAAAGTTCCTTTTCCCATTTGTTTTCCGGCGGGTTTTCCTTGTTTTTTTCAAATAAATTGCCAAATAATGCCATTTTGGTTTCCTCCATATCTTTTGTTGACTTTTTGAGTCAATTGCTTTGCGTTTACAGGTTTGCGTGTGCGTGTAAACACAGCTTCTGATGTCATTATAATCTATTTCGGGCGGGGATACAACTCTGATTTCTGTCGGGGGACTTTATAAAGGGACAGTGGTTACTATTTATATTTTCGGTTGATTGATTCAACGGCCGATGCATTGATACTTTATTTAGAGAGCTGTTTTGATTGACTGAGTTGACGACTGGTTATTGTTGATGGCTAATTCAATGTATATGACTGGTCTTATCTTTGTCGTTTTCTTTTGAAATAAAAAGTGCAGAGCCTCTTGATCATTCAATAGACTTTGCACTTTTCATGTGGTATATGTTATGTAGCTGTTATGCTAATTTGTTTAATTTCTCGCTGTGTTCTTCTATTACCCGCTTCATTATAGATATGTCTTGTTTCATTGTTTCATAGTCTTCAACACTGTCTTTATATCTGTCATAGGTTGAAGTGTAGCAGGCTTCAATGTTGTTGAGCGGTGGGATAATATCCGTTTCTTGTTTCAACTCTATTTTTTCACCCTTAATTTTACCTCATCAACGTCCTTCTTAACTTCTTTGACTTCTTTTTTGATTTCTCTAATGTCATCTCTTACGGGATCTAGTATAATCCGCGCTAAATAACCTTATGTTTCGCTTGCCTATTTTCCTGATAG
>CAJUQZ010000212.1 GCA_910588755.1 uncultured Lachnospiraceae bacterium | reverse complement strand
TCTGCAAGGCAACAAATACGGTAATACTCATAACCAAAGACAGAATGGTAACTGCTGTTCTTCCACGCCCTCGTTTTAGGTTGAGCCTTGCATAATAGGCTTCAAAATTACGGATGTTGCGGTTCCTTTTTATCCTGCGTTTGATTTTCACAGTCTGCCCCGACATAGCAACAGTAGGAGATACATGGGATGCGTACCGGGCAGCAGGAAAGGCAGCCAGCAGAGCAAACAGAAGTATGACTGCGATACTGGCAAAGAGCATCGGTAGTTTTACCGTACTGGCGGTGTTGATTGCAGAGTTCAATTCGGAAGTGCTGTTTGCCATGAACAGATCGGGATTGAGAAGCCCCGTAGCCGCAATCAATACACCTTTTGCCGACAATATACCGAGCAGCAATCCGATAGGAATACCGGCTCCACAGAGAATCAAAAGCTGCAAAGAAACCAAACGATAGATTTGCCCTCGTTCTCCACCAATCGCACGAAGTGTTCCGTATTCTTTGATGCGTTTTGTGATAGAGATTTTCAGAATGTTGTAGATTACCAGCCCAGCCGCCAGCAAGACCAGAACACCCACCAAAATACACGCCGCAGTCATAAATGAAAATCCCGTACCGGTATCGCTGTCTGCCGCTTCATCATAGGAAATACCAATAGCGTCAAGCAAAACCCAGTTATATTGGATATACCGTTCATCCACGTTCAAATCTTCTGCGAGAGCATAAATGATGCTTTGAAAATTTTGCTTGTCATAAGTCTTAAAATCTGTGGAATAAAGCAGATACTCTTCTGGCAACAGTTCTTCTGCGGTTCCCTCACCGACAATCCCCTCAACCGTACCAGATGCGTAGCCGATATAGCTGCTTTCCAGAATGCCCGTCAATACAAAATCAGCAGAATATTCTAACTCTGACAGCGATCCATCCATAACGGAAACACTCAAATCCAGAGAAACGGTATCGCCAATTACAGCGTCCAATCCAAGATATTGAAGCGCATCCTCCGACAGGGCAATCTCATTCGCTTCCTCTGGTAATCGTCCCTCTTTTACGTTTCCGATTGCCGGGTACATAGATAATGCGTTATCGTGATATTCCCGAAGATATAAAGATAAACTACTGTTGCCTAATGGTGTGCTGCCGATAAAGATCGTATCGCCTACATCATATAGGCGATCATCTTCATGCAGCTTTTGCGCTTGTTCCTTGCCAAGCTGATGAAAGGTTGCATAACGGTTTCCGTTCAGACCCGCCGCCTGCTGAATACGCATGGATTGCAATATACCAATAGACTGACCGATCACTGTCGTCATAATCGTGGACATGATAACTGCAACCAAGATCAGGATTGCCGTGATTTTCTGTGCTTTCAGTTCTTTCCATGCAAGAGCTAAATAAGATTTCATCTTGCTGTCACCTCCGAAAGAACACCGTCCACAATTACAAATTGCCGGTCTGCCATTCTTGCAATGCGGCTGTCGTGAGTGATGATAACAAGCGTTTTCCCCATCTTTTTCCATATGCTTTGCAGCATTTCCATAACCTCGCCGCCGCTCTTGCTGTCCAGATTTCCAGTCGGTTCGTCAGCAAAAATAATATCCGGCTTTGCGATCAGGGCGCGGGCAATCGCTACACGCTGTTGCTGACCGCCGGAAAGTTCATGGGGCAAATGGGTCAGCCGTTCACGAATACCTAACAAATCCGTAAGCTGATTTAGATATACTTCGTCCGGCTGCTTTTTGTCCAGAAGCAGGGGCATGATGATGTTTTCTTTTGCGGTCAGCACAGGGAGAAGATTGAATTGCTGAAAGATAAATCCGATGCGCCGACGGCGAAATGAGGACAGTTCTTTGTCATTAAAACGATAAATGTCTTTTCCATCGTATGTCAGACTGCCGGAAGTCGGCTTGTCCAGTCCAGACAGCAGGTGGAGCAAGGTACTTTTGCCGCTGCCAGATGGTCCCATAATAGAAATAAAATCGCTGGATGCAATTTCAAGGTTGACTTTATCCAACGCAACGACACGGCTCTCGCCGCTGCCGTAGATTTTCGATAGTTCCTTTGCTTCAATGTTCATAAAAAACACTCTCCTTGTTTATAATATAAGGAGAGTGTAAAACAGAAATCTCAAAAAACGCTCAAGGTTTCTGATTTATTTGGAAAGAAGCAGTAGCCGTTGCGCCATAACTTTTGCTGTTTTCCAGTGTAAGTGTTCCTCCATGCTTCAGACATAGTATCTGGCTGCTGTATAGCCCCATACCAAAGTGTGCGGAGTCTTCTTTCATTTTTCCAAACGGTTTCGGGCCGCTTTGTATTAACTCCACAGGATAGCCTGGCCCATCGTCTGTAACTGATAGATGCAAGAAGTTTCCTTTCCGTTCCAAATGAATTTCAATTTTACTCTTTGCAAACCGAGCCGCATTTCCAATTAGATTTTCAGCAACGGTTAAAACCAATCCATGATCTAATTGTATTGTCCCCTTATCAGGTGCGGAAACAGACGGTTCTAATGCTCCTGCAAGAATTTTTGCTGTTTCCTCTAATTCAGAATGTAGCAGTGAATAGGAATACTCGTTTATCCGCACCGGCATTTGTTCTAATCGTTGGATGCTACTCATAGCTTCTGCATACTGTTCAATCCGTAATGTATAGCTTTCCAATCTGTCAATGGCTTGTTCATCTGCTGTTCCCTGCCGCAGTAATTTTATAGTTCCCTTTAAGACCGTGATCGGATTGCGCAAGTCATGGGAAAAGGCGGCATTTAGCCTTTTCCGTTCTTCTGCCTGCCGCCACAGTTCCTGATTTGATTTCAGAAGTTCTTCGCGCATAGTATCAAAGGCGGTGCAGAGCTGCCCCAATTCATCATCAGAATGGACAGGCATAGAAAAGTCAAGGTCATGGTTCCGAATCCGTGAAATCCCATTCCGTAGCGTGGAGATCGGCTGTTTCAATTTGATATGATAATATAATATGCCGGATAGAGCCAGCCCGCCCATAGGGAGAACAATGCAGGACACAATTTGAATGATTCCAAGCATGGACAATATATTTTGCTGGGTCTCTGTGGGGGTTTCCATTTTAACGATTGAACCGTCTGCTAAAATTTCTATTCCACCGGAGGGAAAGTTGCTGCTGATTGAATTGCATATCATAAAGACTAAGCCTAACATCAGGAGAGCCACCAAAACACAGGAAGCAGATAGGACGAGAAAAGTTTTCTTTAATTCCATATTTTTCAGACGTTCCACCGATAACCACACCCCCAAACTGTATCAATATAACTGTGGAGAGTACAAGCAGCCAGCTTCGCCCGGATTTTCCTGATATGTTCCATGACAGTATCACTGTTACCCTCGCCGTCAAGTCCCCACACTGTTTCATAAATACGCTCCCGGTCAAATACCTGTCCGGCATTCAGCGAAAGCAGCTCCACAATATCAAATTCCCTTTTTGATAAAGCAACAGGTTCACCCGCCACTGTGACGGTTCGGGCTGAATAATCAATCGTCAGTTCACCAAAGAAGCGAATTGTCGCTTTATTCCTGTGTCGCTGCTCCCTCCTCAGATGTGCGGCAACTCTCGCCCCTAATTCGTCCAAATCAAAAGGCTTAATGATATAATCGTCGGCACCTGCCTGAAAGCCGATGATTTTATCGGCAGATTCGACCCTTGCCGTCAAAAAAAGAATGGGGCAAGTAATAAGCTCCCGAATTTTCTGACAAAGGGTCAATCCGTCTATGTCCGGCATATTGATGTCGAGCAGGATTAAATCGGGCTGTCTTGCTAATTTTTGAAGTGCTTCATTTCCGCAATAAGCGGTCAACACCTCATATTGAGAAGAAAAATAACTCGCCATCATATCTACAATTCCCGGTTCATCATCAACAATAAGAAGCCTTTGTTTCATGCTATCATCTCCATTTGCAATTCATAATATTTATCGTAACAGCCAAATCTCAAAAAACGCTCAAACTTTTGCCGTCAGGAAAGTATAAAATCAATAGACTGATAAATTTATTATAATATTACTCTGCTGATACAGCCAGTCCGTAAATTCTTTCGGGCTGGCTGTCTTTTCTTTTACAGCCTTTTTTCTCTTCAATGCTTCTTTCTTGAACGCTTCAAAAGCAGTCAGCATTTCTTCCAGCTGGTCAGCCGGGAATCCCGCTGTCCTCTTCGCTTTGTTGATCTTATTGCGCCAGTTCTGGCATTCATTTTTATAAAGCAGGTCATAGTTATTTTCTCTTGCCCTCTCGTCAAATTCCCGCTTGTTTTGAAGCGCCTGTGCTTTTCGGCAATTGTCGCTGCACAGCTCATACCGCTGGCTCTTTGCCAGAAAATATTTTCCACAAACCTTGCACCGCCGGAAGCAAAGCCCCCAGTCATTCAGCCTGTTCAGATAATAGGTAATCAACGGGTAGAGGGACGCATAGGCAGACACACATTCTTCTGTGCGACGGTTGTCCGGGAACCAGAGGTCAAGCCGGGTATCTTCTGATGGTG
>CAJUQZ010000211.1 GCA_910588755.1 uncultured Lachnospiraceae bacterium | reverse complement strand
AACCAGTGACACGAGGATTTTCAGTCCTCTGCTCTACCGACTGAGCTATCTGGGCGCTTAACCGAAATCAAGTATACACTACTGTCATTAGGTTGTCAATATTTTTTACCAAAATACCTTATTTTTTAATTGTCTTATTTTTCTTTATCTTATTTCATTATCTTATTTAAAATTGCCTATTTTCTTCCATCTGTTCCCTGATAAGACGGCATACTTTGAAACTGCCTGAACTTTTCCCCGATGCTATCCGCCGAGAGCGCATAATGATAAATCTCGACTCCCGCAAGCTTCCCCTCAAAGGATTCCTGGTATTCATCGCCGCCCAACATAATCTGTTGAACCACCTTCAAATCTGGCATGTTTTCCCGACTGCCGACCAACAGTCCGTTAAAATAAAGCTTTCCGATATGTGTGATCACATCATATGTCGTGCAGACATACGACCACGCTCCGGGAACCGCCCGCCTGCACACAATGTCATGCCACTCATTGGGCTCCCTGTCATCCTTGATGCGGAAAAACATGTCCCCATGTCCACTGTTTGGCATCAGACTCATAAACCCGTCCGCATATGTCACATAAAAGATACTCGTCCACGGCTGTGCCTTATCAGGATTGATCCAGAAGCATATCGAATAGCTATCACTGTACATGACCTCCCTGGGAAGCAGAACCAGATTCTCATTAACCTTACCTCCTGGAAAGCACAACGCGCCCTGTCCATCATATACCCCAGCCGCATACTTAAGCCCGCATCCCTTATAGACGCCCTTGTACTCCCCGTTTTCGTCCGTCAGATGATTTGCAAATGAAAATACTGTCGGATTTAGATTGTGCATGAAAAATAGCCTGTCACGATACAATCTGTAAAAAGTCGCCTCGTCACAGGGCACACCATAATAATCGCCCACGCCAAACTGTGCGCCATAGTTGGCCAGCATCTTTACCTGTGCCGTGTTCTCAATTCCCTGCGCCACAATTCCACAGTGCAGATCCCTTCCAAGGCTGATCACATTCCGCAGGATGCACACACTAGTCTCATTGTGCCCTGCCTCAGCGACCAGATTCGCCCCCAACTTCAAAAGCTGTGAGGGAACCTTCTGCAGTACGCTTAGCGACGAGGAGGCAAAATTGTTGATTGCCACCTTGAACCCCGCATCAATCAGCTGCCTTGCCACACTGTGCATCTTCTCACCATTTTCCCAAAAGTCCCGCTCCTCGATGCAGATCTGCAATTCCTCTCGCCCAACCTGGTATTTCTCCATACACTGTGCAATTATTGCAACGCTGTTTTTCTGCAAGAGATATCTGCCGGACAGCCGCACATAGAACTCGATCTTGTCAAATTCCGTATCCCGCCACCTGAATTTCTGTCTGCAAACCTCTGAAAGCACATAATTTCCCAACTGTATATCGATACCATACTGCTGGAACACTGGCATAAACCGGTCTTCTGAAAGCACGCCCCTTCCTGGAAAATCCCACTGAATCACAGTCTCCACTGCATAGACATCCGAGGTCTGTATATAGATGACAGGGCGATAAAGTATCCTAAGCTCCTGCCAGACCAGCCCTAAGACCGCACGCTCCTTGACAAGCCGCTCCTCCTCAATCTGTTCACGAATATCCTCATAGTTGACAAAATAGCCCTTGCCGGATTTCTTGACCTGGTACATGGCGACATCCGCCTGCTCCAGTATGGCCTGCAGTCCGGCGCCAACATTTCGCCCATAAGTGACGCCGATGCTGAAAGACAGCAACTTTTCCACATTGACATCAAAATCACCACCGCGCAGCTTTTCCTGCAACAGCTGCAACTTTCCCTCCATGACGGGTATCTCCAGCGCACCATCACAGAAGACGACAAACTCATCGCCGCCCATCCTGACGACGAGCTGCTCCTGAAACGTTTCCCTTAGCAGAAGGCTGATAAAGACCAGCAGCTCATCCCCTTTCGCGTGGCCATAAATGTCATTGACCAGCTTGAAATTGTCCACATCAATATAGAGGCAGTGAACTGCCGCATCCTTTGGAAGATATCCCCATAGCTCGTTCAGCCCGCGCCTGTTATACAATCCTGTCAGATAATCGGTATTTGTCTCAATGTTTTCCAACTGTTGAAAAAAGGCTCCCATCGCTTGTTCTCCTTATGAAATACTTCTCATCTCCTGTATTACTGCGATAAATCTCCCCTTGATGTCGTCAAGCAGCGTTGCCTTCTCCTGCGCATTGCCGTCAAATGGGATAAAACCGCCAGCCATCGATGCATGTCCGCCGCCGTTTCCGATGCCCTCAAGCGCCCTGGCAATGACCTTGCCAGCGTCAGGCGCCATCCCCTCACTGCGCACTGAAAGCTTAATCCCGCCCTCTTTTGTGGAATATACAATAGAAAATGTGACTTCCTTTAGGGCGAGCATAAAATCCGAAATGTCTGCAATGACCGGGCAATCTCTTCCTATATCTGCAAAGCTGATATCGTTATACACCTCAATGCTTGAGATGGCTTTGGAGTAGGCTGTCAGATCTTCAAAACACAGGACACTGTTCTCTAGCATGGATATGATATTGTAATCACAGTCATCATACATGCGGTAGAGCATCTCAATGTCCAGCCTGGAGACACCGCGCGTGAGATTGCTGGTGTCAATCCGGATGCCATATGTCAGCGCCGTCGCAATCCTGGTGTCCATCGCGACATTGTTCTCAAAAAAGTACTGCGCAATCATCGTTGCACAGGCGCCAATCTCCGGGCGTATATCGCTGAAACGGTAGTCAAACAAATCATTGTCTGGATGATGGTCAATACAGATTATCTCATCCCCTGTGATATCGATGATGTTGGAGTTTCCTTTCTGGGCATCCACCAGAATCACCTCGTCCTCATCGCTTAACACCTTTTCTAGGTCATCAACATTTAACAGCTCTATTCCCATGATTTCCACAAGCTTGCCGGTACTGTAGCGATCAATCTTTCCCTTGTAACACAATGTCGCGTGTACGCCACGCAGCCCTAACAGCCTTTGCAGGCCATACGCGCTTGCGATCGCATCCGGGTCTGGGAAATTGTGCGTCTGTATGTAGACATGTTCCCGATTGATCTTCTCAAGTAATTTATCCAGATTTGTCATACCGTCTCCCCCACTGTTTTCTTCTGCTGATACCTGTATCTTTATCTATTTTATCACACTCCCTTTTGAAATGCCACTTCAAAAATAGTCATTTTTCCTAAATTTAACATATATTCTATCTCGCTGCAAAACCTCCGGCTTTCCTTATCTTTTTTCTATTTTATTTTCAATACCCTCTGGCTTTCTTTATTTATTCCATTCCTTCCGCAAAATCTTTTAGCTTTCCCCAGATTGATTTATTCCTTCTGCAAAGTCTCCTGGCACTCCTGGTATTTCCTGTAAAACACGTCCGCCAAATCATCCTCCCCGAACATATGATAGAGCTCGATAATATGCTGATAACAGAACATAAGTTCACTACCAAGCATATCCGTATCGGGCATCATGGTCGCCTTCACATACTTGACCAGCGCCCGCAGCGGCTCGTGATTGTCCATCAGTACATTGGCATGATAAAAAACAAACCGCGCGGAATCGCACAGCGGCTCATAATGCTCCATCAACGTGAGCGCATCCGCTGCCCGGCCTGCCATAACATACGCCTTTGCCAGCCCTTCCACCATGCTGTGTACATACAGGGGCTGACAGTCTGTCGTCAGACGAAGGCCCCTCTCATAATGCCGGATAGCCTCCTCACAATTTTCCAGCACGAGCTCTGACTGCCCGAGCTGAAAACACAGGTAGGGCGTCTCTTTCTCTGTCTCTCGCATATGGTGCAAAAGCTTCAGGTTGCGCTCCTGCTTGGCACGCATCTGCGCCGGTGGCAGGGCATAGCCGTGATGAACCACCTCGACCGGTAGCAGGAAGTTCTCGCATGGCGCTCCGCCCACACCCTTTATGGGCACAATCTGCTCATGTACGGCACCCTTGTACGCAAATAACTTCTTATTATAAAAGCGCGGTACATTGTCCTTCATACGGCTGACCTTCCCGTCCATCCCGCTGACCAGGCTCTGAATGCACAGCGCACCGACCATACCCGGATAACACTTTGCCAGCTGAAGCAGGTAAGGTACATCACACTTTTCAATATATTCATCACAGTCAAGCGCGAGGACAAGCTTGTACGATGCGTGCATCGCACAAAAATTTCTCGCCGCGCTAAAATCATCACACCACCCAAAATCAATCACCTTATCTGCATACTGTGACGCAATCTGTCTCGTCTGGTCCGTGGAACCGGTATCTGCCACCACAATCTCAAAACCATATGGCCTGATCCGGCCAAGACACTCCCCGATATGCAACTCCTCATTTTTTGCAATAATACATACGGACACTGGTATTTTGGACATCGTTTCTCTCCTCTGCCTTTTCTGAATCTTTTGGCATCCCGCTACCAGGTCCTTCCTGCCCCATGCAGTATGACTCCTGATACAAGATACCCCACTGTTTCATACCCTATCCGCATTTTTCAAACACGCTGTAGTACTCCATCCAGTTAGAAATTGGAGTATGGGGCTACATGTTTTGTGCC
>CAJUQZ010000210.1 GCA_910588755.1 uncultured Lachnospiraceae bacterium | reverse complement strand
GTTGTTATCGTGATGAGCGTAAGCCACGTTAGCAGGTACGCCATGAGCTGGATGGGGATAGAGGCAGCGGAATCGCACAGACAGAAAAAATTGGTTTGCGGCTGTACTATCCCCATTTAGAGAGCGGAAAATACCGGGCTATAACTATCAGTTTGCTACTGATAAGGCGATAACAGGCAGCAGGGACAATGATACTCCCGTCTAGTCACAAGTCGAGCGTAAGTGCCCTTTGGGTATAGAAGCGTCGCAACAAATGAGGGCGGCTCCGGGCGATCCCCGGAGGGGTGCGAATCCCGTGGAGCTGGACAGCAGCCAGCCGTTTGGTGACTTCCCTATATCTGCCGTAAAAGCGGCAGATATGAAAGCCGGGGTGTCGGGGACAAATAGGCGTTACTTATTGACTTCCGCGAGCAACGAGCCAAGCGGACGTGCTTGCACGGACATTTGGCGACTGCCGCAAGAGCCGGCAGCTATGCTGCTGGCATGTGGAGGATGAGAGATATGTCAGGAAAAATATACCGGGGAGAGATGTACTATGCGAATTTGAACCCCGTGGTAGGTTCAGAGCAGGGCGGCTACCGCCCTGTCCTCATTATCCAGAACAATACCGGGAATCTCCACAGCCCTACCGTGATTGTGGCGGCGATGTCAGGGAAGATCAGCGAAAAGCCTGATTTGCCGACACACCATAAGGTGAAATCATATGCAGGGCTGAAAGAAGAATCCCTTGTGCTTCTGGAGCAGATACGGACGATAGACAAAAAGCGTTTACAGGAATATATCGGGCGGCTGAACCGGGCGGATATGGAGCAGGTAGACCGCTGCCTTGCATTGAGCCTTGAACTGTATGCCAGCGGCGGAGCCGGACAGCGGCCTTAAAAGGCAGCGGGGCGGCAGGGTATGCCTGCCCCGTGCTACATAGGAAGGGAAAGGAGGCGTATTATGCAGCCAGCAGAACAGCAGGTGATAGAGAAAGAAGTAAACGGGTGCCAGATAACTTTGTCTTTTTCGGCAAGTCCGGTAAACGGGGTGATTGAAAAGATACAGTCCATTTTATCCAACGCATATGATGAGAGGGTGCAGAATGACCTGACGGGCATTGTCGGCGCAGGGGTTCCTTGCAGGTGACAAGCCCAGCGGATGACACTATAAATTTTGAAATCGCACATTTGCGGCAGAAAGAGTTCCTTCCTATAATAATGGCAGGCATGGATAGCCATGAAAACGAACCTTGAAAAATTCATATAGTGCATCCCGTAGAAATCAATTACGGGAGGATATAGCCAATGAAAAGAGTTTACACTTTATACCGGGTTTCCACCAAAAAACAGGTAAACGTCAGCGAGAACCACGACAACGACATCCCCATGCAGAGGGGAGCCTGCAAGGAGTTTGTGAAATATCGGCAGGATTGGGAAATCGTAAAGGAATACGAGGAAAAAGGCGTTTCCGGGTTTAAGGTTTCCGCCAAGAACCGTGACGCAATCCTTGACTTGCAGGAGGCGGCATTGAACAAGGAATTTGACGTGCTGCTTGTGTTCATGTTTGACCGTATCGGGCGCATTGACGATGAAACGCCGTTCATTGTGGAATGGTTTGTCAAGACGGCGGGCGTGGAAGTATGGAGCGTCAAAGAGGGCGAGCAGAGGTTTGAAACGCACGTTGACAAGCTGACAAATTATATCCGGTTCTGGCAGGCATCCGGCGAGAGTGAAAAGACTTCCATCCGGATCAAGACCAGAATCCAGCAGTTAAAATTGGACGGCTTATATACGGGCGGTGCGCTGCCTTATGGATACCGGATTGTGCCGAGCGGGACAAAGAACCGGAAAGGGCAGGAGCTGAAGAAATATGAAATCGACCTTGAACAGTATGTGGTGTACCGGAAGATTGTGGAAAAGACAATCAACAACGGCACAGGCAGTTACGTCATGGCGCATTTCCTGAACGACCAGGGATATAAGACGGCCAACGGGAAGAAATTCACCAGCAAGGCGATTCTGAGGATACTGTCAGCGTCGCTTCCGAGGGGTTACACCAGTGAGGGCGAAACGTCTGAAGCGTTGCAGAAATTAAAGATTATCAGCGACGAAGAAGCGGCAAGGATTGACGAGATTTTAAAACAGCGGGCGCAGGTGGATGAAGAAAAACGCCAGCTTGCCTTACGGACAAAGGGCGAGGCAATGTTATCCGGCAATATCTTCTGCCAGCATTGCGGCGGGAGGATAACGACCACCCACCATAAAGACCATTATTTCCGCAAAGACGGGAGCGAATACCTGAAAGATGTGTTGAAATACCGCTGTTACCACAAGGCGAACAAACTTTGTGAGTGCGAGGGGCAGACAAATTACATTGCCGCAAAGGTGGATGAAGCAGTCTGCCGGATCATGCGTCAGGTGTTCGAGGGTATGGACGGTGCGCCGGAGGAAGAAAAGTACAAGGAAATCCTGAAAAAACAGCAGGCGGCGCACAACGCCAGCAGACGGAAAACAGCTTTTGAACTGGACAAGGATAAAAAGCAGTTGGAAGTCTTGCAGCGTGAGATTGGGAAAACCCTGTTGGGGGAAAGCCTTTATTCGCCGGAAGATTTGAAAGAGGCAATCACCGTGGTAAAAGCGAGGATTGCGGACAGCGAGGAACGTCTGGAAAAACTGGACAGCGACATGAACCAGAAAAAAGAAATGGTAGAAGCCATCCTGCCAGCCTACCGCCGCTTTAAGAGCTGGGCGGAGGAATTTGACACGGCGGACTTAGACCAGAAGAAAATGATTGCCTGCCAGTTGTTTGACAAGATTGAGCTGGGGAAGGATTATAACATCATCATGCACATGAATGTTACCTACCAGCAGTTTTGTTCCGAGTGGAAATCGAAAAACAGCAATCAGGTTACAGCTTGATGATGACATAAATGTGTGCTTTTCATTGAGCCGGGCATTATGCTTATATCCTGTCGTTTATATACAAATTAAGGGCGAGAATGAAAAGCACAGTACACGAATTTTGAATTTTGTAAATTTTTTCTAAAATTCAAAAAAATGCTTGCAAAAGCAACGGAAATATGATAATATATCTAAATCGTGTGAACGACATACGATTGAAATATTACTCTCACTCTTATCGGTGTGCGACCGCACCCGTTGGTAGAGCACGCGGCTGTTAACCGCGCTGTCGTAGGTTCAAGTCCTACTCGGGGAGCTTAAAAAGCCCGCAAATATCAGTGTTTGCAGGCTTTCTTTTTATTCTAATGATTTTAATAAATTTCGATAGTGCCTCATTTCTTTTTCTTCAACCGTATCAATAACATACTGTAATTCTCTGATTGCCGAATTACGCTCTTTGGGCAAGTATGCCACAATAGGATAAAAATTAGACTTTGAGTTGGCAAACAAATGTGTCCGTATTTGTAATCTTTTAATAAATGTCTGTAATTCTTGAATACGCTCTTTTTCTCCGGATTGAATAAATTAACCATCTTTTTCCATGTCAAAAAGTTTCGTTCCGGGAAAGAGTGTAAGTGAGTCAACAGAGATAAAATAAGGGTTAAGCTGGCTAAAGATTTTTGCACTGTTTATTGCATTTCGATAGCCCGCCCCTTTTCCCGCCAATCCTGTCATGTACACAAAATAGTATTCTATTCCTGCTTCGTTTAATTTGCGGCACTGTTCCAAAATATCCTGTGAAGTATATCCTTTATTCGCCAACACCAGCGTATCATCATCACCGCTTTCAACACCGATACTAAGTCCATTTACACCCATAGCCCGCAACTTCCTCAACTGCCATACTTCTTTATTTTTTTTATCCCGTATACTGGCAAACATGGCTATGCTTTGACATTTAATCAGATAATCACGGACAGTCAAAATATACGGTTTCAATTTTTCATAGCTCAATGCAAATGGGTTAGCGCCTGTAATAAAAATTCTTCTCGCATGAGGTTGATATGATTTAATCTCGCTCAAATCTTCTTCAAACTCTGATAGCGGCGACATTGCAAAGGGTTCCTCTTTATACAAGTTGCAAAAGTGACATTTCTGATAAGTACAGCCAGCAGTTAATTGAATAATGCAGGAATCAGCTTCATAATTTGGTCGCCATGTTCTTCCTGTAAAGTGCATACAATCACTCCTTATAAATGTCGGAGATTTTTGCGGTAATCCCGCAATTCATCTTCGCTCACGTTTTCTATGATTTTATTCAAAATGGATAAAACTTTCTTTTTGTCGTTAGGTAATGTTCTTTGAAGTGGTATCGGATTGGAAGCCCCCAATGCTCCAAACCAGACAGGGATTTCTAAGTGTTCAACTAAGGCTTTTAATTCCTCGTATTTTTCAATCTCTGCTTCTTCTTGCCAATTTCCTTTTTGTATTTCCTTGTAAAGCTCTGAATTGGGATAAATTGTCAACATACTCGCTCCTATGATTTCAGGGTGGAGCTGGTTACATATCCGGGCAGTTGCCTTTGCTCCCTGTTCGCCTTTTCCCATGCCAGAAATACCTGTAAGGTAAAAAAAGTTATAGCCGATACCTGCTTTATCAAGCCTTGAACATTGGGTGACAATATCCTTTGAAAGATATCCTTTGTGTGGAAAAACGTGTGCTTGCCTGTTTCGTGACATTACCCATACGCAACACCTACAT
>CAJUQZ010000209.1 GCA_910588755.1 uncultured Lachnospiraceae bacterium | reverse complement strand
CTGCTCTAGGGACAGACGAGCGTTTTGAGCCCTACGCGATGTTTACACTCGGAAAGGCACTCGCGCAGCACGAGGTGGCAATCCGTGCGGACAATGCGGCGGCACTTGAAAATATGGGGCTGTCCATAGATAGCATGTCCCTTTCCCCCATATCACTGCGCTATGCCGGAAAAGACACACAGGCCAGCGCACTGTCTGTCTCCATAACGGTTGTTCGAAAAGATGGGCGCATCATCGAAAACGCCCCAAACGGCGGCAGCCAAAGGACAGGCCGCACCGGACAGGACGATTTGGGCTTTTCCTTCTCTGCCTGCGTCCTTTTTGCGGAGCCTGTACTGCCGGAAGAGATCGCCGAAATTCATATCCGGGATCGCTTCGGCAATGAAGTCCGCATTCCATTCGAAGCTGACAATGCCAGATAGACGCCTGCACATTTTTTACCCGCGCACCGGCGCTCTGTGCTCCCCGTAAATCCCCTTGGTGTCCCGCTTCACCTCGTACAGCGCCTCATCCGCACGGCTTAACAGTTCCGCTATATCGGAACCGGCGTCCCCCGTCCACGCAAAGCCTGCGGACGCGCTGATTGTCCTTGCCTCCGTGTCCGACAATGCTACCGGCTCCTGTGCCAGCTTCGCATAAAAAGCATCCAGATGCCCTGCGATCTCTTCCCTGCTGCCACAGCCGTAAATCATCATGCAGAACTCATCGCCGGAGCGCCTCGCCGTCAGAAAATACTCCGCGGGCATGGCGCCCATAACCGCCGCAAACCCTTGCAGGTAGCGGTCCCCCGCATCATGGCCGTATGTGTCGTTGATGCCCTTAAAATAATCGAGGTCAATCATAACAAGCGCGCACACCTCCCCCTTTTGCAGGCGCTGCAGCTGCCCGGCCGCCAGCTGTTTGAAATGCTGGAATTTGTACAGCCCGGTGAGCGGATCGTGCGTATTCTCATAGCGCATCTGCCTCTTTTCGATGATATCCGCGGTGGCATCTGTGATTACGCCGAGTTTTCCGCTGGCTGACTCTGACATATGAATCCTGACATACTTCTCGTCATGAATCTGGTAGACATCTGTCTCCCCCTCAATCGGCGTTGCTGTAAGCCTGCGGATATAACCGTCAAACGCAGACGCATTTTTGCCAAACGCGGCCACTGCCTGGTCCGAAATCTCCAAAAGCGCACCCAGGCCGGAAGTGACAAACACATGGTTTCTCCCATTCTCGTACTCAAATGCCGCCAGCGGAACCCCGCTGATCTCAATAATTGCTGAAATCCTGTCCGATATATTTATAATACTCGTAACCATCGTATTGATTCCCTGGCTTAACTCCTCGAACTCCCGGTTGCCGCCCACATCCACTGTCGTGTCAAGATTGCCGTTCGTGATCGCAGACAGATTTTCGATGATATGATGAATCCCGTCAATGACTCTGCGCCTGACCAGATAATTCAGCAGAAAGATGACTGCCAGTTCGATGAGAAACAGATAGACGCACGTGAGCAGACTGTCGGAAAAAAGCTTATGAAACAAAGTCCCCGCAGGCAGCGCTGCACAGATCATGACATCTTCATACTTCTGGCTCACGACATAAATCTTTCTGCCGTCCGCCCCGGTCCGGTACGCCCCTTCCATACACTCCCTGATCGCATCCAGCTGATAGTACTCCTCGCAGAAATCCTGGTCAATATCTCCGGAATGTCCCAGGACAGCTCCCGTCTCGCAGTCCACCACAAAGAGCTCCTCACCGACATCTGTCGGAAATATAGAGAAAATATAATCATATGTATTTCTCGACTGCGCCTCCATCAGTCTCTTAGGCTCAAAGCCGACCTGAACAAAGCCCCCTTTGTTCCTCCTCGCCACGCCGATATACTGCATGATCTTGCCAATCGCCGCATTGGGCTGCGCCTCCTGGATCAGATAGGCACCCTCCTCCTCGCTCTCGAGGATTGCGAGAAAAGGACGCGTCTGGTCATGGTCGGCCATATTCATACCGATATACTCGGAAACGGACGCGGACGCGATAAAGCCGTTCTCGTCAATATAGTGAAGCTCATCCACATTCAAAAGCTTTGCCAGATACTGCATCTCGGACACGTCCATGACAACCTCCTCCTGCCTGTCCAGCACATAGGCGGCCGCTTTTGCCCTGGTGAAATAATCTTCGTTCAGATTTTCATTCACCAGTTCGAGCTCCCTTTGATTGCTCTCCAATGTATGTATGATCTGTTCGATTTTGATTTGAAATGTATTGAACTGCTGATCTTCCAATCGATGCTTGTTAATCAGAAAACTGATGAATAGAATCAGCATGATTGCAGTTGTCAGAATCATGACCATGTATTTCGTAAAAATTTTCTGCACGGAACAGACACCCCCTGTATCGCATATTCATCGAGCAGGGAAAAGCCTTCCCCTACTCGCGCGCCGGGCACCCGTCAGCCAACCGATTTATCGGTTTGATGACACATTTCCTTTGGATGCCCGTGTGCATAAATGAGGAATGCCCTGTTACAGACATTCCTCGACGGATGGTTAGAGGGGATTTCCTGTGTATTCTCACAGTCCCTTTTTTATTGTATCATAGTCTGCCGCGCCGCGAATGCCCTTTTCTTCACAAAAAGCCCCCTTTATTTCGCAAATGGATTTCTACCTTGCTGACACCTGGTAATGACTGTACACCCGTTTCCCGACTGCCGCCATTGCCACGGCGGCCATTATATACAAAACCGGCACCACCTGCCAGGCTTCAAAACAGCACCCGTACACCGAAAGCATCCTGCTGTCAAAGACATACTCCGCATTGAGAAACCGCACGGGACCCCAATCCCAGATCTGCGCAGGGATTCTGTACTGATAAGGAATCCTGCCGACCATACCCGCTATAATCACCCCCACACACAACGACAGTGTTGCAATATTGCTGCGCAGCACCTCCGACAACACCTGCACAAGCACGCTGACCACAACTGCCGTGAGAATCAGAATGCCATATGCGACAAGGCACACCTGGCCAATTGACATCGTGCATGATGAATTCCACAGATACGCGCAGAACCGCAGTGACGTTCCGAATCCATCCGCGCCGTAGATGACAAAGGCGCCTCCAAACGTGAGCACGGACAGCAGCAGCGCGCAGATGCCCGACACACTGACTCCCGCCGCAAGCTTTGCCCAGTAGATGACGCTTCTCCCCTTGGCGCTCGAGAGGATCAGCTGGTCTGTCCTGCGCGCATGTTCCTCCGTGAAAACGCCTGACATACAGATACAGACCAGCAGCAGCGAGAGCAGGCCGACTGTATTCAGGCCGCTGCTGATAATCTTGCGATACCCCTCATGATAATAGTAAACCAGCGGCGTTTTTGTCTGTGCCTCCCTCTCCCGCCAGTAGTCCTTTTCCGCATCGGACAGCCGCAACGTCTGCCACTCTGCTTCAAGCTGCTCCACCCTTGCCGCATACAGCGCGCGCTCATCCGGAATCCACGCCTGAAGCGCGTCGATATCCCGCTGTTGTGTCCACAGCCGGACCAACTTGGCGATCTCACTATACGGGCGCGCATAGGTCTGGTACGCGTCTGTCAGGGTATACCGCTCCTCCCCGGCGGGAATCCTACCATATGCAGCTGCCATCTCCTCAAGCAGCTGCTGGTCAAGCGCCCTCCCGGACAGCGCCCTCCGATATCCTTGATCGACCTTGAACATGTGGTAATGCGTGTCATAAACCTCTCCGTCCACATAATATTTACCGGTCAGATCGGCCAGCATAAACAGCGCAACGCAGGACACACAGACCAGAAACACAATCCAGACCAGTTTCCGGCTCAATATTTTTTTCACTTCATAGCGGTATAACGTCCCAAAATTACCCATGTGTACACTCCTCCCCG
Source organism: uncultured Lachnospiraceae bacterium (assembly GCA_910588755.1). GTDB lineage: Bacteria > Bacillota > Clostridia > Lachnospirales > Lachnospiraceae > COE1. The sequence goes on along the minus strand of CAJUQZ010000209.1, from coordinate 794 downwards.
AACTGCTCCAGATAAAATGCCTCCAAATCTCCTTTTTCCTCATCCCACTTTCCCTGATAAATGAGCTGTCCATCCTTCATCATCAGCACCTCGTCCGCGATATGTTCCACATCCGAAACGATATGTGTCGAAAGCAGCACGATGCTGTCCTTACCCAGACTTTCGATTAAATTGCGGAACCGCACCCTCTCTTTGGGGTCAAGTCCTGCTGTCGGCTCGTCGAGAACCAGCAGCCGCGGGTCGTTTAACAGCGCCTGCGCTATGCCAAGCCGCTGCTTCATGCCGCCCGAGAACGTCTTGATCTTCTTGCGGCCCACCTCCTGCAGCGACACCAGCTCCAGCAGCTCCCCCGCCCGCCGTTTTGCCTGTGCTTTGGGAATCCCCTTCAGCGCGGCGAGGTACAGCAGGAAATCCATCGCGCCAAACTCCGGATAATACCCGAAATCCTGCGGCAGATACCCGAGAATGGCCCGGTATGTCTCCTCGCCCACGTCAATGCCGTCATAGGTGATCGTCCCTCCCGTCGGTTTTAAAATCCCGCAGACCATCCGCATCAGCGTGGTCTTTCCTGCGCCGTTTGCCCCCAGCAGGCCATAAACACCCTTGTGTAGCTTTACCGAGACGCGGTCTACCGCAATCCGGTTCTGATACTGTTTTGATACACGGTCAATCACTAATTCCATAAAGTTAAACATCCTCCTTCTCTCAGGGCGTGTTTCAAAAATGCTTTCCATCAGAAGTGCGCCACAGTTTGTGGGAGATTTGTGCCAAATGAGGGGCGCATAGCGGGCTAT
>CAJUQZ010000208.1 GCA_910588755.1 uncultured Lachnospiraceae bacterium | reverse complement strand
GAAAAGAACCACGCCTATATTCAGCTGCTTCCCCCAGCTTACGCTGTTCCCAAGCATCAGTAAATCCATCAAATCTAATCTCTGGAACATCATTGCCATTTTGCGGAAACATTTTTTGCAGCATATATTTTTTTAACGTTTTTGTTTCCTCACACTTACGCTGGTGAAGGGTGATGAGGTGGTCGAGGTGCATGAAATAAGCACCAATTTTTTCCTGTTCGTCAAAAGATTTAGGATAAACAATATCTGTATTCTGCATCGCAGATTTGGAAATTGATGTTACTTTTATCCCCTGCATAAGAGGTATAAGCTGCTGATGAAAAACACTTGAATTCAAATAGTATCCCAGATATCCTGTAGCAAATTTCAACTGCGGTCTATATGGAATTGTATGCAGTCCAGACAGTGCTGTTTCATCTGTCAACCCAGCTATTTCACTGCATTTCCCTACAGTTTCATCTTCTGCTGTATCCGCAAAAATCACATCGCCGTTTTGTAAAAAAGAAGCTTTGTATTTCTCGGCGACAGTGGTATCTATAATATTGGGTATCTGTTCATTTTTTACATCTAATACTTCTCCATATTTAACAAGAATATCTCCATAATGAACATTCTTTATAGTGCCTTCTTCGTATGTCAGTTCTGCTCTTGACAAGGTGTTATTTTGCAAGCTGCATAGCGTATCCCCCAGCTTACGCTGTTCCCAAACGTCTGTATACCCTTTGAACCTAATCCTCGGTTTATCCATATCCATCACCTCTCAATCATCTTAATCAAGTCATTTAACATCTGATTGATATTTTCATCAGAAGAAACCAGGTCTTTCATCATGGATACAAATTCTCCCTGAATCCGGTTGATCTCTTTCTCTGTCTGCTCCATATCGTTCAAAAGGGCATTCAGGTCTATTTCTTCCTCTTTTTCAAAATTATCCACATATCTGGGAATGTTCAGATTGAAGTCATTCTTTTCAATATCCTCAAATTCCGCAAGAAAGGACTCTTTTTCCACAGTTTCCCGCCTGTTGTACAATTCTATGACAGAATCAATATGCTCGTCCGTCATTGCGTTCTGCTTTTTCCCTTTTTCAAATTTCCGGGATGCGTCTATAAACAATACATCCCGTCCATCCCTGTGTTTTTTCAGCACAATAATGCAGGTAGGAATGGACGTGTTGTAGAATAAATTCGCCGGAAGCCCGATCACTGCATATATATTTCCGGCCCGAAGCAGTTTTTCCCTGATCTTCCCTTCCGCCGCGCCCCGAAACAAAACCCCGTGAGGCAATACGATTGCCATTGTCCCGCTGCTTTTCAGATGGTACAGACCATGCAGCAAAAAAGCATAATCGGCTTTTGACTTTGGCGCCAGCACGCCATAATCGCTGAACCTTTCATCCTGAAGAAATCCGGCAGCTGCGCTCCAGTTTGCCGAATACGGCGGATTCATGAGCACCAGGTTAAAATCGGTTTCCTCATCCGTAGGCCAGTCCCCGTCAAGGGTATCAGCATTGCGAAGTTTCTGGTTCTCAGGCACAATACCGTGCAGGAACATATTCATTCTTGCAAGATTATAGGTAGATGTCATCAGTTCCTGCCCATAATATTTGATATAGCCCGGCTCTGCGGCGTATTTCTTTGCATTCAGCAGAAGGGAACCGGAACCCATACAGGGATCATACACTGACAGACCCCGTTTTCCCTCCTGACCCGCAATCGCAATCCTTGTCAGGATTTTTGACACTGCCTGGGGCGTGTAAAATTCCCCCGCCTTTTTGCCTGTTTCGGACGCAAACTGTCCGATTAAATATTCATACGCATTTCCTAAAATATCCGAATCCGTATTCAAAAGATCCGCCCTGTCAATTTCCCTGATCAGGCTTGATATGGTATCGCTCTGTTTCTGATCCCCCGTTCCAAGACGGTTGGAATACAGGTCAATATCGGTAAACAAATCCGCAAACAGCGGATCACTTTGCTCGATATTGTTAAAGGCTTTCTGAAGCTGCTCGCGGCTGAACGCGTTATTCCTTGCCGCATCCGCAAAACAGGTGTAGGTCAGATCAGGCTCAATGACATAATGACACTCCTTACTGACCTGTTCCTTCAATTCCTCCGCACTCTCATCCTCCAGCGCTTCCCTGTATGCCTCCAGCGCAGCCTTTAAAGTTTGCGGCTTTTCATCATAAATCAAATCATACACCCTGATCAGAAAAGAGTCTGACAGGTATTTGTAAAATACAATGCCCAACAGATAGTCCTTATACTCATTTGCATCCATTTTGGAACGCAGGATATCCGCGCCGCTCCAAAGTACACTGATCAAGTCCCTGCTGTTTTCCAGTTCCGCCATCTTAATCCCTCCATTATTGCCTTTCGATTTCCACTATGTCATCCATTCCGCAGCCAGGATACATGCAGACTCTTACCAGCACATCCATAGCAACATATTCGCTGTTTGCCATCTTAAACACTGTGCTTCTTGCTGTCTCCCTGAGTTGTGCCTTTGACATATTCCTGTCAATCAATAACCTCCACAACGGGTTTGTAATATAGACTGCTAACATTCCATAATTGTAATACCGCATTCAGACCACCACGCACGTACCTCTCTCTCCTCTACTTTAACTCTGTCTGCGTTCTATACATCTGCGCATAAATCCCATCTAAGGCCATCAGTTCCTCGTGGGTTCCCTGTTCAGCTATTTTTCCGTTTTCTAGCAAGATAATCAGATCCGAATCACGAATTGTGGAAAGCCGGTGGGCAATGATGACTGAGGTGCGGTTCTGGCAGATTTTTAGCAGGGCGCGCCGTATTTTCTGCTCAGTTACGGTATCAACAGAGCTTGTCGCCTCATCTAATATCAAGATCGGCGCATTGGCAAAGACTGCCCTTGCGATGGTCAGAAGCTGCCGTTCTCCCTGGGACAGCTCTGTCCCTCCCTGTGTGAGAACTGTGTCATACCCGTCCTGAAGACGTTTTATAAAGCTGTCCGCACCCACTAACTCTGCCGCCTTTTGCACCCGCTCCAAAGACGCCCCGGGGTGTCCGTAGCAGATATTGTCCCTGACCGATGCGGCAAACAGGGCCGTGTCCTGCAAAACCACCCCAAATGCCGCCCGCAGCTCCTCCATGCGGTAATCCCGCAAATCCTGACCGTCTAAAAGGATACTTCCATCCGTAACATCATAAAACCGTGTCAGCAAATTAATCATAGTGGTCTTGCCAGAACCTGTCGCGCCCACAATCGCCGCCTGTGTCCCCGCCGGAATTTTGACGGAAACATCCTTCAGCACCGGCTGTCCTGGCTCATAGCCAAACACCACATGGCGCAGCTCGATGTCACCCCGCGGACAACTTAGCCGAACAGCGCCCTTGCGGTCTGGCGGCTCCGGCTGTTCGTCGAGAATCTCAAACACCCGCTCCGCCCCAGCAACAGCAGTCTGAAAATTATTGTAGATGTTGGCAATCTCCACAAACGGGCGCGTAAACTGGCGCACATATAACAAAAAGCTCGTGACCAGGCCAATATCAGAAATCCGCCCCGCCACAAACAAGATCCCGCATAGCACCGAGATGGCCACATACAGCAGGTTGTTTATCACATTCATAAGGGGCATCAAATAACCAGAACAGATCAGCGCTTTTATGGAGGTATCACACAGCCTGTCATTTCGTTCTCCGAACTCACGTTCCATCTCTTCCTCACGGCAGAATGCCTTGACCACCGCCAGCCCCGAAACGCTCTCCTCCACCTGCCCGTTCAGGGCACCGAGGTTTTTCTGCTGTGCGGCAAACAGCTTCCTGGTATGCTTTGTCACGGTTTTTGTGAGCAGAAAAATAAGTCCCACACCGAAAAGTGACACCATTGTCAGAAATGGACTCAGATACAACATCATCACAAAAATACCTGTCACTGTAAAGCCGTATGTCAGCAAAAGCGACAGCGAATTGGAGATCGTCGTGCTGATATTGTCCACATCATTTGTGAGACGACTCATCAGCTCGCCATGCTGGCGCCGGTCAAAAAAAGCAAGGGGTAGTGTCCTGACGTGAGCAAACAGCGTTCGCCGTATATGGTGAATCACCCGCTGCCCAATCGACGCCATGAAAAACGCCTGCAAAAATCTGACCATCCAGTCACACAGATACAGTCCCGTCAAACAGGCAAGCACCCAGACGACTGCATCATTTCTGCCAATCGCAGCGACAGCCCTTCCTGTCACGTAGGGCGAAAGAATCGACGCGCCAGAGGCAAATGCGGACAGCAAAAGAATCCAGCCAAGCCCGCCCCGCTGCCCCTTTGTCAGCCGCCAGAGCCTGCCGAGCGTCCCCTTCATATTTTTGGGCTTTACCACGACACCGCCGCGCCCAGGGCGGGATATGCCATTTAAGTTTGCCGGCGGCACTGCCTGATTTCTGTCAGCCATCGTTATCGTCTCCAATCTGCTCCAATCTGCGAGTGATATATTTCCTGATAGGTTTTGCAGGAGGCCATCAGCTCATCATGGGTTCCATATCCCTGCACAACGCCATTGTCCATACACAGAATGCGGTCCGTGCGCATCACGGTGGAAATCCGCTGGCTGACGAGCAGTACCGTCATTCCTCCCGCCATGTCCCGCAGCCCCTTGAGCACCTCCGATTCTGTCTGCGCGTCCAACGCGCTGGTGCAATCGTCCAGAATCAGTATCTTCGGCTTGCGCACAAGCGCTCTTGCAAGGGAAAGACGCTGCTTCTGTGGG
>CAJUQZ010000207.1 GCA_910588755.1 uncultured Lachnospiraceae bacterium | reverse complement strand
CTTCCAATCTGCTGATCCTGTCAGATATGGAGTTTGACACGGCGACAATGAGCAATGTCAATGGCAAATGGGTATCACCAGACACAAAGCTGTTTGACATGTTGTCCAAAAGGTATGCGGCGCACGGCTATCGCTTGCCAAGGTTGGTGTTCTGGAATATCTGCAGCAGGACGAAGACGATTCCGCTAAGAGAAAATGCACTTGGTGTAGCTTTGGTGAGTGGATTTTCTCCAACAATCGTAAAGATGGTGCTTAGCAATGAGCTCGATCCATATAAGGTACTTGTGGAACAGCTTATGGTATCGCGATATGACGCGGTAGCGCATGCGGTCGAGGGCGTGTTGGAGTGTGGTTGAATCAATCAAGTAGGTAAAAAAGGGTGTTTCTATACAGCACCCTTTTATTTTTTTCTTATTTTAATTTTTTTTCTTTTATTTATTCTATTATAAAAAATTTAGAATTTAATTAATCTTTTTCAAAGCATACTAAGTCTTATATAATGTATACAGACACAACATGTCAATTCAATTCCTTGCAGGGGTGACAAATGATTAATCGAAAGGACCGACAGGCTGCTGCGGAGGCAGCCATTGAGAATTATTATGAGGATGTCTACCGCTTTTGCCGGTATTACACGGGAAACGAGGTGGATTCCTATGATATTGCGCAGGAGGTGTTTCTGCGATATCTGAAATACGCTGCTTCTGGCAGGCACAGAAATGAGAAAGCGTACCTCATTATGATTGCGCGCAATCTTTGTTGTGACTATTTTCGCAGACAGACAACGCAGAGAGAGAACACCGTTTCTTATGAAACGATGGCAGATATGGTGGATGGACAGCGGCCATGTGGCAGGTCGATTGAGGACTGTGACAGTGAACTGTTTCTGCAGGAACTGCTGCAAAACCTTGCCAAGGAGCAGCGTGAGGTAGTGATCCTGCGAATCCATGATGGGTTGAAATTCCGCGAGATTGCCAAAATCACGGGCTGCAGCCTGCCGACGGCAAAATCACGGTTCAGACTGGGAATCGCAGGCATTAGAAAAAAGTTGGGCGATTTGTAAGGGGGTAATTATGGCTGAAAAATATGAAGATATCAAAGAATTATTTCAAAGAAATGACACATGTGTCATAATTGACGACACCAGAAAACAGGAAGTGGTCAGGCAGGTAAAACTGCAGCAGAAGGAATCTTCTGCCTTTATGACAGGAGGAAGAATATTGAAATACCACATCTGTTATATGGACAAGACAATCCTGCTTCTTCATATGGCTGTCTGTGCGGGGATTGTTTTTTGGGGAAGCAGCCAGCACTGGGGACAGATCTGCATGATCGTATCCGGCGCACTGGGCGCGCTGTCACTGCTGGAGGTGGGAAACATGTTTTTTTCCAAAATGGCAGAACTAGGGGAAAGTTGTTATTTTAACGTGCGGCAGCTTATGTCATTCCAGATGGTATACTCGGGTATCCTAAGCCTTATGACCCTGTTGGTCACGACGGTGATTGCTGGCAAGAAATATCAGCTGGCCCTCCTGAATACTGGTCTGTATATCATGGTGCCTTTTGTGTTTACAGCGTGTATTTGTATGACAGTGATGCTCATGGAGACTGGAAGACGAAATCTGCTACCACTCACCGCTGCCAGTATCTTTTCAGTGCTGTTCTGGAGTGTGACATCTGCCATTCCACGCCTGTATGAGACGTCGGCGCTGATATTCTGGATTGCGGCGCTGGCTGCGGGTACTGGTATCCTGACAATACAGATTCGAAAATTTTTTAAGGCACTGGACAAGGGGGAGATAATATGTGCAGATTGGAATTAACAGGACTGGAAAAGACATATGGAACAACAGACACATTTCTGCGTAAAAAGGAGATGAAGCGGGCTGTGCAGAACCTGACTGTCGGATTTGAGCATGGCGTGTACGGACTGCTGGGTGAAAACGGGGCTGGAAAGACGACACTGATGCGCATGATCGTTGGTATTCTGAAGCCGACAGGGGGACAGATTACCTGTGACGGCATACCAATCAACCAGCTTGGCAGCACATATCGGAACCTGCTGGGATATCTGCCACAGGATTTTGGATATTATAAGGAGTTTAGCGCAGTGCGTTTCCTGAACTATATCGCCGCGCTGAAAGCAATCGAGCCAAATATTGCGAGGGAACGTATTGACCAGCTATTGGAAACGGTCGGTCTGTCCGATGTGCGGAACCGAAAATTAAAGACCTTCTCGGGCGGTATGCTACGGCGGATCGGCATTGCGCAGGCACTTTTAAATGAACCGGAAATACTGATCCTTGACGAGCCGACAGCAGGGCTTGATCCCAGGGAACGCGTGCGCTTCCGAAATATCATCAGCGCACTGGGAAAGAACAGGATCGTGATTCTCTCGACACATATTGTATCCGATGTGGAGTATATCGCTGATCAGATTCTGATTATGAAGCATGGCCAGCTGATCCGGAGCGGGACACAGGTGCAGATTCTAGAGCCTGTCGCAGGTTGTGTGTGGAAATGTATCGTACCTGTGGAGACGGCAGACCAGCTCAACACGGCATATGCAGTGAGTAACCTGAAAAGTTATAATGAAAAATATCTAGATACATCTGGGGACAATCATAGCAAAAAAAACGACGAACAGGTGGAGCTTAGGATTGTGTCAAAAGAAAAGCCGCATCCAAACGCAGAAGCAGTAGAACCTGTTCTGGAGGACGCGTACCTGTATTATTATCTTTGATCATTTCCTGCACGGTTTGCTTCAAAGAGTCCTTGGGAATAAAAATTCATCAGAGGAGGGTTTCAATGAGATTATACAAAATGGAATTATATAAAATCTGTTCAAAAAGGATATTTTATTTCAGCGCGCTTGCAGCGCTCGCAATCCTGCTGCTGTATTTCTGGAGCTTCGTCTTTGCCGCGGAATCGACAGTCAACGGGGTAAGATATACGGGCTATCAGGCCGTGAAGCAGGATAGGGAAATCACGAGGGCGTTTCAGGGGGAACTCACAGACCAGAAGGTGACACAGATTATAGAAAAATATGGGTTTCCAAGCGGTGTGAGGGACGATTATAACGTGTTTCTGGACCGGAATTATCTGAACCAGTTTATCATGAAAGGATTCTCAGACGGATATTTTCATGGCGCTGACAACTACCATGTGGGAACCCTTACATATCCCATTGCAGAGACAGCGCTGGGAATGGCGTGCGCAGCGACGGGAAAAACACTCATACTGGCATACAGCTATGGTTGGCAAGTTTTTACAGAAGTATTGCAGGTTGGATGTGTTCTGGGAATGGCGCTGGTCTTATTTGCGGTTTCACCGGTTTTTTCCGAGGAAAGTGCTGTCAATACACGTCAAATATTATTTACCACAAAAGAAGGTCTGACAAGGGATATCGCAGCCAAAATCGCGGCAGGATTGACTGTTGCTGTAGGCGTGTATGCGGTTATTGTCCTGCTGGATTTTGTGCTTGTCTGGTGTGTATTCGGGCTAGACGGACTAGACTGCTTCTACAGTCAGGTGATGGACGAGCTGCATTTTATTAGTGCCTGGAATAATTACGACAATGCAGAAATGGATTATATGCGGGATTTTATTGTCTATTATATTGGGGCATGTTTTTTAGGATTTGTTGAGACTGGCGCAATCGCACTGTATTTTTCTGCACACTTTAAGAGTGTATTTCAATCGATTGTCGCATCGGCTATGGCGCTGCTGGTTCCACTGCTTTTGTTTATGTTAAGTTCCCTCGAAGGCGTGCTTTTTATCTTGTGTCAAGCGTATCTTTTGGTTTTGCTTGGGATCGTACTCATGTGCTTTATCCCGGATACCATCGACAGGAGATTATCATTTATTGCGAGGACGTTGTGTTTTGTGCTGCCGTTGGCGGCAGCATATTTCCTAAGAAGGCTGTTTATTTTTTACGCCGCACTCCCAGAATGGCTGGTCATGCGGGCGATGTATTCAGACTGGGGAGTGTTTAGAAAAGGCTTCGGCTGGGTGCCGCTAGTAATCTTCGCGTTGGCAGTTGTGGCCTCAATTGTATTTATTGTGGGAAGCGGGAAAAAATACCGACGTCTGTAAGAAACGGATTGAGGTGCGCGAATTTTTGGTATATAATAGATACAGCAATCATATTTCAAAAGATACAGAGCTGTTCAGAATATGCTATCAAAGAACTAACGTTTGTATCTGACGGCTTATGAAAGACGAGAAGGTGAACTTATGCTGGAATATATATGTCCAAAATGCAGGACGAAGGTATCCGCAAAGGAAGGGAAGCGGCTGCCATCCATGTATTGCAAAAACTGTATGAAAGCCGGACAGTTAACAATGTTGCGAATGATGCGGCCGTGCGTACCGAAACGGGATTTTTTTAAAGAAATAACAGAGGAATCAGCTTATGCAAATAAAATATTTACTGGGATGGCTGGAAAATAAAATATAGACATAGATAAAGCGAGGGAATATAACATGGCAAAAGCATATGAAATTACAGAATTTCAAAAAAGATCTATAGGAAAAAAGGAATTTATAACGAAATTTGGAGGGCAGCCAGACTGGATTCGGAAAGCGGACTGGCCGTTGAGCGAAGGGTGGGACGACAGGAAGATGGCATTCATATGTCAGATTTTCCTGAAAAAAGGAATGCTCGGAAATGACAGGGATTTGATGGCTTATGTTTTTATGACACAGCCTGCGTTTTTTGATGACGACTTTTTTGATCCGGATATCGC
>CAJUQZ010000206.1 GCA_910588755.1 uncultured Lachnospiraceae bacterium | reverse complement strand
AACTATGCGGGTTTCAGCAGTTAATGCTGTTATTCCGTGAATAATTCAGGTTAAAATATGTTTCGGGGATTACTCAAAATATATATCAAGGAAATTTCCGGATAAAACCACTGCTATGGGAGACCGCGAAGTAACTGCTGTCCAGTGTTTTCTCTGCAATGCTAGGACCAGGAAAAAAATTCCCTGGTTTACCAGCAACGGAAAGCATTATTACACCGTTGTAAGCTGTGCGCACCACGGTGCAATCAAGGGAAAAATCCGCCTGCGCCGGGCGGAGGATGGCAAAATTTATGTCGTAAAAACAATGAGGCAAATTGATTCCGATGGCGTGCAGGATATCATAAACAAGAAAAACCAGGTCCGCCAGAACAGAAAGGAGCGGCGCCACAATAAAAAGGAAGGCAGTGTCTAACGCCTTCCTTTTCTAATACGTATGCCCTGCCGCCTGGACTGGTTATGCCACCTGGCATTGCGCCGCGCCTGCCTTCTGGCGGCCTGGATTTCTCGCCTTCTGCTGCGGCGGCGTCTGCTGCTCTGTCCCCGTGGGGAAAAGCTGTAGTTGTTGATGACGGATATGACAGAAAGTATGAGTATAATCACCACCGCTGCAATGATTACGCCTACCATGACTTTTTTCACATCAATATAGATTATATTGACCTCCTCTGTTGGTTCCGCCTGCGTCTGGGCGGAAGTGGACATCTCCCCATCAGAGATCTCGGGGGGCGTTACATGAGTAGCCTCGCCGGAGCTAAAATGAAAGGCTGGCACGCTTGACTTGTAAAACACCAGGTCGCATGCGCCGACAGGCATATCGGAGTAGGTGTAATTGATCGTGGCAATGACATTTGAGTCAGGGGATTGCTCGGCGTATGTCAGGGTTGAGACAGTATCTGAAAATTCGGCTGTGTTCGGCAATATGACATAAGTGTCATTTTCTATGGAAATGAGCGGTGTCGAATCGCCGAACAGGTCATTTTCTGTATCGAAGAAATCCATCGTGTCAATATTGTACTTGGTTTCATGATCCTTGATAGACACCTTTTGGAAGTTCTCGAACCCATACTGGAACAGTGTGATTGTGTCCTCAAACTGATAGGGTGTCTCGTCCATAAAGACGACGCACACAAGCTTCATTCCGTTTTTTTCGGCAGCAGACACAAGCGTCTGGCGGGACTGTGACACGTATCCGGTCTTGCTCCCAAGCAGGTACTGGTATTCGTATGGTTTGCCCTTATATAGCTGATTTTTGGAGGCAATCCACACATCCTCCTCGTCGTCAGGCTTTAACCGAAAATGGTAGCTGTTTGTGGAGGACATTTTACATAGGATTTCATTTGCAAAAAACTCACAGCCCACGAGGGCGAGGTCATAGGCACTGGTATAGTGGTTTTCATCAAAAAGCCCGTTGCTGTTTGTAAAATGCGAATCTGTTCCGCCGAGCGAGGCGACTTTCTCATTCATCAGATCACAAAATGCTGCCGCCGATTTTTCCCTTCCTAGCTTTTCTGCGACGTGCTCACCGACAGCGCTTGCGACCTCGTTTGCAGACTGGACCAGCACGCAGTAGAGCGCCTGCTCCATCGACATGGTATCTCCTGTATCGACACCGCCAAGTCTGGAGCCGTCAACCGGGACATCATAGATGGAATCGTGCGAAAAGGTGATTGTCTCGTCCAGCGTACAGTTCTGCATCGCAAGCAGGCAGGTTAGGATTTTGGTCGTGCTGGCAGGATAGCACTTTTCATGAATATTTTTGGCATAGAGAATAGTGTGTGTATTCATCTCCATCAAAATGGCAGATCTGGCACCGATGACCGGTCCCTTTGGCCAGTTTGCGATCGTGTCAGACTGGACCGGAAGTAACTTTTGCTGCTCCATCTGTTCCAGGTAGTCGGTATCAGCATGAACGGTGACAGAGCCAGGAAGCAGGGCGTCCGTGAGCGTCCGGCCGGAAATAAGTATGGATACAAGCACAACGCCTGCAATCAGCCGGTTGATCATTCGTTTCGTTCGGTTTATACCCTTGAGTTTTCTATTTTTCATTCAATAAATCCCCTTATATTCATAAAACCTGAAATTTCTGAATTATATACTATAATTGAGCAAATACAGAAAACTGCACAAAAAATTCTGTATTTTGTATTTCACTCAAGGACAAAACAAAAATAAAACCTCAGATCTGTCGTTGCATAGCGGACAAATTTATGCAAATTTCTATATTTGCTCATTTATAGTTATATATTATAATTGATTATATTCAAAAAGATGTATGAAAAAATTGCATTTAGTATTCTATTCACGGATATATGGACGTAAAGTCACGGTTTTGTCGTTGTATAACGTTCAAATTTGTGCTCAATTGCAAATTTGCTTATCTATAATTATATATATTAGATTGTACACTATTTTTGTAAAAATGTAAGGGTATATAAAAATTTAATATATTACTTATGCGGTTATAAATCGCTGCATTGTCATAGAAAAATCCTAAAAGATATCGTAATTTAACAAGGCTGTGAAAGTGATTTTTATAGCAAGAGTAATAATACACTACTTTACAACTTCTTATCGAGTTGATTATTCCAGATACCCAGAATGAAAAGGCTTAATGGATTCTATTCATTTTTCTGAGTTTTGAGGTTGAATCCCAAAATGGCAAATAATATTTTGGTGGTATTTTTTTAATGTCAAATAAGGTATCTTATAGTAAAATTTGCACCCTTTGGTTTAGAAAAAAGCAATTTCAAGAATTTGGGATATAGTATCTCCATTAAAAAAGTTGTAAAATGGTGTAATATATGAACTTGGCTACATTACACTGCGCAGAAAGGTATTTGGTACGAGTTGTCTGCAAAGCGTGACATATTTTTGAAGCGTCTCATTCGAAGGCGCGTGATATCCCCTGCACAATACACCGGGGCTGTCTGTATACGGCTGCAGAAAATACATCACTGCGCCGGCAATCCATTGGGAGATGGCAAGCAGGTCTGCTTCGTCATGCAGCTCGTCTACAAGGGTTGTACGAAACTCATAAGGAATAAGTGTTTGATGCAGCAGAATATGGACGGATTCATGGACTGCAGACAGGTCAGGGCCGTTGTGGTTTATGTCAAATCCAGCGGTCATCCTGTATTTTTCAGGTGCATTCTTGATATCCAGGGCACAGTAATCAATCAACCCTGTATGAATAAGGCTTTGCAGCATCTGCGGGTTGGTGCCGTTGGTGTCAAGCTTGACAAGATAGCCCAGCGCCTTGATCCGTTCAATCAGGTCTGGCAGGTCAGGGTGCAGGGTAGGCTCACCCCCAGTGATACACACACCAGTAAGAACCTTCTGCCTTTTTCTCAAAAAAGCAAAAATTTCTTCCTGCGCAATTGCGGCAAGCAAGTTGCTTTCCAATACAATATCCCTGTTGTGGCAGTAAGGGCAGCGGAAATTGCAGCCCCCAGTAAATAAGACAGCGGCCACATGTCCTGGATAATCCAGTAAGGTCGTTTTGTTCAGCCCGAGAATCAGCATGATAGCTCCCTCCATAGATTCTGATATAGACTAGTACTACAACGAACAGTACATTTAAAGTCTTCTGATATAGTGGATTTTGGTTCATATTATAGCCGGTTATTCAATGTAATTTCAATATATTTTATAAGTTTGGACAGGACATTTTCAATCTGTTCGCTGTAGTACTATATACTAACTTGTAATTTAGATGTATCACCAATATAGTATTTATTATAGTATTTTTTCGCACCGGTTCCAAGGTGTTGCGTAAAAATTATTTAGGGGTAGTGACATTTATATGTGAGCCTTCTTTTGTGTTGGTTCTAAGTGGCAGTATGGAAACCATTTATGGCAGTTTGATTTGTATAGCATCATAAACGTATGTTCTAACAAGCTGTTTGGAATCATTTATGGCAGCAACAATTATGTGATCTTTCTGTCATAGAATATTTTTATACGCCCTAAAACAGTATAACATATTTTGGGTGGAATACACATAGGATAAATCAATATGAGATAAAACCGGGTTGATAAAGCAATGATGAATTATATCTGGGGTGGAATGCTGATTATAGGGATTATTTATGGTGTGGCAACGGGAAATATGCAGGCGGTGACAGATGCTGTGCTGCAGTCCTCCAAGGAGGCAGTGACGCTTGGCATTTCGATGCTGGGAATCGTAGCCTTCTGGACAGGGCTGATGGAGGTGGCCCAGGAGGCAGGCGTCATCACAGGGCTCACACGCCTGATCGCACCATTTATGCGCTTTTTATTTCCACAGATTCCCAAAGGACACCGGGCCTGGGACTCACTGTCCGCCAACTTCGTGGCAAATATCCTTGGGCTAGGCTGGGCGGCGACGCCGGCGGGGCTTTGAGTTATTATAATGACAGGTTGAAAAATCCATTGAGAAATCAAGGGTTTCCACCGATTTAGTCCTAATGAAAAAATGTAGTTTTGCATCAAAGCATTTCTGATTTTTCATTTGGGCGGCGCCGATTCAAAAGAAAATTGAGAAGAAATGTCAGTAGTGTAACTCAAAGTGCCTAAAAGCGATGAGTTACTGGTTTTAGTATAGCATAAGGAGGGTAGAAGGTAAACAATTACATATTGGTTATTTAGTTAGGACTAAATTAGTGAATGGCAGAAGTGCTGTTATTACTAACTTAGTCCTATTTCTTTATCAAAACTCAAAATAAAGGAGGAATCAATTTATGAAAGCCAATACAGCGTTAAGAGCAGAGAAAGCGAAAGAGATTATTTTTATCAGTGATGCACATGAAAAATTCTACTATGAGAAATTGAAAGAG
>CAJUQZ010000205.1 GCA_910588755.1 uncultured Lachnospiraceae bacterium | reverse complement strand
AGTTTATACTGCCGTGAATAATTCGGGATTATTTTTATGGTATCATCTTATTATGGCATTACTTTTTTATGGCATTATCTTTTTATGGCATTACTTTTTTATGATACCACTTTACTATGATATTACTTTTATGACACCACCTTACTATGGCATTACTTTTTTATGATATCACTTTACTATGATATTACTTTTATGACACCATCTTACTACGGCATCACTTTTTTATGGTGCCATTTTACTATGGCATTACTTTTTTATGGCGCCACATTTTTCCCAACATCTGCTTACTCCGCAATCTTCATATCGCCAGTCTGAATCCTGCGCACACTGCCAGTCGCAAAGTACGTTGCCTCCATAATTCCCGCAAGCAGTATCGCAGGATAGAGCAGATACGCCTTTAACGGCTCCACCTGTATCTGAAGCTCCGCGCCCATGATAGCGAAAATATTTTTTAATACAAACTGGTTGCACAGCATCGACAGCGGAACAGCCGCAATCATGGAAAGCACCACCACCCATACCATCCGCATCACAAGCCATTTCCGAATATCTCCCCTGCGCCAGCCGATACTGCCAAGCATAGCAAGCTGCCCCTTTTCCCGCACGATAAACAATTTCATCATCAGAAGCGAGATGAGCATAATCAGCAGACACAACATCACCGTCATCGGAAGCTGCATGGCGGCTAGAGAATCTTTGATTGTGCCGATGTTCACGTCGATTGCCTCCTGGGCCGTCACCCATCCATACTGCGGAAACAGCTCCGCCATCCGCTGTGCGATCTCCTGCTGGGAGTCTTCGGTCTCCATCATCACAATCCCTTTCCAGTATCCTGACAGGATTTCCCCGCTCATATCAATCACAGGATTTAGCCGGGCGCTGTCCCCCATCTGCAGATAGTCACTGTAATACCCGGTGATAATGAGCTTTCGCTCCTCTCCGCCCACATGGACCTTCACCGTATCGCCAATCTCCAGATGGTTTGTATCCATAACCTTTCTGGAAAAGGCGACTTCGTTTTCCAGTCTGGGCGCCTCCCCTGCACTGTATTCACAGAATCCGCCGTTCTCCCCAACCGGATACATGGTCAGCGGTTTAATCACTTTCCCCTCGTCATTGACCGTGTATTCTATAAAGCATAGTGCACCCACACTCAAAGATGCCTCATATCCCTGTCCGGCCAGTTCGCGCTCAATCCGGCGCAGCGCATTCTCCAGGTCCGTTGTATTGTGGTACGGCGCCTCACCCTTTGCCTCGAGCCGATCCATATAGACCGCCGCATCTGGATTGAGGCTGAACTTCGACGCCATCTCATCGCTCTCCATTGTCGTCAGCGTGTTGAGCGGGACTGTGATCAGCACAAAGCTAATACAGAAAGTGATAAAAAGTACGAGATACCGCCTTGTATTACAGAGAATATCATTTAAACCGAGAAACGAAACTGTTCCCATATGCTTTCTCCTGTACAGGCGAAGCCCTCTCCGCTTTTGATACCGCTCACCGCTGCCCCCGTTTCTTATCGCCTCGATCGCAGATATTTTTTTCAGTTTTCCCGTAAATGCGATGCACATTGCTGCCACAAACACGACCACAGCCACACTGAACACGATATTCAGTCCCAGCGTCCCCTCGCTGTCACCCAGCACCATATTTTTGCTCACACTTGCCACCATAACGTTTCCAATCGGAATACTGATCAGAAATCCCACAAACGCGCCCACTGCGACCAACGCAAAATATTTGGCCAAATATATCTTGCGAATGGCGGCGTTTTGCATACCGATAGCCTTCATCACACCAATCTCCCGGTAATTCTCCTCCATCGTAAAGCTCAGCGAAAACCGCAGAATCATAAGGGATATCAAAATCAGGCAAAGCCCTATCACGATCAGAAGGGCCGCGATAATCATGTCAAACACATAGAGCATCGTGTAAATACTTTTATCGCGAAGATTGGCCAGAAGCGCATACTTCTGCTGGTTGATGGCTTCCTGCGTCCCTTCCGTGTCCGTCGTGTTTATACCGTATACTAAAATTTTCACGTTCGTACAATCCGACACCATCCTGTCGTAATCCTCTCTGCAAAACACAAATCGCCCCATTCCGCTCATTTCGTTTCCAAACATGATGTCCCTAGTCTGCACGGCAATCCGGTAAGTATATATCCTGCCAGACACATCAAACTGCAGTTCGTCGCCGACACAAAGCCCGTTGCGCTCCATCAGGCCAGGCGTAACCGCCACCTCACCCGTTTTCAGCACAATGTCGTTTCCATCGCTGTCCAGCGGCTTTGCGTATATACTTCCAACCGCCGCCATATACAGGGTTGCACCGTTTGTCTCGAATGAACCTCCTTCGCCGCCCACCATCCGAACATCATCCGCCGAGATTTCGCACAGCTGCTCCGCAGCATACGCTGTCACCTCACTGCGACCATCCAGCCAGCGCTCAAAGACTTCCCGTTCATCCTCCCCGCCAAACACTGCCATCAAATCACTGACGTTTGCATACGTCATATACGTATCCAATCCATTCATCACCAGACAGATATTGCTAACACTGCTGGCGAGAAAAATCGTTGACAGCGTGATGAACAGCAGCAGAATGATATTGACACTCTTTTGCTTTCTCAAATCCTTTTTCAGTATCCCAAACCACATTGCCCTCATTCCTTTCCTGTTGCTTTTGCTTTCGCCTCTACTCTGGTATCTTTTTAAGACACTCTTTCTCCAAAAAAAATTTCGATTACTTCATTAGGACTAAGATCATACTTGATCTTAATCTTGGCTATCTCTCCTTGTGTAAATTCAGCACCTTTGGTTTCGTTTATTTTAGCTGAAAATGTTGTTCTAGACATCTCGAGAAATTTTGCCAACGATGTTCCAGTGTCACCGTGCAACCGCATGATTGATTCTAATTTAAGCTTTTTCAAAATATCCCTCCTCTCGCAGTATCTGTTTTAGACACCTTTATATTACCACTCCTTTGTTCGCCTGTCAAATTCTTTTTTATCTTTTTAGGACACTTTTGTAAAAATATATTGCATTATCGAACGGTATGTAGTAAAATCAAGACACTTAAAAGGAGAAAATCATTATGGACATGGCCGAACGAATAAAAGAAAGAAGACTTTCTATGGGATTCACGCAAGAAGAACTGGGTGAAAAACTGGGTTTGCAAAAATCTGCAATTGCTAAATATGAAAATGGGCGAGTAGAAAATATTAAAAGAAGTGTCATCGCAAATATGGCAAAAGTTCTTGAATGTTCCCCAGCTTACCTTATGGGATGGGATGACACATCTCCATCATATACCAATACTCTGACCGACAGCGATGAAAGAGATATCACAAAAGACCTCGACAGAATTATGGCTGAAATACGAAAGGGGGATAATGAACCTTTATACTACAATGGTGTTGAAATTGACAACGCCTCCATAAATCTACTTCAAAATGCGATAGAGTTTGCTCTCCGCGAAACCAAAAAAGAAAACAAGGTTAAATACAATCCTAACAAGAACAAAAGCAGGTGATGGCATTTGGAAAACATTGAACATAAAACGAAAAGACTAATCCAATATTATAAACGGTTAACTGGGACTTGTAATCCCGTTAAAATTGCTGAACATGCCGGAATAAGGATTGCTATTATCCCTTTAGGTGAAATTGCCGGGAATTACATACTGATAAAGCGCAAACGGTGGATTTTTATAAATGATAACATTCCCTTGGACAGTCCGCTTTTCAAAGTGATAGTTTCCCACGAACTGGGGCATGCCCTGTTACACTGAAAAGAAAACTGTGCCTTTATAAAAAATCAGACTTTGCTACTGACATCTGGTATCGAACGCGAGGCAAATCTGTTTGCTGCATACCTACTTATTTCTGATGAGATGCTCCAAGATTATATTGGTTTTACAAAAGAACAATTCTGTACCTGCACAGGTTATCCAATGGAGCTGATCGAATTAAGATTACATAATGTAAAAGCTACTACAACAATAGAAAAGGGAAACAAGTATGGACTTTATTAATAAAGAATCTAACAGAAAGCGAGGAACCACCCTATGGCATTGGTAAAAGAAAAACTATACACAATAAATGATATCTATGCCCTCCCGGACGGACAAAGGGCAGAGCTGATTGACGGACGCTTATACATGATGGCACCCCCAAATACCAGGCATCAGAGTCTTGTCAGTGAATTTACTATCACAGTAGGAAATTATATCCGCTCAAAGGGCGGAAACTGCAAGGTATTCCCAGCTCCATTTGCAGTTTTCTTAAATAAGGATGACCAGAACTATGTCGAACCTGACATTTCCGTGATATGTGATAAGGATAAATTGAATGACAAAGGGTGCAACGGCGCACCGGACTGGATAATCGAAATCACCTCCCCCAGTACGAGCCGGATTGACTATGGAGTCAAACTATTCAAATACCGCACCGCAGGCGTACGTGAATACTGGATTGTAAATCCCATGAAAAAGACAGTTACAGTATTTGACCTGGAAAATGAAGAGAAATCAAACCAGTACGATTTTGATGAAACCATTTCTTCCTGCATTTATGAAGACTTAAAAATCAACATCACCGACCTGCTTTCATGAATTAAGGAGGCAAATCATGGCTAAAGAAATGTTACACACCTTTAAAGAAGGTACTGTTTCTTTTGAGTCTATTGAATGGGACTAAACTATGAACAAAAGGAGACGCCATGAACACTTTTTTAATGAAACCCAAGATTGATTTCGCATTCAAGGAAATCATGAACGACGAAAAAGCCCGCACCGGATTTCTGTCTGCCGTACTGCACCTGGAACCGGAAAGCATCAAATC
>CAJUQZ010000204.1 GCA_910588755.1 uncultured Lachnospiraceae bacterium | reverse complement strand
TAGAGCACTCGGCTGTTAACCGAGTTGTTGTAGGTTCGAGCCCTACTCGGGGAGTTTATATGAAATGATTATGATGTCATAATGTGTGTTGTTTTTGAATATAATATTGTATGGCGCAGTAGCCAAGCGGTAAGGCGTGGGACTGCAACTCCCTGATCACCGGTTCAAATCCGATCTGCGCCTCTTAGTAAAACCTGGAAGAGTATCTTTCAGGTTTTTGCGTTATGTGTAGCCCTGTACAGATGAGATATACCGCTAAGGAGGCACACAGGGCGCTATCGAACAGGGAAAACCTTTCCTGTTCAATAGCGCAAGATAGCGCAAGAAGTAAGTTGCTAAGATGGCACATGGGCAGAGAAAGCTTTTCTACCCGATGGAAAGTTAATGCACTACATGAATTTGGGAATAAAATCTGAAAATGGCAAGATAATAAGGATAAAGTCATATTTATAGCCGCTCTGGCAGTTATGACAGAAGTTCGGAGAGCACAAAAAGGCGGGCAAATTATGGAGTTTTTAGCAAGAAATGATTATCAAAAGGTGATATTATATATTATGACAATAGTGTCAGTTTTGTTGATTCTAAAGTATCTCCTTCCGTACTTTTTGCCGCTGTTGGTTGCATTTCTGATTGTGGTGCCTTTACAGCGGTTCTGTCAGCGGAGGGAGAAATCTTTTGGCACTAGGAGAGCGAAGGAGAGAGCTTTTGGTACTAGGAGTGCGAAGAAAAGGGATACGAGCACAAACGGAAGTGACAGAGTCAGAAACAGACCAGGACAAAAAGGATTTATGGCCGGGGGAATTTTATTTGGTATTATATTAATTGTAGCATTAATCATTGTAGGCATTGGAACATTTCTAATCAGTAAGGCAAGGATATTTTTGCAAAATGCAGATTTCTGGACAGACAGCATCGCACAGTTGGTATCTGGATTCAGCACAGAGATTGAGAATTTTTTTCAGTTGCAGCAAGGTACAGTTGAAGACTGGATATTACGGAGAATGACTGATCTTAGGGAATGTGTAGCCAGCTCTGGTAACGGTCTGTTATCCGGAAGTCTGCGTTATCTGTCTGTGGCAGGGCGCGTAGGGACCTTTGTCGTGGTTAGTTTTATCTGTGTTGTCCTGTTTGCGAGGGAAATCGAGGGTTGGCAGATGGGGTTGCTGAATCTTGCAGCGATCGAGCCAGCCATTGACCATATCCTGTCCATTATCCTGCGCATCGGAAAGAAGCTTGGCAGGATGATCAAGACATATCTCAAAACACAGTCTATTATATTATTGTGCATTAGTATTACCGCGACGGTTGGCCTATATCTGGGAGGGACTGCAGAGGGCTGGTTTTATGGCATATTAGCTGGTTTTATGGATTTTCTTCCTTTTATCGGAACGGGGATTGTGCTCATTCCTATCGGTGTGATGGGTTTTCTAAAGGGCCATATAGGCAGTGGTGTGATTATTTTCCTTACCTATTTTGCGTGCGTGCTGATTCGGGAATTTCTGGAACCACGTTTGCTGGGAAACGGTCTAAAGTATTCGCCGGTGGCCATACTGATCTCTGTATATGCTGGTGTGATCTACTATGGTATCGGCGGAGTCATTCTTGGCCCGGTGACACTGCTAATCCTGGTGGAGCTGGGGCGGGAAATCTTTATGCCGCGGCATGTATAATTTCGGGGATTCGACAGTCTGACAGAATCAAACTAGTACTACAGCGAACAGATTGAAAATGTCCTGTCCAAACTTATAAAATATATTGAAATTACATTGAATAACTGGCTATAATATGAACCAAAATCCACTATATCAGGAGACATTAAAATCAGGAGACATTAAATGTACTGTTCGCCGTAGTACTAAAGCGTGCAATAAAATGTCTCTGCAAGGTGTGTCGAAATTTGTGGTTGATGAAATTACTTATAGATAATTGGCTAGATGTAGGGTGCATGGGGGACAAAGCCATAAAGGGCAAAGCCTTATGTAACCCGAATTTGGCGAGAATATTATACAAAATAAGGCGTGCGGATGATGGGAATAAAATTTCATCATCTGCACGCTTTAAAGTTGTTGGGAAAGTACTATATATTGATTAAGAGGAATTGTTTTTCGTTTCTTCTGTTGAAGCTTATATGCGAATTGTCTCTGTCCGAACCATATCACCGCGCACTGTTACGGTCAGTGGGGTACTGGTAGTGGTGTCTTTGGTGTCGGCAACATAGATTATAAGCTGTCCCCGATACGTCCTTCGGTAAGCAGCAGTGTACGATGTCACATCAGCGAGGTCACCATTCTCGAGGCCAAGCAGTGCTCCGTTTTCGACAGTCACCGTGAGCAGCGTGGAATCATGGTATACACGTTTGCCGTTTGCGTCGCGCATAGTGAGTTCAAGCTGATGAACCGGATTTCGGTAGCCGATGGCGTCTGCGATGATTTCACAGTCCTCCTGGCTTAATGTACATTCCTGTATATCCATCTGGCAGGCTGCCGTGGTTGTGTACAGGCTGTGACTGACACGCGTGTCGTTTTCAGAGCTCCGTGCTGTCAGGGTTCCCGGCTCAAATCGGACGGTTGTGATAATGCAGTCTTTGTCATGGTCTTTCTCGTAGGTGCCAAGCCGTTTACCGTTTAGCACAAGTTCAATGGATTTTAAGTTCGTGTAGCACTTGACGGTAATCATTTCCCCAGTGCAGTAATTCCAGTTTTCAACTGATGGAGCAAACTCGCAGGCGTAGGCATTTTCTGCTTCTTCTCCCCACGAAGTGACACAGCTGTCAGTTTTTCGTATAGTTGTCAAATGTATCATGGGTTCGTCTGCCCAAAAGCTCTGCCTGCGGTAATAGCCTGGTTTTTCAAATCCGGCAAGCGTGATGAGCCCGGCATCGGAACCATGAACAGGCCAGCCGTGTGCCTCACCTAGGTAGTCGATGCCTGTCCACAAAAACTGCCCGGCAATGTATTCGTTGTCCGTTACGGCGCGCCAGTCTTCGAGACGGTGTCCATTCTCACTTCCAAGCAGTGGCTTATCGGGATAAGCCAGATGGTGTTCTGCGTACAGGTTTTCCCTGTAGTTGTAGCCGGCGACATCAACGGCATCGGTAAAACCAAGCTTTGCAGAGTGCTCTGGAAAAGCGGCGGCAAGTGTCACAGGGCGTGTGTCGTCCGCGGTCTTTACAATGCCGCACAACTGTTTTGCCAGTGCTGTGAGGCGCCCAGCACTGGGGCGTGCGGCATTGTACATGCGGTCTGCCTCTGGTTTGTTGGCATCATTGTTGCCTGTAAGAAGGCTGTCTGTTTTAGACGCGAAGCTCTGATAGCAGTAGGGATCGTTTGGATAGTCAATCTCGTTGCCGATACTCCACAGAATGATACATGGGTGATTGCGGTTGCGCTGAATCATGTCTGTCAGATCGCGCTCGTGCCACACGGGAAAATCGATGAAATAACCCTGATGCTTTGGGGGATATACGTTGTGTCCCTGCCACCACTTGTTTTTCGGTCCTTCCCACTCGTCAAAGGCTTCATCCATCACAAAGAAGCCCAGGAGGTCACACAGGGTATACAGCTCGGGCATATGGGGGTTATGGCTCATGCGGATTGCGTTGCATCCCATTTTTTTGAGCTTTATGAGCCTTCGACACCATACCTCATACGGGACGGCCGCGCCAAGACAACCCGCGTCGTGGTGCAGGCAGACGCCTTTTAGGACATAGGGGGTTCCGTTGAGGAAAAAGCCCCTGTCAGGGTGAAATCGGAAACTTCTGATACCGACTTTCATCTCGTGCACCTGGTAAGATTTCTGGTAGGAGAGGTAGGTCTTAACCGTGTACAGGTTCGGATTCTCAGGGGACCATAGTCTGGGAGCCTGTATGGTGCCAGTGTTTTTGACCTGCATGGAGGTATGCGCCATGATGGTTGTCTGTGAAACGGATTCGCCCACAAGTTTTCCGCTGTTATCAAAGATGACATTAGTTACGGTGACCAGACTGTTCTTGTCCGTCGCGTTTACCAGTTTATTTACGATCTCGTAGTCGGCGGTGGTGTCATCGACTTTTGGTGTGTGGAAAAAGATGCCATCGTCGGCAGGAAAAATATTTTCCATGATGGACAGAGTGACCCGCCCTGTGATACCAGAGCCTGTAAACCAGCGTGAGTCAGAGAGTTCACGCCTGTCAACGTACACACAGATGATGTTGTCGGCGTCAAAGCGGAAACAGTCAGACACATCGTATCCAAAGGAGATATAGCCGTTTGGCCGCTCGCCCAGGTAGGTGGAGTTGCACCAGACGCGGCTGTTTTTGTAGATGCTGTCAAAGTGGATGCGGATATGCTTTCCACGCCACGCTTCATCGGGGGCAATGTGGATCCGATACCAGCCGATGCCGCCAGCCAGATATCCGGTGCCACTTGAGTACGCTTTTGAGAAAGGTCTGTGGACGGACCAATCGTGAGGAAGCGGTACAGTCTCCCAGTCCCCGTCCTCAAACCATGCCTGCCACGCATCGGGCGCATCGCCCAAATGAAAGCGGGCATGGGAAAGCGGTATCGTCAGTGTGTCGTTGATTGTTTCCATAAGAATAATAGCTCCTTTCTATAGAAAATCGTGAAAAATAATAATTCTTTTATAGCATATTATAGCATAATAACGAAAGCATTTCTATAATATTTGTGGGTAGTGAAAAAGTCATGATGAATGATGAAACGATTACTGTTCACAAAGGACGTGGCATTTACTGATATTACTCGTTACTGAAGGAAGTGAGCCAATGTCATCAACTTAAGACTCTTGCAGCGAAAATTTATTACTTAACCTGAATTATTCATGAGTAAATAAAAAAGCTCAGAATTGCCAAACCTTGCT
>CAJUQZ010000203.1 GCA_910588755.1 uncultured Lachnospiraceae bacterium | reverse complement strand
GGCTATGTAACCCGAATTTGGCGCAAATATCACGCAAAATGGGGCGTGCAGCTGGCGGGAATGATTTATGAACCACGCGCTAGGGCGTGTTTCATAAAACATTCCTTTGATACACCGCCACGGACAAAAGATAGCAGAGTACAAACACCGTGAGCACGGCCAACGTGCTGGCCACATAGATAGAAAGCAGACTGGTGTACATCGTCCGGCCAAGCGCGCGCACGGAAAAATAGGCGGACACTGCCATGACGATAAAGGGCAGCATATATGCGCATAACAGCTCATGAGCGATCGATGCCGAGAGCGTTCCTGCAGAAAAACCAAGCTTTCTGAGGACAAGATACCGCTCCTTTTCCTCAAATGAATCGTTGTAGAGCTTCATGAACATAATACAGCCGCACGCGACGACAAACACCAGAAACATAAAGATACAGAGCGCATGGAGCGCCTTTACCCAGTCCAGGTCATTGTCAAATGGATCGACAGCCACGCGCGCCGTAAAATTCTCATCCGTGTTGCTGATCAGCACGTCCACCGCGCTGCGCGCCGCCTCGAAATCCCTGTCATCCGCAAGCTTATAATTGTGGATATACAGAAGCGTCCCCTGCCCTTTGAGCCGCTCGTACTCACTGTCCGACACGATGTAGAAGCATTGCAGGTCCGCCTGCATATGTCCGATATATGCGTCCATTACTGTCCTTGTCTCCTGATATTCTTTCCCGCCGATTGTCACCGCCTTCGGTTTCTCGTTGAGGAGAAATGACATTAATATCTGATGTGACAGATAATAGACCTCGTCCTCTACCGGCTCGGGCAGGTCGAACACCGCGCCGCTCTCCTGCGCCGTCCGCTTCACTTCAGAATATTTCAGCACGAGATGCCCGGCATCCGGACTTAACGTCGTGAGCGATGTCTGGCAGGCAATCTCACCCGCCCCGCCGATCAGCGCGGCCGCTGTCTTCTCCAGGCCGCTCTGGTTTGTGAGCAGCTGAAACGTATACTGGTTATCAAAAAAGATCATATTGTGATAGCGCTCCTTCAACGCAAAGCCCGTCGCAAGCGCCGTGACCGAACAGATTCCCACGATGCAGACCATCGCGTAGGTGCGGTAATTTTTCCGCATGCGGAATACCATCTGGTTTATCCACAAACACCGCTGCCCTTGGTACAAAAAGCGCTTACTGCCGCACAGCGCCTGAAAGAGCAGCGGTATCAGGCCGCCAAACAGCAGGTATACACCGATGATGACCAGTACCACAGCGTTCAGTGCATTGTTGAGCATATTTTGCGCACCGCCCTTATTTGCCAGATAATAGCCGGCCGCAAGCACACCTGCGCCCAGCGCCGCCTTTGCGGACAGAACCGCCCCTGGCATACGCACATATTCATTCTGCCTTGCCGCCGAGATCAGGCCGAGCACGCTGCTGTGTGTGATGTTCCAGAAGCCTTTAACTGCAAAGAACAGGTACATGGCCAAAAATGACACTGCTGTGACTTTTACAGCTTTCCACGAAACACCGAATTGAACATCGACCGCAAGCTCGGAGACAGCGCCCATGATCATCTGGAACAATCCGCCGGACAGCACACCAAGACCTGTTCCCATCGCAAGCGCGGTGATCCCCACAAGGCTAATCTCAATCATATAAAGACCTGCGATCCGCCGGTTTGACATGCCCATAAAAATGTAAATCCCAATTTCCCTCTTGCGCCTTGTCAGAAAGACATTTGTCGCGTACCACAGGAAAAAGAACATAAAGCAGCCCAGCACAACGGACACTGCCTGGACCAGCATATCAATGTACTCCTTGTTGTGCTCCCCCAAAACCGCAAACGGCGCCGAGTAGACGATATTCTGGAAATGAAACAGGATCAGTATGGTAAACGAAAGGGACAGCACCAGCGACAGATAGCTCTTGAAACTGTTTCTAAAGTTGATAAAGGCAAGACGAAACATTCTCATAAATAACCTCCATTCTGCCGACAACCCGAAAATTTGGGCTACGGCACAAATTTTCCGTTTGAAAAAACTATCTCATATGGTTTTTTCAAACTAATCTCCTCCTATCGAAACCTGCAGATCAACGATCCTGTTGTAGAACTCCTTCCTGTCGCTTCCCCTGCTGATGCGGCATCTCATCACGCCATCGCTTAGCAGATACACGTCCTTTGCATACGACGCGCAGTGCGGATCGTGCGTCACCATCAGGATCGTCGCCTGGCCGCTCTCATTGACTTTGCGCAGACAGTGCAGCAGATCCCTTCCCGCCTTGGAGTCAAGCGCTCCTGTCGGCTCGTCGGCAAAGATAATCTCGGGATCGGTGATGAGCGCTCTGCATACAGCCCCTCTCTGCTTCTGCCCGCCGGACAGCTGACAGGGATACTTGCGAAGCTGTGCTTCCAGCCCAAAATCAACTGCAAGCGCCCTTGTCCTCTCCAAAATCTTTTTTGCGGGCGCACCGTCGAGCGCAAGCGGCAGCGCGATATTGTCCTGCAGCGTCATGGTGTCCAGCAAATTGTAATCCTGGAAGACAAAGCCGATCTTGTCCTTTCGAAGCTTTGCAAGTTCCTTGTTTGCAATATGGGTCACGTCATGTCCGTCGAGCAGGACAGTCCCCTGCGTGGGCTTGTCAATCGTGGATAAAATGTTTAAGAGCGTCGTCTTGCCCGAGCCTGACGGCCCCATGATCGCGATAAAATCATTCTTGTAAATGGTCAGGTCGATTCCCTTGAGCACGGTGGTCTGATAATCCCTTGCACCGTAGCTCTTGATCAGGTTTTTGACCTCTACTACTTTGTTTTCGTTCATTTTCTCTCCTTAAGCCTCCTTGTGAAATCGTTGCCGAAGCGCTTCGTTTTCTTATGCCAGCCATAGTACGCTTCCTATTGTACGATATTTTATCACAAAAATCCTTACATTCACCTTACAGTTTTTCAATCGGGATTATCCCAGGTGTCAGAGGCGGAGATTATGCGGCCACAACCCATGATATTCATAATTTTTTTGAAATGAAACAACTGAAACCATTTAGAATAGATAAACAAGAACTGGAGTTTGATATGAGAATTTACTTGAGCACAGGTGTCAAAAAGTTTAGCAGCGCTCTTTCTGATCTTCTTCCTTGCGGATTTCCTCATCTGATTTTGTATCGTTATCAACCTGATCACGCTCGTCGAGTTTCTCCTGTAGACGCTCCGCAATTTCCTCTGTGCGGCTGGAAACACCGTCCTGCCCCTGTGTCCTGAGGATATCGTCCTCGTCAAACAGGGACTGTAGTTCCTTCTCCTGCCGCTCTGCCATCGCAAGATGACGGCTCCCAAGATGCGCGATGCGCAGATCTCGCACCGTAATCCGCTCCTGCACCGCAAACTCCCTGTCTCTTTTCAGGTCATTGTATCCATCCTTCATTTCCATGCCATCAAAATACGCCATCAATGCCTGCAACTTCTTCTTTGCCTCTGGATTTGTCTCCTTTTCAATCCTGTCCTTGAAAGATGCTTTCACTTCCTCATTGTTTGCAAATGTGCTGACAAAGTATTTCATGGACTCTATTTTCTCTTTTATAGTAAAGTTTTCTGCGTCGTTTGCGCGGTAGATGTTTCTCCGCTCAGCCTCCACAGCTTTGATGGAATGGTCACTGGTCTCAATCCGAAATGTACTTGATGCATCCATGCCGTTCATGGTATCACCAGAAAAGCGATGTACTCCTTTTTCGTATAATGTCTGTTATCAAGCGCTATATTCAGGTCACATACGATCTCCTGCATGCAGTCCAGCTCCCTTATCTGTATATAAACCACCGGATTGAACCAGTGTACCCACGAGGTCACAAGTGCAAACAACCTCCACTGCAGATCCCTTTTTTCATATGCGTCAGTTCATGCTCATAGATCATCCAGAGCTCTGACGCCGTATATTTCGCAAAGGGAAGAATGATCTGTTTTCGAAACAGTCCTGCCGCGATTGGTGAACAAAGCAGGTCATTCTGGCAAAGCGATACATGAAACATTCCCTTCTGGCTGCAGCACTCCTCAAATATGCCAAGATACAGCGCATCCTGGACCGGAACATTTCCCCGGATCAGTTTTGTCAGCCTGCACATTTTTATGCCAGCGCGGACAACTGACAGCAGAAACCCCAATAGCCATATCATTCCGATGATCCGGAAAGCAACTGTCATCCCCGGCACTGTTGAGCACACAAATTCACCCGAATACGAGCGGACACCATCCGTGTAAGATATTCTTGTATAATATACGCCCGCAAACGGTATCGGAATCCAGTACAGGACAAATGCTATCTTCTGCAACACTGACAGCAGGCCACAGTGTTCAATAAACCGCAGCCGTTGTCCAAATCTGATAAGCCCAAACGAAATACTGCCCGTGACTGAAAGGAATGCAATGCACGAAATGTACAACCTAATCCATATCATCCAGCATTCTCCTTATATGCTTCCTCTCCTCCGCTGAGAGTTTCCCCGTCTCCGCAAACGATGCGACAAGATTCCCCAGGCTGCCGTTTCCCCAGTCCTCAACGCACTTTACGATCTCGCGCCTGCCATATTCCTCCTCAGTGACCAGCGGATAATAGTCAAAGGAGCGTCCATTCCGCTTCATCTCCAGATATCCCTTCCTGACAGCACGGCCCAGGAACGTGGAGACAGTCTGCAGTTTCCAGTCCTTTTTGTACTTCAAATTAATCTGGGAAGTGATCTCCTGTATAGACATCACCTCATCACCCTCCCATATGACCTTCATCACCAGCACTTCACATTCCGTAAGCGCTTCCTGTGCTATGTTCTGTTTCTTTTTCGCCATATCTGACCACCTTTGTTCTTTCTGTTAATTGCATTTGTAGTCAACTAA
>CAJUQZ010000202.1 GCA_910588755.1 uncultured Lachnospiraceae bacterium | reverse complement strand
GAAGAATCCTATGCGGAAGACACAGAAGCGTACACCGAAGAATCCTATGCGGAAGACACAGAAGCGTACACCGAAGAATCCTATGCGGAAGGCATGGAAGCGTACACCGAAGAAACCTACGCGGAAGACACAGTAACGTACACTGATGAGAGGTATGAGGAAGACGCGGAAGTGTACACGGGCGAGATATACGGGGAAGACGCAGAAACGTATACGAATGAAGCGTACAGCAAAGAACCAGGGGAGTACACCGAGGAGGCAGGAGCAAACACTAAGGAAAAATCTAAGGGAGTACACTGGAAGCATTTCAGGAAATCCCGCGCAAAAAGGCATGAATACACTGAGGAAAATAATAATGAAGGTATCGACGTGCCATGCGCGCAGGAGGAAGCATATCATGAGGAGTATACCAGTGGATATGCAGATGAAGCATACAGGGAGGATTCTTATAAAGAAGATTCCTATAGGGAGGATTCTTATACAGAAGATTCTTATGGGGAGGACTCTTATACAGAGGATTCTTATAAAGAAGATTCCTATAGGGAGGCTCCCTACCCAGAAGATGCACATGAGGACACATACATAGAAGATACCTACACAGAGGATCCCTATGACGGCCTCGAGGACGCCTACAGCGATTCCACAGATGAGCCAGTCAGCGTACAGCGGCGTCAGGAGTATGGGTATCAGGAGGGGGACCTTGATCCCGAGGACGCAGAGAGCATTGCGGAGATGGCAAAAGAGGATGCGCTAAAGACGCAGGAAATCAAGATGAACACGGCCGATTTAAGTTCTCTGTCCGAGAAGATTGTAGCCACTACAAAGAAGGAGGCAAGCGGCGCAAGGCGCGAGGAGATACGCGACTTTACGCCGGAGGAGCAGACGCTTTTTGAGAACTTTGCAGTCACCAAAAAGATTAAAAAGCAGATCATATACGCCCTTGAAAATATGACGCTAGCGGCTTATACTGGAAATGTGATCATCACAGGCGACGCGGGGCTTGATACGATCAGAATGGCAAAGAACCTAGTCAAAGAGTACCAGTCGTCGGATGAGGACTTTTCCGGGAAGCTGGCAAAGATTACTGGAGAAAAAATTAATCAAAGAAATATCAAAGATGTCTTTGAGAAATTGAATAATGGTGGTATCATAATAGAGAAGGCAAATGGTATGAGCGAGGAGAAGCTCTACGAACTGGCGACCAATCTCAACCAGGACACATTGGGGATCGTAGTCATCATGGAGGACACGAAGAAAGAGATTACAAAGCTTCTGGAAAAGCAGGCGATGATCGTGGATTACTTTAACATCAGAATTGACCTGATGGAGATGGACAATAACGCGCTCGTGGCTTACGCCAAAAACTATGCTCTGGCGCTGGAATACTCCATTGATGAGTTAGGGACACTTGCCCTTTACACAAGGATTGCGAACATGCAGAGCGGTAATCATGTGGTGACAAAGGACGAGGTGCGTGATATTATAGACGAGGCAATCTGGAAATCCAAGAAATCCAAGATTAAAAACTTTGTTGATGTACTCTTTGCGCGGCGGTATGACAACGAGGATATGATCGTTCTAAAAGAAAGGGATTTTATGTAATAAGAATGGAGGTTTTTTATGAACAACACTGACACAACTGTATTTATCTCTGATGCAGACCAGTACGTATTCGGACAGGGAACCCATTATGAGATATACAAAAAGCTAGGCTCGCATTTCTGCAAGAAAGGCAAAGAGGACGGTGTGTTTTTCGCAGTTTGGGCGCCAAATGCAAAGGAGGCGTATGTCATCGGTGAGTTTAACGACTGGGACGAGGGTGCGTCACCGATGGAGCGACTTGGTGAGGGCGGGATCTTCGCCACATTCATCAAGGATGTGAAGGAGGGCCAGATGTACAAGTATATGCTGGTGCTTCCAGATGGCAGACGGCTTTACAAGGCGGATCCTTTTGCAAATTATGCAGAGATGCGCCCTGGTACAGCATCGAAGGTATATGACCTTGATCACTTCAAGTGGACGGACAAGAAGTGGATCACAGAGCGCGATAAGAAGGATATGAATAAGGAGCCCATGTCGATCTATGAGTGCCATATTGGCTCCTGGATGAAGCACCCCGATGGCACAGCGGACGGCTTCTACAACTATCGTGAGTTTGCGGACAGGATCGTGGAATACTTAAAGGAGATGCCATATACGCATATTGAGCTCATGGGCATCGCGGAGTTTCCGTTTGATGGATCATGGGGCTATCAGGTGACAGGGTACTATGCGCCGACATCGAGATATGGCACGCCAGATGATTTTAGGTATCTTATCGATCTGTTGCATAAGAATGACGTTGGTGTTATTCTTGACTGGGTTCCAGCGCATTTCCCAAGGGACGCGCACGGTCTTGCGGAGTTTGACGGTACATGTCTGTATGAGCACCCAGACAAGCGGCTTGGGGAGCACCCGGACTGGGGCACGAAGATATTTAATTACAGCAAAAATGAGATTCGCAATTTCCTGATTGCCAACGCGCTGTTCTGGATCCGAGAGTTTCATATCGACGGACTTCGGGTGGATGCTGTGGCATCGATGCTCTATCTGGATTATGGCAAACAGGCCGGACAGTGGGTTCCGAACAAGTACGGTGGACATGAAAACCTTGATGCAATCGAGTTTTTCAAGCATCTTAATTCCGTGGTACACGGCGCGCATCCCGGTGTACTGACAATCGCCGAGGAATCGACGGCATGGCCTAAGGTGACAGCTGCGCCGGAGGATGACGGACTTGGCTTCTCATTCAAGTGGAATATGGGCTGGATGCACGACTACTGCGAGTATATGAAGCTTGATCCATATTTCAGGAAGGATAACCACTATAAGCTGACTTTCGCGATGAGCTACAACAGCTCCGAGAATTATATCCTCCCACTGTCACATGATGAAGTAGTACACTTAAAATGCTCTATGGTCAACAAGATGCCAGGCTATGAGATTGACAAGTATGCAAACCTTAGAAACCTCTATACATTTATGTTTGGTCACGAGGGCAAAAAGCTTCTGTTTATGGGACAGGAGTTTGGGCAGGAGCGCGAGTGGAGCGAGGCGAGGGAACTTGACTGGTTTTTGCTGGACGAGAAGGAGCATCCGTTCAACAAGGGCATGCACGATTACATGGGAGAGCTTTTAAGCCTCTACAAAAAGAGCCCATGTCTCTATGAGATCGACAATGACTGGCTTGGGTTTGAGTGGATGAACGCGGACGACACAGAGCGCAGCATCTACAGTTTTGTCAGGAGAAATAAGAGCGGCAAGCAGCATATGCTTTTTGTCATCAATATGACGCCAGTCGAGTATCCCGAGTACCAGGTAGGCGTGCCGATGAATACGCAGTACAAACTGCTGCTCAATTCGGATGACAAGAGATTTGGTGGAAACGGCAACAAGATTCCAAAGGTGTTAAAGGCGAAGAAGGGCTTGTGCGACAAGCGGGAACAGTATATCGCATTTTCACTGCCACCACTGACAGCAGTAATATTTGAGTTTTGATTTTTGGTTTTGATTTCATAAAAGAATATTAAGAAAAACTTTCGTTTTCATACACCTTCTTTTTTCGTTTTGACTGGTAGACTAAGTTTATCAAAAGAAAAAAGAAGGTGTTTTTATTATGAGTCTTGAAGTGGTTACTTCCTATTTTACCCAATATGGGGCAATTGCAATTTTCATAATCGTTTTGCTGGAATATATGAATCTGCCTGGATTTCCGGCGGGGGTTATCATGCCATTATCCGGCGTATGGGCAGCGAAGGGAAATATCAACTTTTTCTGGGTAATGGTCATTACACTGGCAGCAGGTGTGGCTGGTAGCTGGATTTTGTATTTTCTGGGGTACACTGGCGGCAGCCTGCTGCTCGAAAAGTATCTGCATAAATTCCCGAAGCAGCGTCCAGCCATTGAACGCAATTTTGATATAATACGCCAAAAGGGCTGTTTTGGTATATTTTTAAGCAAGTTGATTCCGATGGTGAGGACATTGATCTCAATACCGGCAGGGGTATTAAAAATAAATTTCATAAAATACAGCATCAGTTCGGCGTTTGGTGTATTTTTGTGGAATCTCATCTTTGTGGGTGCAGGCTACTTTTTAGGGGATGCTGTTTTTGAGTTCATCTCTATATAGGGGGATGTCTGGAGAAAACAAACAGTTTATACAGGTTTCTTTATGGGTGCTGTCTCGGGAGAGTAGGTCAGGCTGCACTCCGGGAGGCCATGAGAGGAGGATTTTTGTGAAAATTGCAATGATGACCAATAATTATCTGCCATTTATCGGCGGCGTGCCGGTTTCCATACAGCGGCTAAGCGACGGGCTGCGCCAGGAAGGGCACGAGGTTACAATATTCGCGCCCACATACAAAGAGCAGACGAAGGAGTGCGGTGTCGTGCGGTATCACTCGTTCATTACGGGAATTGTCAACGGCGCGTCCGTGCCAAATAGCTTTGACAGCAATATTGAACGAGAGTTTGCAAAAGGCGAATACGATGTGATCCATGTGCATCACCCCATGATGATCGGGTGGACGGCGGTCTATCTGTCACATAAGTACCATGTCCCACTGGTGCTCACATACCACACGAGATACGAACAGTATCTGCATTACATCAAGGCATCTTGTTTTCAGGGTACTGTGCCGCTTTATATGAAAAATTATATGAAATTTTGCGACATGGTTTTAACGCCAACGCCACTTATGCGGGATTATTTGTGTCAGATTGGCTGTACGGCACCAGTGCGTGTGCTACCGACAGGTCTTCTGGACGAGAGCTTCCACGCCGATGAATGTGCTGCTGCGGCTCTGCGCAGAAGGTTTCTGGGGGGGTTCTTTCTGAACTTTGGGTATAGGCAACAAAAATTATAGGTTGAAATCACATC
>CAJUQZ010000201.1 GCA_910588755.1 uncultured Lachnospiraceae bacterium | reverse complement strand
TCGGCACTTTTTTCTATTATTTTTATAGGTTCAATTTTGATGGCTGAACTGTTACAAAATTTCTAATTTTTTTATATTTAGGGGTTGAAATTTATACCGCTTTGGTGTTATACTAATGTTGTTTGCAGGATTAGTACATCGGTAGTACATCGGCTTCCCAAGCCGAGGAGGCGGGTTCGACTCCCGTATCCTGCTTTTTTATTTTATTCTATTACACTTTTCCGCATTCTCAGAAAGCCTCTCCAAGAAAACATCAGATAAAAATTCCAATCATTTATAAACATATTGAAAAAGTGCATCATTCAGCCAGTACTGAACAATGCACTATCCATTACCAGTGCTCCCTGTGGCCCATAAGTCTAATTTCTGACTAGATGGAACACCAGGGCATGTTTGAAAAATGCTCTAGATTTCTACAATCCATCCCTCAGGCGCCTCGATGCGGCCCATCTGAATACCGGTCAGCGTGTCATAAAGCCTCTTTGTCACAGGTCCCATCTCGGCCATTCCAGAGGGCAGGCAGATCTCCTCACCCCTGTTGACAATCTTTCCTACAGGTGAGATGACTGCTGCGGTTCCGCACAGTCCACACTCTGCAAAATCCTTCACTTCGTCAAAGCGCACCTCGCGCTCCTCGACTTCAAGTCCTAGATAATCCTTCGCCACAATCATGAGGGAACGGCGTGTGATTGACGGGAGAATGCTGTCCGACTTTGGCGTTACGACTTTGTTGTCCTTCGTCACGAACAGGAAGTTTGCGCCGCCGGTCTCCTCCACTTTGGTGCGTGTCGCCGGATCGAGATACATGTTCTCGTCGAAGCCTTCCTTGTGGGCTGTGACAATTGCATGCAAGCTCATGGCATAGTTGAGTCCTGCCTTGATATGGCCTGTCCCGTGTGGCGCCGCGCGGTCAAAATCGCTGACCTTGATCGTGAGGGGCTTTGCGCCGCCCTTGAAATACGGACCCACTGGCGTTGTAAAGACTCTGAACTGGTATTCGTCTGCCGGCTTCACACCGATTACAGAGTTCGATCCAAACATATAGGGCCTCACATAGAGGGTCGCGCCGGAACCATAGGGCGGCACATACGCCTCGTTCGCTTTCACGACCTGCTTCACAGCCTCCACAAAACGACCTTTTGGAAGCGTTGGCATCTCAAGGCGCACACAGCTGTCGTGCATACGCTGTTCATTCAAGTCCGGACGGAACACGACGGTCTTTCCATCCTGTGTCGTGTATGCCTTCAGGCCCTCAAAGCAGGTCTGTGCGTACTGCAGGACGCCCGCGCACTCATTTAACACAATGTTTGCATCCTCTGTCAGAACACCATCGTCCCATACACCATTTTTATAATTCGTCACATAACGTTTCTCAGTCTGCCGGTAGCCAAATCCAAGTCCAGACCAATCCAAATCCTTTTTTTCCATTTCAGGTTCTCCTCCTCTTTCCGTCAGGTACGCCTTCATTCCGGGTCTTTCCTGATTAGCTCTATTATCGTACTACCAAACGCAAAAGTCAACATTTCCGCCTATTTTTTTCGCTCATATTTCAGAAAATAATATTCAAGGTCAAAATACGTCTGCTCCTCACTGTCCGCTGCAAGCGTCCACTCCTCCATCCCGTCAAGCCGTGGAAAATAGGCATCTGCCTGGTATGTATAGTCAATTTTTGTGATGTACGCCGTGTCACAGTGGGGAAGGAGCTGCTCATAGACACACGCTCCCCCCGCCACATAGACATCCTTCGTGTCATACTTTTCTAGCACCTCCATGAGCGCTGCCAGAGAATGTACTACTGTGGCATCTTTCACTGTATAGCTTCTGTCGCGCGACAAGATGATATTCACACGGTTTTTCAGCGGCTGTTTCTGAGGAAAGGTCTCAAGCGTCTTTCTGCCTATGACAATCACTTTTCCCTCTGTCATCTCCCGAAACAGCTGCTGATCCCGCGGAATCCGCACCAGAAGGCTGTTTTTGTACCCGATTGCCCAATTATTGTCAACAGCCGCTACGATATTCATGTCGTTTTCTTCCTCCTTTTGCAACCAGAATGTTCAAAAAAACTTTCCGTAAAATGTGTGCCACAGATGGCAGGAATGATCTTTCAAACGCCCGGAACAATGTTTATATCATTCTCACTGGTCGTATTTGTCCGCCAGTGAATTAATCTGGTCCGCAAATCTCGCCAGATCCTTGTTTGCCCTGCCCTCGTTCTTGTAGATGACCGCAATCAGCCTCTGGCCTGCCGCAAGCAGCCTTGCAAATACATCAGATACGCTGCGCAGACGCTTCTTGACAGCGACAGGGGACGCCTCAAATTCAATATCGCCCGTTATTAAATTAACCCTTGTACCAGAATAGGGCGCATACGCGTCATGCCCATGCTCTGTCCGCAGACATTCCGCAAACAGCTTGCACGCGGTGTCCTCCCCATGCGTGATAAATACCTTATCCGGCTTCTCCTCAAAGGCGTTCACCCACTCCAGCAAGCCGCCCTTGTCCGCGTGGCCACTAAGTCCCGGCAGCTGCGTGATCTTTGCCCGGACTTCGACAGCCTCACCAAACAGCTTCACCTCGTCCGCGCCTTCTATTAAAATGCGCCCAAGCGTACCCGCGGCCTGATAGCCCACAAAGAGAATCGTGCACTCTGCCCGCCACAGGTTGTGCTTCAAGTGATGCCGGATTCGGCCGGCCTCGCACATGCCGCTCGCGGAGATGATTACCTTCGGCGTCTCGTCAAAGTTGATTTCCTTGGACTCCTCACTTGTGATGGCAAGCTTTAAGCCCGGGAAATTTAACGGATTGATGCCCTTGTGTACCAGTTCCATTGCCTCCTCGTCAAAACAGGTATATATATTTTTCTGGAATACACCAGTCGCCTCCACGGCAAGTGGACTATCGACATACACCTCAAATCCTGGAAAATTGGGAATCATGTTGTCCGCCTTGATTTTTCTTAAAAAATATAAAATCTCCTGCGTCCTGCCCACCGCAAACGAAGGAATCACGACATTGCCGCCCTTTGCGAAGGTCTTGCTGATCACCTCGGCCAGATCTGACACATAGCCTTCCTTCTGTTTTGCATGATACCGGTCTCCGTAGGTCGCCTCCATAACAACGTAATCCGCATCTTTTGTGTAGATCGGATCCTTGATTAACGGCTGGTTCTTGTTGCCAATATCACCTGAAAATACTACCTTCTTTGTCACACCGCCCTCGGTCAGCCAGACCTCGATACTGGCAGAGCCAAGCAGATGTCCCACATCCGTGAAACGAATCCGGATGCCGTCGCAAATTTCGACCTCCTTATCATATGCACATGGAACAATGTTTCTGATAATCCCGTCTGCGTCCTCCATCGTGTACGCCGGCTCCACCAGCGAAAGTCCCGAATGCCGCTTCGCCTTCCTGTTCTTCCACTCTGCCTCCTGCATCTGGATATGCGCGCAGTCACGCAGCATGATGGAACACAAGTCTGCGGACGCTTCCGTCGTAAACACCTGCCCCCGGAATCCTCTCGCGTAAATGAGCGGCAGATTTCCCGAATGATCCACATGTGCGTGCGTCAGAAACACATAGTCAAGCTGCGCCTCATCGACGGGCAGCTCACAGCACTCAAATGGGTTTGATCCCTGCTGCATGCCGCAGTCCACGAGAATATTTTTGCCGCATGCCTGTAGGAAATGGCAGCTTCCTGTCACCTGATGGTCCGCACCTACAAAAGTAAGCTTCATACATATTCCTCCTTTATTTCATGATTTTCCGAGCTGTATTTATTATTATTTTACCACAATAAATCCATTTTGACTAACGTATTTAAAAAATACTGCTAAAAAAATCTAATTATTTCATTTCCTTTTCAGCAATATATGCTATGATAGTTATATATCTGCACAGTGCCGGGTGCAGCATCTTCATACCATAAGCACATATTTCCA
Organism: uncultured Lachnospiraceae bacterium; assembly: GCA_910588755.1. Taxonomy (GTDB): domain Bacteria; phylum Bacillota; class Clostridia; order Lachnospirales; family Lachnospiraceae; genus COE1. The sequence goes on along the minus strand of CAJUQZ010000201.1, from coordinate 986 downwards.
TAATAAGGCCGGCGCAGAAAAGAGGTAACGATGAAATTCAGTAATGGCTGCTGGCTTCAGCAGGAAGGCTGTGAGTGTTTTGCACCACAGCAGGCATATTTTACAAAGGTTGAGGCGGACAAGGTGACAATCTGCGCCCCGACAACACGCATCAACCACAGGGGCGACACACTTGGCGGCATCAACCTGACGCTGGTCATCACTGCGCCAATGGACGAAGTCATCCGCGTGCAGACCTACCACCACCTCGGTGCAGTCAACACCAGCCCGGCCTTTGAGCTAAACGTTGCAAACAGGCCAGTCCAGGTAGAAGAAAATGAGACATGCATCATCGTCCACAGCGGCTCCCTTGCTCTCGAGATCGGCAAAAATAACTGGTACATGCGCTACACACGAAACGGCAAACTCATCACGGAGTCCAAGGCAAAGGACCTCGCCCTGATGAAGACGGACTGGCGCGGAATGGCTTACGATAGGGGCGACAACCACGACACCTACATGCGCCAGCAGCTTGGCATCGGCGTTGATGAGAAAATATATGGTCTTGGCGAACGCTTCACCCCGTTTGTCAAAAACGGCCAGAGCGTGAAGATCTGGAACGCGGACGGCGGTACGAGCACGGAACAATGCTACAAAAATATTCCGTTTTATATATCGACAAAAGGCTACGGCGTCTTTGTAAACCATCCTGAAAACGTAGAGTTTGAGATTGGTACGGAAATGGTCACAAAAGCTGAGTTTTCTGTAGAGGGCACATATCTTGACTACTTCCTCATCAACGGCCCGGAAATGAAGGACGTGCTTTGCAGATACACCGATATCACAGGAAAACCGGGACTTCCTGCACCGTGGACCTTTGGCCTGTGGCTGTCCACCTCCTTCACCACCAACTATGATGAAGAGACGGTGATGAGTTTTATCGACGGTATGCTGGACCGCGACATTCCGCTGCGCACCTTCCATTTCGACTGCTTCTGGATGAAGGG
>CAJUQZ010000200.1 GCA_910588755.1 uncultured Lachnospiraceae bacterium | reverse complement strand
GTGTAAGATCAAGATGTTTTGCCTCACAGATCAGACAAGCATTACAGTTGAGAGTTATGACGCAGTAAAACATCTTGATCTTACACTTGGCAGTGACAACAAAGTGGCGACTGTCAAGGTGAATATGGGTGCGCCTGTCCTGAAGGCGGAGGAAATACCAGTTCTGTCAGATAACGACCAGGTTGTGAATGAGGAAATTGAGGTAAACGGGAATATTTATAAGATGACCTGTGTGTCGATGGGCAATCCCCATGCGGTGGTCTTTATTGATGATGATATAAAAGTGTTTGATATAAACGCAATTGGTCCGTACTTTGAGAACCATCCGCGTTTTCCCGAGCGGACAAACACAGAGTTTGTGCGGATTATTGACCGAAATAACGTGCAGATGCGCGTGTGGGAGCGCGGGACAGGGGAGACGCTTGCCTGCGGGACAGGGTGCTGTGCGACCACGGTGGCCTGTGTGCTGAATGGACTGACGGACACGAAGGTCTGTGTCAAAGTGTCCGGCGGAGAGATTCTGTGCGAGTGGGACAGGCAGGACAATGTGGTCTATATGACAGGACCTGCGGCGACAGTGTTTGACGGTGAGATTGATGAGAAGATGATAGTGCGGGAGGATATCTAGGATGCTTTTCCCAAGTGAGGTTTTTTTGTTTGTGTTTTTGCCGGTGGTCCTGGTTGTCTACTATGCATTGCTTAGAAAGACAAAAATGCTGAAAAATGTATTTCTGCTTGCAGCAAGCCTTTTTTTCTATGCGTGGGGAGAACCAACCTATGTATTTCTGATGATTGCGACGATTTTGGTCAACTGGCTTTTTGGCATTGCAGTGGATGCGCTGCGCGACAAAAAGGCGGCGGTGCGGATTTTGTTTGTGCTGCTTGTGCTGGTCAATATCGGCACACTGGGATGGTATAAGTATAGTGAGTTTACTGTTCTGCAGATCAACCATTATCTGCACACGAACATACCAGTGCCGATTGTTCCGCTACCGATAGGCATTTCCTTTTATACATTCCAGGCAATGTCGTACGTGATCGATGTGTATCGGCGCCGTGGGAGAGTGCAGAAAAACCCGCTACAGGTGGGACTCTATATCGCGCTGTTCCCACAGCTGATTGCAGGGCCGATTGTGCGGTATGAGACGATTGCCGACCAGATTCAGAATAGGGTTGAAAATTTTGCGGATTTCTCGGCGGGCGTTACACGGTTTTGTATCGGCCTTGGCAAGAAGGTGCTGGTGGCAAACAACATGGCGGTGGTTGCGGACAATGCGTTTGGGCTGATTATTAACGGCGGATTTCAGGCATCGTTTGGCATGGCTTGGCTTGGCGCGGTCGCATATACATTTCAGATCTTTTTTGATTTCTCGGGATATTCGGATATGGCGATCGGTTTGGGGCAGATGTTTGGTTTTCATTTCGAGGAGAACTTTAATTATCCGTATATCTCAAAGTCCGTGTCGGAGTTCTGGCGCAGATGGCATATCTCGATGCAGACGTGGTTTCGGGATTATGTGTACTTTCCGCTAGGCGGCAGCAGGGTATCAAAACCGCGTCTAATCCTGAATCTCTTTGTCGTGTGGCTGCTGACTGGTATGTGGCACGGCGCGAACTGGACGTTTATCGCGTGGGGACTGATGTATTTTGTGATACTTACGTTTGAGAAGCTGACAGGACTTGGCAGGAAGAATTACTGGTGGGGGCACATCTATACGATGGTGCTTGTCATCATCGGCTGGGTGATCTTCCGCGCGCCGGACATGGGCATTGCTGTTATATATGTCAAGGCGATGTTTGGCATCGGAGCCAAGGGAATCATTGACAAGGCGGTATGGGCATACATCGCGCAGAACTGGATATACTTTGTATTTGCGGTTGTGGGCTGCGCACCAGTCATGCCGTGGATTGACGCCCGGCTGAAAAATAATAGGATCTGGCAGGTTGTGTATGCCGTGGGCGTGCTGGTGTGTATGGTGGTCAGTGTGTCTTTTATCAGCAACAACGCGTACAATCCTTTTATTTACTTTAATTTTTGATAAAACTTTTACAAAATTCTGGTGAATGGCTAGTGCTCTATTTTCTGGATGGAGCACTATGTTGGTTGTGAAGGAAGGACAGTGTATCAAATGAAGAACAGGGACAAATGGATTACGATTGCTTTTCTTGTTTTTATACTGGTGCTACCGCTTGTGACCGTGGCAAGGAATACGCTGCCAGGCCGGCAGGGACAGGAGCTTACGGAAGCGGAGAAAGCGGTGCTAGAGCAAAACGGGGCGGTCACGGAGGATGGCCAGGTACAGACGGGACAAGGGGGAGCAGAGCAGGGAGGCCAGCCAGAAGTGACTGGTTTTGCAAAGCTGCAGGAAGGGATCGGCCAGTTTATAAACGGGCTGTTTGGCCGGACGAAGCTGATCGCCCTTAACACTAGACTTACCTCGATGCTCACTGGCGGAACATATATCCAGTCAACTCAGACACTCAAGGGAAAGAACAATATGTTTTTCTACAAGACGGAGCAGGACGGAAAGCCGATCTGGGACTATATGGGCATCAACCATTTCACGGACGAGGAGATGGCAGCGATCGCGGCAAACCTGACAGCGACGAGGGAACATTTGAGCGCGAAGGGGATTGAATTTTATACGATGTGTATTCCAAACAAAGAGATTATCTATGCGGAAAATATGCCTGACACGATCGCTCGGGTGAACGATGTATCGCGCGGGGAACAGCTGGCGGCGTATCTGCATGAAAACACAGATCTTGTGTTTGTCTATCCCAAGGATGCGTTGATGGCGAATAAGGACAAAATGCAGCTTTATTACATTACGGATTCCCATAGCAACCAGATTGGTGCTTTTGTGAATATGCAGGAATTTTTCAGGACGGCCTATGGCACACATGCGGAGCTTGAATCCGTGGTATTTCAGACACATGCCACGGACTATGCAGGGGATCTAGTGACAATGGCAGGGCTTGCAGATCAGTATGGCATAGATACCGTATATGTGTTCGATAAGAATTCGGCGGACAAGTCACAGTATCATGATCAGGTGCTGCTCTATGTAGGTGATTCTTTTGGGGGATTTCTGTCACAAATCTGCAAGGGGTACTACAGCGAAGTTTACTGGGAGGACGCACGGGATTTTCAGTACGCAATGCTTGACCGCTACAACCCCGATGTTGTGATCTGGGAGCGCGCGGAACGCTACTGCGAGACATTTTCGGAACCAATTTTGATAAAATGACACAATGAAGCCATAAAGATACAGAGGAAAATACGTATATAGATTATCAGGGGGCTTGCTTTCCCGGAGGGGAGTCAGTGTGGAGGAGAAACAGTTCAGCGCATGCATGGAGCGCATGAAGTCTGGCGACAAAGGCGCATTGCATGAAGTCTACGAGGCATATATCGGCTATATTTACGCGATCGTGCTTCAGACCGTATCAAACCGCGAGGATGCAGAGGACGTGACGAGTGAATTTTTTATGAAACTGTGGCGGCTTGCGGGTACATATCGTGAAGGGAATGGACACAGGGCCTGGATGGCTGTGATTGCCAGAAACATGGCTGTCGATCTTCTGCGAAAGACAAAGCGGGAAGTGTTGACGGAGGATTTTGCGGATGATGCGATGGAAAACGCCTCAGATGTGTCGGTTGAGCAGGAGGTGATTGCCGACATGAGTCTGCGGCAGGCGCTCGATACACTCAAACCCAAGGAACGCGAGATTGTACACCTAAAGATTATGGGAGAGATGACGTTTCAGGAGATATCGGATATCCTGAACGTTCCGCTCGGGACAGTGACCTGGCGCTATCAGAATGCGATTCAGAAGTTAAGGAGATGCGGTTATGAGTAAAGATTTGGAGAGGCAGTACAGGGCGCTTATAAACAGTGAAGTGCCGGATCTGTGGGCCCGCATCGAGGCGGGGCTGGAAGACAAAGCGGCCGCTCCTGGAGATGCCATGACAGACTTGCACATAACGGATTTTTCAGTGACAGCATCCAAGATGAAAACAGTGCGTGACAGGAGGGTAAATTACAGGGTGTGGGTGGGCGTTGCGGCTGCGTGCGTGTGCGCGGCGCTGGTTGTGCCGGCCCTGGTGCGGAATGTGGGAGTGGGCAGCAGTGATGGTTTTGGCAGTTTAGCGCGTAATTTCACAGTGCAGAATGATGCGTCCAAGGCGGATTCTTATGAGGCTGCGAACAATGCCGGGCAGGCGGAGGCGGCGTGCGAAGAGGCAGGCAATGCCGGGCAGGCGGAGGCAGTGTGCGAGGTGGCAGACAATGCCGGGCAGGAAGAGGCGGTATGCGAGGAGGCTTTTGGCGCTGCGACTACAGAGTATAACGGTGAGAAGGGTGTTGTCACATCGGACAGTGCCAATAATGCTGCAAATTCCGACAGGGATATGGCGGGTGGTATGCAGAGTGCGGAGGCGACAGCAGAGGAGTCGGACAGTTTTCGGGCAACTGTCGAGATTCTTCATGTGGATCGCAACATGGACAGTGGCGTCCTATATACGGCCAGGGTGCTCCTGACGGAGAATCCTGACATGGAGGTGGACAGCAAGATTCAGATATTAGGTTCCAAGGCGGTGTCAGAGGACAGCGGATTATTGACAGTTGATTGTACGTATGAGCTTCTTTTGTGTGAAGTCTGGCCGGAGGCTCCAGGACAGGAGGTGACATATCTGTTGGTTGGTGAGTGATATCAAAGGAAGTGAATATTTGTAAAAAGATATGATACTTCAAGAAAAGTGAATATTTGTAAAAAAATATGATGTTTCAGGAAAAGTGAATATTTGTCAAAAGTGAAGGAAATAATAGGGTTAAGCCGTGCTTTGCAGACGATTTGAAGGCATGGCGGAGAAATGGAGGGGATACTCTTATGAAAAAGAAAACAATTGCTCACAAAATCGGAATTCTTGCTGTGGTCATGGCGCTTTCCATGACAGTTGTTACAGGCTGTGGCAGCAAGGGCAGCGACAGGAACTCGGATGAGGTATCGTCTGAGGAGAGTGCGGATACCGCAGGAATGGTGCATCTTGACAGTGTAGATG
>CAJUQZ010000199.1 GCA_910588755.1 uncultured Lachnospiraceae bacterium | reverse complement strand
GGAAACACAGGAAACACAGGAAACACAGGAAACACAGGAAACACAGGAAACACAGAAAGCGCAGGAAAAGAAGCAGGGCGATTATACGGTTGAGGATTATCTGGCTATGCCCGAGGACATCAGAGTGGAGCTGATTGACGGCGTGATTTACGAAATGGCAGCGCCAGGATTTGACCATCAGAAGATTGCGGGTGAGATTTACAGGCAGATCTCAAATTATATTATGGATCATAATGGAAAATGTGAGGCAGGCATATCGCCGATTGATGTGCAGCTGGACTGTGACGATAAAACAATGGTACAGCCGGATGTCCTGATTCTTTGCGACAGTGACAAGCTTGTGAAGGGGAAAGTGTTTGGCGCGCCCGACTTTGTGCTGGAAGTGATCTCCCCATCGACAAAGCGCAAGGACTATTTCAAGAAATTAGAGAAATACGAAAACGCAGGTGTGCGTGAGTACTGGATACTCGACCCATACAAAAAACAGCTGATTGTTTTTTTCTTCGAGGGGGATATCTATGCACAAATACATGATCTGACGAAGCCTGTTCTGGTCAATATTTATGAAGGGAAGCTGTTAATCCAGATGGATCATATACGAAAGTGGTGTGAGAATATCGACCGATGAGACAGATAGGGCGGTTTGACCACGAATACCCGGGACGGCTGGCTTCGATCGCAAAACCGCCGCCATCGCTGTATTACAAAGGTTCGATCGATGTGGTCAATCAGTGCCGCAGCGTTGCGGTGATCGGCAGCAGGCATGTGTCCGACAGCGGGATCGAGGCCGCATACCGGATTGGCTATGCGCTTGGCAGAAGGGGGATCAACGTGGTAAACGGGCTGGCTTTGGGCTGTGATACCCATGCACTGCGAGGCGCCCTGGCGGCGGGGGGAGCCTGTGTGGCGGTCATACCCTGCGGGCTGGAACAGATTGTGCCGCGTGCCAATGCCGGGCTGGCACGTGCACTTTTGTCCGGAGGGGGCTGTCTGATCAGCGAGTATCCGGAGGGGACGCCGGTGCGCAGATATCAATATGTGGAGAGGAACCGGCTGCAGAGCGGGATCAGTGACGGTGTGATCGTGATTGAGGCGGCGTGTGACAGCGGCACGATGCACACGGTGCGCTATGCCGTCGGACAGGGGCGGAGGCTGGCCTGCGTCGGCAGCCAGTTTGTGCGGTATTGTTCGGGTAACCGCTGGCTTGAGCGGCAGGCAGGGGTGCATGTGATTTGTGACATGGCCAGTCTGAATGGTTTTATAGCTGAGATACAGAATGACGTTCTATACAGTCAGGTAACAATTGATGCGTATTGCACAAATTGGAAGGTATAGATCAGAGGTTCCTGTACGCACAGGACTTAGCATTTACTGCTCATTATGGATTTATTTGCCAAACGCCTTGATGCATGCTATAATTTTATAATGCAATCCGGGCGCGTGTGTATTCGCGTCTAATACATAAGCAGTCGGAAGGAGAACGTATGAGCGCCGCTGAAATACTTAAGACATACTTTGGTTATGATTCATTTAGGAATGGTCAGGAAGAGATCGTCCAGTCCATTCTGGCGGGGAAGGATGCGCTGGCGATCATGCCGACAGGCGCGGGGAAATCCATCTGTTATCAGGTTCCGGCCCTGATGCTGCCCGGTATCACGATCGTGGTCTCACCGCTGATCTCCCTGATGCAGGATCAGGTGAAGGCACTTAACGAAGCAGGAATACACGCTGCGTTTATCAACTCATCGCTGACAGAGACGCAGATTGCAAAAGCGATGCGCCTTGCGGCGGAGGGCCGGTACAAGATCATATATGTGGCGCCCGAGCGGCTGGAGAGTGCCGGGTTTGTACAGTTTGCACAAAATGGAAGGATTTCCATGATCACAGTCGATGAAGCGCACTGCATATCGCAGTGGGGACAAGATTTCAGGCCCAGCTATCTAAAGATCGTTGCCTTTATAGACAGTCTTGCAGACAGACCGATTGTGAGCGCTTTCACGGCGACCGCGACGAAGGAGGTCCGGACGGATATTGAGTGTACCCTGAAGCTGCACGATCCACAGGTTGTCGTCACAGGCTTTGATAGGCAGAATCTGTACTACAGTGTGGAGCATATCGCGGGGAAGCATAAGGATGCGTTTGTGTTAGACTACATTCGAAAGCACGCGGACGAGAGCGGAATCATATACTGCGCAACGCGCAAAAACGTGGATAACCTGTATGAGAAGCTGTCACAGAACGGTATTTTGGCGGCGCGTTACCATGCGGGGCTGGACAATGACACAAGGAAGAAAAACCAGGATGATTTTATCTATGACAGGGTTCAGATTGTCATTGCGACAAATGCGTTTGGCATGGGCATTGACAAGTCCAATGTGCGGTTTGTGATTCACTATAATATGCCGCAGAGCATGGAGAATTATTATCAGGAGGCTGGCCGTGCAGGACGTGACGGCGAAAATGCACAGTGCATTCTTCTGTTTTCCGTGCAGGACGTGATGATCAACAGATTCCTGTTGGAAAAGAAAGAGTTTGAGGGAATGGACGCCGATGACATTGCGCTGGTCAGGCAGCGGGATACACAGCGGCTGAGGGTGATGGAAGGATACTGCAAGGCGACTACATGTCTTAGAAATTACATTCTGGAGTATTTTGGGGAAAAAGCGTCAACGCCCTGTGACAACTGCGGTAACTGCCATCGCGAATATACTGAACAGGATATGACAGCTGACGCGAAATGGGTGGTGAACTGCATCGCAGAGATGAGAGGACGGTACGGGTTAAATATCGTACTTGGAACCCTGCTCGGCGCAAACCGTGCCAGACTAAAGGAGATTGGCGCCGATGCATACAAATCTTATGGCATTCTAAAGCAGAGGAGCGAAGCGGATCTGCGTCTGCTGATTGACCAGATGCTGGCGGAAGGGTATATAGTCCAGACCGGCGGAGAGTACAGTGTGCTCCAGATGGGAGATATCAGCAGGTTAAAAGAGAAGGGCGCACGCGTTGTCGTCAGGAAAGCGCAGGAGCGGGAAGAGCCGGCAGGCAGGACGCGGAAGAAAAAGACAGATTCACTCACAGGCGCGGGCTTTGACTTGTTTGACAGGCTTCGCCAGCTGCGCCTTACCATTGCCAAGGAGGAGGCAATGCCGCCCTATATTATTTTCAGCGACAAGACACTGATTGACATGTGCGCAAAGGCACCCAGGAATCAAACGGAAATGCTTGCCGTATCCGGTGTGGGTGAAAATAAGTACCAGAAGTATGGGGAGCGGTTTATACAGGAGATCGGCGCGTTTCTTGCAGAAAATCCCAATGCGGTTGTCAGCACACAGATTGACGAGTAGCCGGCGCCAGCTGTAAAAAAGTAACAATTTATTTTTGTCCGATAGAGCCGTGCTCATACCGCCACTGTCTTGGCGAGGTGCCATATACATTTTTAAAGGCGCGCGAGAAGTGCAGCTGGTTTGGATAGCCGACGGCATTGCTGATATCGGATATGGACAGGCTGGTGAGTTTTAGGAGTTCGGCAGCCTTTGTCATGCGGTAGGAGATGAGAAATTCCTGCGGGGATTTTCCCATATTTTCATGAAAGATTTTTCCAAAATAGCTCCTGTTCAGCCCGCAGGAGGCCGCGATATCCTCCACGGAGATTGCGTTCTGGAAATTCTGTTCGATAAAGGACACCGCCTCGCGGATATAGAAGTCGCGCAGGCTGTTTCCACGGTTCAGCTGCGTCAGGCTGCAGGAGCGAACGAGGCTGTCAATAAACAGATACAGATGTCCGATCAGGTGAAAAGGGGACTCCTCCCTGTGGCCGACGATATACAGCATTTCTGATTTCATCGTCTCGGCGAGGTCTTTGTAGCGTGCCTTGTAGACTGGCTGGTCGAGGCTTAGACCGGTTAGCTCGATCGTTTCCTTGGCGCGCAGGCCGTCAAATTCAATCCACACATATTCCCACGGAATCTCACGGTCAGCGATATACATATTGATCTGGTTTGGGAAGCACATAAAACCCTGTCCGCTCTTGACAGAGTAAGGGACTGATTCGCCTTTTGCATTGTTGGCGTAGAGGATACCAGTGCCGGAGATGCAGTAGTGGAACAGGTAATGGTTTCTTGCGGCGGGGCCGAAAGAGTGGGACGGATCGCACTTCTCCCAGCCAAACTGGTACAGCCCCAGGTCGATAAAGTTCTCACTTGGAAAGACGGAAAAAATGACTTCGCTCATGCGGATGCTCCTTTATTGATACTGACAAAACCGGATAACACAATTACGCTGCGCCACCCAAATTGCGTATGATTTCCAATGCAACCTTTCCAGCCATGTCTCTATCGCTTGTATTCTGTGGGGACTCTCCATAAATAGCAAAACAGTATCCGTTATAGGCCCAGTCAATCATAAACAGATCCCCGGCTTCATTCACCCGCATATCAGGAAAAATGTATTCCCCGTCTGCAGTTGGCGCTGTCCATTCTATTTTGGTGGAATCCACAAAAACTTCGTTTGGCAGAGTGAATTCTTCTCCTTTATGGACAGCAAATGTACAATGCCCGACATTTTTCAGTTCAAATTCGATTACGAATTCTTCATCCGCTGTTTTTTGAACTTCGACATTTGATGTAATGGCTATATGATCTAACACTTCTTTTGGATTGCCGAATTTGGCTGCGTTTGCAAGCTCCGCTTCATCCGGATCGATGCGGTCCTCTCCGATGTCGTGGGATTCTGTTCCTGCATTCTGGCTCTCTGTCTCGAACGCCTCTTCTGATTCTTGATTCTGCCCCGTCATATCGAGCCCTGCTGTGGTATCATCAACGTTAGGGGCGATTGTTTCTGTCTGAATTGACTTGGAAGGCATACTGCTGCAACCTGACAATCCTGATAAAGTACCGGCTGTAAGAACCAGACAGCTTATTATTCTAAGGTTTTTATGACGCATAACACAGTTCCTTTCTCCTGAAAATTGTGGTTGATAGGTTGGATTATCATTTGGCCGACTGCCTGCAGTGCATGTGTATTGCCTGCTTTGCAGCCGGGAAATAACATTAAATGGGTTTCTATGATCAGTATATACCAAAATGCTAGATGACTTCAAGTAAATATACAGAATATAGCATTTTGATATAAAACATACAAAATAGTGCCATTTACTGATAGCATAATGATATGTTA
>CAJUQZ010000198.1:2070-5327 GCA_910588755.1 uncultured Lachnospiraceae bacterium | reverse complement strand
TAACTACGGCGGATTTTATGTGAGTTTATACTGCCGTGAATAATTCGGGATTAATTATAAATTACAGCACTTTTTTTATGCATTTTACATTTTCATAATAAATTTCAAAAAATTGTATAAAAAAAGCACTGTATTACACAGCACTTTTTTCATTTAATATGTCATTTATAGAGTTATATCTCATGATAGACCTTTTCGGGCAGGTGAAACGTAATGGTCGTTCCCAGATCCTGCTTTGAATCGATCGTGATACCATATGCAGTCCCATAACAGAGTTTCACCCGTTGATTGATATTGTACAGACCGATACGCTCCTTCCGCTCGGGATTTTTCATGGCGATGTCCGCCCGCAGGCGCTCTAACACCTCCATGCTCATGCCGCAACCGTTATCTGACACCGCGATGCAAAGCTCTTCATCCCCTGCTATCCGGTCAACCCGAATTGTGACCATACCACCAGTCTCCTTCTCCTCTAGTCCGTGCAGAATCGCATTTTCAACAATGGGCTGCAGTATGAGCGGCAGCATGATGCATCGACTCACATCAAGTCCCTCCCCCACGACAAACCCATAGTCAAACTTTTCCCCGAACCGGAGCTTTTGTATCTTCATATAAATCTCGATATGGTTCAGTTCATTCTGGAGGGACGTAAATGCTGTTCCACTGTTTTCTAGTACATACCGCATAGACTTTCCCAGCAGTTTGATGGCGGTGGCAACCTCCTTATCTCCCACCGTGTACGCCTTCATGCGTATCGTCTCGAGCGTATTGTACAGGAAATGCGGGTTGATCTGGCTAGCAAGCATCTTGAACTCCATCTTCTGCTGCGCATTGGCAAGTTCCTGTTCATTCAGCATCGTCCTGTACATCAGTTCGTCCTTTTCCTTGATTTTCAAAACCATGACCTCAAGGTCCGCAAAAGCCTCGGAGAGTTCGTCTTCCCCACGGACAATCTCCTTGAAATCATAGTCTTCATTGCTCGCCTGGTGCATCACATGCCGGAGCGTAGTGACACGCCTGGTAAAATAGGATGTAAAGAAGTGAATTAGTACACCTGGCACCACGATCGCAAACAATATGATAATCAGGCAGGTTTGTATGATGCTCCAGATATTCCCATACGACTTGTCATTGACTGTGCAGATATAGAGTTTTGAATCCGACTGGTATAGGCGGAGTGTTGATACCCCCACAAAACAGGTCTTGTCCCTGATCTTCTCCTTCCCTGTGTACTGAAAAAAATCCTGACTGTAATCAATGCCAATCCGCTGTGGTTTCCCATAATCCTCCCTGTCGGACGCATAGAAGACCACACCCTCGTCCACCGACACACTGTTTCTATATTCCTGGCTATGAATCCGCGTCTTTAAATAATTGTCGCTAAGACGGATCACCAGCACTGCATTGTAGTCCGAGTGGACAAGCGGAATCCGCCGCACCAGACACAATCCCCAGTACTGGTTGCCATGCGTGTCGGTCTTTTTCATCTCCTCCCAGAAGATGCTTGCCTGCGATGTCGCCCGCTGATACCAGTCCGTTCCCTGCACTGCCCCATCCACGCCGTGATACTGCTTGTACGCACGGATGTCCGGGTTGTCACAGTAAATGTCAATCTGTTCAATCTCGGTATATTGGTACATATACCTGTCCACCGCATCGGCGCGGAGATTGACTGCCTCCACGAAATCCTCCTCTGAGGCGTAACGCCCCTGCAGCAAAGACACCACCTCCTCGTTGAAGGACAGCTCCTCAGAGATGTTGAACGCCTGCGTCGTAATCTCGAACAGGATCGTGCGCACCCGCAAGTTATCCTACTCGAGCAGATCTCTGTGATAACTCGTCAGCAGCTGGTATGTATTTCCCACCAGAAAGGCACCGATTAGCACTACCGGCACAAATACAGCCAGTATATAAACCGTATACAACTGCCTGCGTATGCCGGACCTACCAAGGAAACCAAACATCTCATGCTTTTTATTCATAATTCCATTCCAAATTTCTCCCTGTATGTATACAGCTCAATGATATTCTGCACACGCCGCCTGATGATCTTTGGCTCGAAGGGCTTGATCACAATATCCGCCACCTTGTACTCAAACGCCCTGTCGCTCGTCTCCTCGGAGTCATCATCCGTGACAATCACCACCGGAAGCCTGTCCAGCAGTCCTTTCTTTTTCATGTATTCAAGCACACCAAAACCGCTCATCACGGGCATGATGATATCCAGCAACACCACTGCCAGATTCCCAGCGTCCGCCTCCATGACATCTATCGCCATCTGCCCGCCAGATGCCTCGACGACCTCATAATCCTCCCGAAATATGTTCCCCAGCATATATCGGTTGATTCCCTTGTCATCCACCACAAGTACCTTATTTTTTGTTTTCACCTTTTGTTACCTCATTCCCATTTTACACTGTATAAAAATCGAGCATGTCTTCTCAGCATAAAATCATAACAATACAGTGACGATCCTACAGGCTTCCATAACCTCATCGTATGCCTTATCCGCGCCATCAAGCCCGCCTGGGCGGAGTATCTCCACCAGCACACCAAGCCTGCCGCGCACTTCGTCAAGCCCGAGATTGGCAGCCATGCCTTTTAGTCCATGCGCATATTCGAAAGCATGCTTCGCGTCCCCTGCCCGCACCGCAGTCCCCAAAGCCTCAAAGTCAGGATCCGCAAAAAATTCCACAAGGAAATTCCTGTATGCCTCCTTATTTCCCTTCATGCGTGACAGTGCCCTGTCCACATCGACACCCCTCTCCCGGAGCATCTCCCACAGGGAATCGCCTTCCCCCTTCCTCATGCCAAGCCCGTCGCAAATCAGCCTGTTCTGTGTCTCTAATTGCTTCTTTGCTCGCTCTAGGTCCATGTCTTTGTCGGCCCGCACCATCTGTACGAATCCCCAAAAGGACGATGACAGGAAAAATGCTTTTCCGCTGATATCCGCACTGTCCACCTCCCCGCGCACCGCCGCATTTTTCAGGTAATTCTCCACCCGTATGATAAACGGGTTGTTCTCCCTGCGCAACTTTCCGCGGTAGGCAATCTGCATATAGATGGCCTCCAGCTCAAAGGAATAGAGCTTCTCCAACAGCCGCTTGGTAATCTTGTCTATGTTAGTGGACAAGTCCGCATCCCTGGAATAGGATTCGTCCATCACAATAAGCAGCGGCTTGGCCTGCAGTGCCGCAATCGCCTCAGACAACGCGTTCTTATCGCCGAAATGCTGATAGATTGCCGAATTGGAACAG
>CAJUQZ010000198.1:0-2060 GCA_910588755.1 uncultured Lachnospiraceae bacterium | reverse complement strand
TCTCCTTTGCCACCTTGCGAATCGTAAGATTCTCATAGCCCTCCCAGCTAATGATTGCAGCCGCAGTGTCTAGAATCTTCCTGCCGACACTGTCGTCAATCATCATACTGTTATGTATCTCTTCTTCAACGTACTCCATATAACTCCCCCACAACGAATCAGATCTCCACATTCAGTTCTGTCTTCTGCCCAGCCTCCTCCTCCGCCTGTTTCCTAAAGTCCTCCATCTGCTCCGGGTTTACCACTGGAAGCTCACCAATCGACTTCACGCCAAACGTCCTTAGAAACTCCTCCGTCGTGCCAAACAACAACGGACGCCCCGGCGCGTCAAGTCGCCCAAGCTCCTGGACGAGATTAAACTCGACCAGCCTGTTCACCGCGTGGTCACAGCTCACGCCCCTGATTTTCTCAATCTCCAGCCTTGTCACTGGCTGCTTGTATGCGATAATTGAGAGCGTCTCAAGCAGGGTATCAGTCAGGACATATTTTCTTGGCGCCTTTGCCACCTTAATCAGATATTCGTACAGCTCCGGCTTCGTACACAGCTGCACGGAATCCTCGAGCTCCGCGATATAGATCCCCCTCTCCGCCCTCTTATACCGGCTGTTCATCCTGTCAATCACTTCACGTATTTCTTTCTCCGGCATCTCCAGCACATGCCCCAGACTAGAGAGCGCGACAGAATCCCCCATCGCAAAGAGCACAGCCTCAATCACCGCCATTATTTTCTTCTCATTCATTGATACTATCCCCAAAAATCCGCAGTGCTTTGCCCAACGCTACGCCGCAAGGCTCGATGTGATGATGATTTCCGCAAAAGTGTCCTCCTGCTCTATCGAGATAATCCCCTGCTTCATCATCTCAAGCACTGCCATAAAGGTGACAATCACCTCCATCTTGCTGCCCTGCTTCTCCAGAAGGCTGCGAAAGCAAAACCGCTTATGACTCTTTACGTACTCCTCTATGTAGACCTGTTTCTCCTCGAGATTGATCTCGTCCTTCTCAATCTTGCCAAACTGGCTTCTGATCGGGTCAATCTTGTCCTCCTGGCGTCGCATGACACTCTTGAAAATCTCGTGGAGCTTTGCTAAAGTGACATCCCCTACTAGCTCCTCATAATCGATGGGATACTGGTAATCTGCGACCTCCTGAGGCAGCATAGGCAATCTGTACCAGCTCTTTGCCGCGTCCACCTGCCTGTCCCGCAGCTCGAATGCCATATACTTATACATCTTGTACTCCAGAAGCTTCTGCACAAGCTCTGCCCGGGGATCCTGTTCCTCCCCGTCCTCGTTGACCTCCCTTGGTAGAAGCATTCTGCACTTGATATCAAGCAGCGTCGCCGCCATCACGAGAAACTCGCTCATGACATTCATGTCCTGTGTCTGCATCTTTTTGATATAGTCCAGATACTGCTCTGTTATGACCACAATCGGTATGTCGTATATGTCTATTTTATTTTTTTCTATCAGATAAAGCAGCAAATCCAACGGTCCCTCAAACACCGTCAGTCGCACCGACAATCCCATACAAAACCCCCGCTTCACAGCTGTACCAGCAATTCACGGCACAGCGCCTCCAGCCATATTCTACCATTCTTGTATACACTATAATCTATTTTACAAAGAATCCTTTCAAAATGCAATATGAACTGATGTTTGCACCTTATAGTGGCTTCAGCACCACTTCATAGAGCTCTGCCGGATTAAAAAAACGCAGCGGTATTGTGTGGGAGCCCATTCCCCGCCCCAGAAGCATGGTTGCCCCGCCGCTAAAGAACCTGCCGCCGTCATACCTAGGGAAAAGCTTATAGGACGGAGCGATCACCCCACCCAAAAGCGGCAGGCGCATGATGCCGCCATGCACATGGCCTGACAGCACCAGCTGCGCCCCCCATTTGGCATACTCCTCAAAATAGTCGGGATTGTGGGCAATCAGGATATTGCATCTACCCCGGTCACATTCTGGAAGTGTCTCCTGCAAATAGTTATTCTGCATCTTTTTGACCCTGAAATGGGCAAAGTACTCCAGATCAAGCTCCAACCCGGTTATCCTGATAT
>CAJUQZ010000197.1 GCA_910588755.1 uncultured Lachnospiraceae bacterium | reverse complement strand
CGGAATTGGCAGACGCGCAGGCTTCAGGTGCCTGTGGTAGCAATACCGTGTGGGTTCAAGTCCCATCTCCTGCAGATAAGACCTTACAGATAGTATGCTGTAAGGTTTTTTTAGTTGTTTTAGGAAGATTATTGTGGTATGATAGTTTGGGTGTGATAAGTTTGATATGACAATTATGATGATAAAATTGATCAAATATTTACAAATGTTTAGACAAATACAGGTTTTGGGTCAGGGCGTGCCTGAAAAATGCTTTCTGTCAAAGGTGCGTCATTGTTTGTGTGAGATTCGGGCCTATTGCAAATGATTGGACAAACGAAGGGCACACAGGAGGAAAAGGTATAAAAAGCAATGTCTTGAAGAACGTGTGTTTCTCGCAACTATCACACAACATGATTACAGAGGGGGAAAATTATGAGTAAAGTTACAGAAAACTACAAAAAGCTTGCGTCAGGCATTGGCTTTTACTACGATGAAGCTGCGAATACGATCTATGGCACAAGAAACGGTTATGAATTACTGGTTTATGCCTCGGATCAAAGATATCCGTATCTTCTGACGATCACGGCATCGGCGCGGAGTGGGGATACGCTTCGCAAGGATGAGCTCTCACAGTTTAGAAAGAGTGTGGGGCCGGTTTCAGGTGTGACGCAGAAAGACAGCCTGATAACAGTTGTTATGAAATCGCAAAAAAATCAGGACAGACTTTGCAGTGATCTTGGAAGTACGATTGAAGCATTGACCGCTTTTTTGCGGGAGAGAAGCTTCGCGCCATGCTGCCAGACCTGCGGCGCATCAGGGCCAACGGTAGGGTTTATGCTCGAGTCTGCAAGGCTTCATCTCTGTGCGGACTGCGCAGCGCAAACGAAGCGTGAGAACGAGGTGAAGGCGCAGGGCAGGGCGCAGAAAAATGTAAATATCATCGGCGGAATCATCGGCGCGGTGCTGGGCTCCCTGCTCGGTGTGGCGTGCATCGTTATCCTGGGAATGCTGGGTTATGTGGCGGCGCTTTCGGGGATCGTTATGGCGTTCTGTACGCTCAAGGGATTTGATAAGCTTGGCGGAAAACTGACAGTAGTGGGCATTGTCATTTCGTGTGTGCTCATGATCGCCATGACCTATTTTGGAAACCGTCTTGACTGGGCGATGGAAGTATACAGGGGAATGCGGGAGTACTATGATTATCATATGAGTTTTATCGACGCGTTCAGGGCGGTTCCGGCCCTCGTGGAGGAGGCGGATGCGATGGGGGATTACATAGCCTCGTTTGCACAGCAGATGCTCTTTGTCGTCGTCGGCGCGGTTCCTACGGTCATTTCTATATCCAGGGAGCAGAAGACGGTCAACCGTGTGGCACAGATCGGGTATATGCAGAATGCGGGAGGTTTTGATTCCAATTTCCAAAGTTTCCAATAAGAAACTGTAGGATAATAATTGATACAGATTGCGCAGGATATTTCTTCGGGAGCGCATAATTTTCTATAGTTTCCAGGGCATATATACAAGGAGAGCAGATTTGACGAAAAAAGCATTTAAACATGATATGCAGCGCGGTCTGGGGAGTTGTGTTCTGGCATTAAAGAATATGTCGGAGACAGAGAAGGAGAAAATGAAGCCGCTTGTCCTGTGGGGGTGCTCGCGTGATATGGCGTTTGATGCGCAGTGCGAGGGCTGCAGGAGTGTTTATCTGTATGAACTGATTGTCCAGTTTCCCGATGAGACACCCTTTGTGGATGGGATTAAAAAGCGGCTGTTTGGGCGTGTGCATTCTGCTGGCTGGGAATTTCAGCAGGATTGTGAGCTTCTGGCACATTTTGTGGCAGGTGGGAGCAGGAGGGCCTGGCGGATACTGGGGATCTGTTATGACTATTTGCTGGAAATACTGGATGAATGCGAACCAGACCAATATGGTCGGTTTCCGGAAAGGGATAATTTTCAGGTATTGTGCGTCACCCTGGTGAGTCTGTGTTTTGCTGACCGTAAACGGAGGGCATGGATTTTCCGGAAGATTGTCGGGGACTTGTGTGAATTGGCGGAAGGGAATCCATTGCTTACGGTTGACCATTTTGACTGGTTTCAGCAGGTTAGTGAGGACAGCCTGGGAAAGACAGCGATGCATAAGCTGTTGTATGGGAGCAATGCTGATGCATACATTAAAACATATGTTCGGCTATTGAAGAAATGTCAAACGATGCGGGCGGAATGGAGGAAGGAAAGAAGGGAAGAACCAGAAACTGCGGATGCGCTCTACAGGCTGTTGAAAGCCGGCAAAAGGCCGGGAAAAGAGTGGCCCCTGATGCTGGCGTACAGATAGATGGATGAGAGAGAATAAGGAGCAGGAGGTTTTGCGGCTTGCCGCGTATTATCGGGATGAGAAGGAATGGGAGATCCGTTTTGCGCTTCTGCGGATGCTGGCAAAAAAAGATTGCGCATGGGCGTTAGATTTGCCACAGCTGCTCGCAGATTCCAGGTCAGAGCATTCGGATCTTGCCGAGCAGGCTTTTACAGGGCTAGGATACAGAAAGGACACAGGTGTGCGGGCGTATGCGCTGGAGCTTTTGCAAAACGGTATGCATATGACGGAGGCAATATCCATGCTGGCGAAAAATTATGAGGTTTGCGACCGGACTGTTCTGATAAATGCAGTAAAGCGGATACCGGTTATATATTGGGATACCGGGTGGCACTGGGCCTTTGGCGATATACTGGATTTGTTCAGGGAGCCGGGAAGGGGGAAGCCTAACGAATTGTTGTTCTATATGTATCGAAATACGTTGTGTTCTTGTTGCAGGGAACATATCGTTAGGGAGATGGGGCGCAGGCGCATGCTGACGCGCGGTCTGC
Source organism: uncultured Lachnospiraceae bacterium (assembly GCA_910588755.1). Classification (GTDB taxonomy): domain Bacteria; phylum Bacillota; class Clostridia; order Lachnospirales; family Lachnospiraceae; genus COE1. The sequence goes on along the minus strand of CAJUQZ010000197.1, from coordinate 2,983 downwards.
TTGAGGAGATGCAGTATGACTGCAATGAAAAAATCAGGAAGTATGCGGTCAGGAAGCTGTCCCACATGGGGGATTTGACAGAAAAGTTGAATTAAAAAATTATTTCGCATCCATTAAGAAAATAGTAAGAATTAGGCAAGGGTTTTGAAAGGTACAGCCGTTATAATGTTTCATAGAATTTAGGAAAGGAAGGGGAATTCTATGAAATATTTAACGATCGCTGTACCTTGTTTTAATTCGGAGCAGTATATGGAGCGCTGCCTGGACTCGCTGGTCAGGGGCGGTGAAAATGTGGAGATTCTTGTGATCAACGACGGTTCCACAGACCGGACAAAGGAGATTGCGGAGCGGTATGCCAGCCAGTTTCCGGGGATTGTGACTGTGGTGAACAAGGCAAACGGCGGGCATGGCTCCGGTGTGAATACAGGGCTTGCGCTTGCCACAGGCATGTATTTTAAGGTGGTGGATTCGGATGACTGGCTGGAGGAGACGGCTTATCGGACACTTCTGGAAAAGATAGCGCAGTGGTGCGAGACGGGCTTTGGGCCGGATCTGCTGGTCTGTGATTATACATACAATCATCTTGATAAAAAGACAAAAAAGACGATTCATTACAGAAATGTATTTCCTGTCGGAAAAGTGTGTACATGGGATCAGATCGGCGCGTTTCATCCCTCCCAGTATCTGGTGATGCATGCGCTTGTATACCGAACGGATATTCTCCATCGGTCAAAAATCGTCCTGCCGGAGCATACTTTTTATGTGGATAATCTGTTTGCATATTGCCCGCTCCCCTATGTGGAGACCATTTATTATATGAACATCGATCTGTACCAGTATTATTTGGGACGGGAGGATCAGTCGGTCAATGAAAAGGTGCTGATCGCGCGGATTGAACAGCAGATCAGGGTGACAAAGATGGTGGCGGAGAGCGTGGATCTGAACGCGGTGAAAAGAAAGTATCCGAAACTGGCAAATTATATGTGCCGCAATATTTCGATCATGATGGCGATTTCTTCAATTCACCTGCTGCTGCGGGGCGATGAGGGGGCAAGAGCCAGGCATTTGGAGCTCTGGGCGGATATCAAGAGAAGTAATCCGGGGTTATATTACCGACTGCGCTTTACGAAACTTAGCGGATTCACCAATCTTCCGGGAAAAATCGGTAAGCTTGCGACAGTGGGCGGCTATCGCCTGGCGCGGAAGATATATCAGTTCCAATAGTGTGGGAGTTTGCGGTAAAGAAGGAGGAGTTTGTATGGCACATATGTATATTGCCCTTGTGGACACGCCGGGATTTTTTGCGTCGCTGATACGGAGATTTTTGGGACAGCGCTATATTCATGTCGTAATCGCGCAGGACGCGGGATTAGAGGAGGCGTACAGCGTGGGGAGACGCAATCCGGCAGTGCCGGTCTTTGCGGGGTTTGAGAAGGAGGAGAAGGAGCGCATTTTACATGCGTTTCCCACGGCGTATTACCGCATCTGCGAGATGGAGTGCACAGATGCGCAGAAAAGCGGAATCATGCGGCGGCTGCGGGCGGATTATCAGAGAAGGTTTCGTATACACTACGCAGTGTTGGGGCTGCCGTTTATTGTATTGAATATGCCGTTTTTTATCACAAATCAGTACACATGTTCATCATATATTGCTAGGATTTTGCAGGAAAACGGGATTCAGATTGCCGGGAAGCACTTTTCGCTGGTGACGCCGAAGGATTTTTATGAATGTGATAAAATGCATGTGGTATTTGAAGGGAAATTATCGGATATTGTAGCTGGCGAGCCATGCTGTGAGATGGCAAGTGGTACGACGGTATGTTATGAGATAACGGGCTGTGAGTCGGTAAGTCATGGGGTGACAGGCTGTGAGATCGGGGGAATCACCGCTTATGAATAGGAAAAAAATGCATCGGCTTCTTGTGAATGCAGGCATTTTTGCCATCATTATGGCACTGACCTTTTGGAGCGTATTCCGGGGGCAGGATTTTGCAGAGATTGCCGGGGCGGTCGGGCAGATGTCAGGGGCATACCTTGTGACAGCCATTTTCCTGGCGGCCTTTTTTGTGGCTGGGGAGGGGTGCATGATCTGGTATCTGTTGAAGGGAATCGGGGAGCGGACGACTTTGCCGCGCTGTGTGTCGTACTCGTTTATCGGATTTTTCTTCTCGGGGATCACGCCCTCTGCGACTGGCGGGCAGCCGATGCAGCTATATTACATGAAGCGTGATGGCAATTCCCTGTCGGCGGCTTCTGTTGTGCTGATGACGGTCGCTGTCATCTATAAACTGGTACTTGTGCTGACCGGGCTTGGGATACTGTTGTTTTGGGGCGTGCCGTTACGGCAGTATCTGAGCGCATATTACGGTTTGTATTTTCTGGGGTTGTTCTTAAATATTGTGCTGGTGGCGCTTCTGTGCATGGTCATGTTTTCGCAGGGGACAATCAGGAAATGTTATTATTATATTGATAATATCATGTTACACCTCCATTTGTGGCGGGAATCGGCGGCAAGACAGGAAAAAGTGGACGGGTTTCTGGCCGGCTACCAGCAGACGGTGGTGTTTTTAAAAAGTCATAAAAGGCTGATCGCAATGACGATTGCCGGCACTTTCTTGCAGCGTTTCAGCGTGTTTGTGATGACGTATGTGGTGTATCGCGGGCTGGGGCTTTCCGGTGTGGCGGCGCTTGACGTTGTGCTGGTACAGGCGGCAGTCTACATCGCGGTGGATATGCTTCCGGTCCCCGGTGCGCAGGGGATCACCGAGGCGATGTACCGCTGTGTGTTTCGGGATATATTTGTGGGAAAATACCTGATAGTGTCGGTGTGCATCACAAGAGGTGTCAGTTTTTACCTGATGCTGTTGGTCGGGCTTGTGGTGTTTTTGCTGCAATATGCCCGCTCGTCATAGTGCCAGGGCGTGTTTGAAAAATGCTTTCTGCCAGATGTGCGTCACAATTTGTGGGAGATTTGTGCCAAATG
>CAJUQZ010000196.1:1471-5952 GCA_910588755.1 uncultured Lachnospiraceae bacterium | reverse complement strand
GAATTTACTGGGATTCACTGGCTTCTTAGTGGTACAAACTTTTTACTCTCAAGTATAAGTTGAGAAATAGGTGAATTAATTCACTTACTTAAAAAGCTAATTGAGGAAAAGTACCGAAAGATATATTTGCGATAAGATATTGCTCTTTATGAAATGATGTAGTTGATATAAATGGGGTTTCGACATACCAATTTAGGCGTGGTGATTTTGATAATTAATATATAGCGCAAAAGGCAATATTATGATTGTGACTTGTCCAAATTAGGAAATAGGTGAATTAATTCACTTGTTCAAAATTTTAAACATATATAGAATAAAAGAAAAATGTTGTAAGACTATATTGTAGAAAATAGAGCTTCTGTATGAGACTGTGAAGTCAATGCAAATGATCTAATGGGTACACATTTTATAGAGCTCTATTTTGCATTCGGCATAGGAATTGAGGAGTAAGTGAATTAATTCACCTGTTCAAAAAATTAATTAAGAAAGAAATACTGGAAGTTTATATTACAAAAATATATTGCTTTTGTGAAATCAAATAGCTGATACAAATAATCTTTCAAGCATATAGTTTTATTTGTAATAGATATGAAATATAACACCGCAATTTGAATTCAGTAAACAGGCAAAATTATTCAATATAAGTTATATCATATAAATTGAAAAAACACTTTGCCTTCAAAAGAAAATAGATAGTATATTGTAGTGTTTGGCAATAGGTGAATTAATTCATCTGCTATAGAAAAACATTATATAATGTGTAGCAATTAAAAATCTGAGTTTCGATATTAAAGCATTAATAAAATGGTTTATTTCACATAGTCGTATTTCAAAATGTTGCAGAAGTGAATCAATTCACTTCTTACATACATCTTCCCTATTCATTACATTAATATATTGAACCAATAGAGATATACCAGTTTACAAGTTCGAATGTCCTTTCTATTAAGATATTCTCCAAAATAGATTGTTCATCAGACAAGTCTTTTCAGTGCATATCAAAAAAGCAAACAGTTACATAGAAAATAACATATTTTTGAAAATCAGATTGTCGTCCCTGCTTCTATCGTGTTATAATAAACATATATCGCCATTGCAGCTATTTTCGCTGTAGAGTTGCTGTCTGTCATAGATTCCTGGAATTAATTGTCCAAATTTAGGGGAAAGTAAAATGATTTTTTTATACGAACATTTATTCGACATGCCGTATTTAAGAAGCAACAAATGTGGACGAGCAGAGGGGATTCATTAAATTTGGAAACGGGGGAGCTGACATGATCAGGATTTACAGGGAACACGAAGAACCACTGGTATTGAATGTACCTGCATTGCAGCAAATTCATATAGAAGGATTCAGCTTTCACCGCTGCTTTCTGAACGGGCTGGATTTTAGCGGTGCCGTGCTGGCGGATATTGATTTTCGTTCGGCAGAAATGAACGGGGCAGTTTTTGCGTCAGCTGTGTTCGAGAGAGCACGGCTGATCATGGTAGAGTCGAAGGCGGCTTGCTATGACGCCTGCCAGTTTCGGAATACAGTATTATTTTATTGTAATATGAGCGGATCCTCTTTTCGAAGTGCAGATCTGTCCGGTGGAACCGTAAAAGAAGTGGTGTTCTGCAATTGTGACCTGCGGGGCGCAGACCTGTCCTGTGAGGGACTGGAATCCTGCAAATTTGAGGGTGCCCTATACGATGACACGACAGTATGGCATGAGCGGTATCAGGCGGAATGCAGCGGTGCGTTGAAGCTGGTTTCAAAATAAAGAAAAATAAATGAGGTGGAAATATGGAAAGAGGAAAAAGAACATCAAGGCTTGCGCCTGATCCGATCTTGGACAGGGCCTGTACTTTCCCGGCTTTTGCCGATGGGAAGGCCTTAGCGGGAAAGCGGTGCGGACGGCTGCCGGCTATGGGCTGGAACAGCTGGAATGCATTTGGCAGCGGCAACACGCAGGAGCTTACAAAGCAGATGGCAGACGCTATGGTGGACTTGGCGCTTGACCAGGCAGGGTATCGGTATCTCGTGCTTGATGATGGCTGCTACAGGACAGAACGGGTGGACGAGCGGCTCTCAAATGACGCGAAGAAATTTCCCGATGGCTTTCGGGCACTGGCCGATTACATTCATGGAAAAGGGCTGATGTTTGGCATGTACAATGATATTGGCACGAACCTCTGTGCGGGCGCTGCAGTCGGCACCTGTGGTTATGAGGATCTGGACGCGCAGAGTTATGTGGACTGGCAGGTTGATTTTATCAAGGTGGACAACTGTTATTATCTGTGGGACAATGCGACTTTTTCAGATGCGGCAAACGCACGCTATGTCTATGCGCCCAATATCAGGGGGATTCAGGTTGGCAGAAATGGGACCGGGCAGATGCTGTCTGCGGAGAAGGAGGGGATTCTTACTGGGCAGGGTGCTTTTTTACATAGAAACGGGTATGTGACAAATATTGGGACTTTTGACGGAACAAATACTGGGGTGACGCCTGTGGGGGCACGCAGCGGAGAACTGAAGTTCTGCTATGACGCGCCGGACGATGGGAGTTATGATATTTCGGTGGAGTATGCGACAGGAAGGGAAGACGGTGTGGGGGAATGGCTGCAGCTGGCTGTTGGAGAACTCATGTGCGAGACGAGATACTATGACGGTCTGCTTGCACAGACCACGGATCCAGAGAATTTTGTATGGTCACAGCCGGTTACTGTTTCCCTGAAAAAAGGAAAGAATATAATTCGCCTGATGAATCACAGAAGACAGGAGAATGTATTAAATTCTTACGCAGCTTTATTTGAAGGCCTGAACAGGGCAAAACCTAGGCGTGACATCTGCTTTTCCATCTGCGAATGGGGAAAGACACAGCCGCAGAATTGGGGTTATAAGGTTGGTGATTCATGGCGCATTTTAAATGACATTACATTTCAGGTTGGTTCAGAGAATCATCCGGGCAGGGCAGCTTGGGAGTCAAAGGATACGGCAAGCATCACTTCGCAGTACAATAAAGCGGTGATTATGGATGAATTTGCGGGGCTGGATAAAGGATGGAATGATCCAGATATGATGGTGATTGGAATGGAAGGCATCACGCCTGTGATGTGCAAGACACATATGACCATGTGGTGTATGATGAACGCACCCCTCATGCTGGGTATGGACCTGCGGCGGCTTACAAAAGGGGATGCGCTCTGGAGGATTATTGCAAACAGGGCAATGATCGCACTCAATCAGGACAGGCTTGGGATACAGGCAAAAAGAATCTGGTGTTCCATTGACAGGGAACAACCGGACACGTCCTACATCACAGATAATGACAGGGTGGATATCCTTGCAAAGCCCCTGTCGGACGGGGCTGTTGCAGTCAGCTTTATCAATCTGGGTAGCCACCGGTATGAGCAAACACTTACTGTGCGTGTGGAGGACATCGTCCGACATATCGGGCACAAGATGGTGGACAGTGGGCGTTTTCAGGGCGCGTCTAGCTATCAGGTGGCGGATTTGTGGTCGGATAGCCAGAGCGAAAACACAGTAGGGTGCTTTACGGTTGAGGGGCTGGATGCCTATGACAGCGTGACATACCGGATTACGCCGGTTTAAGTATAGACCACCCGCAGCTAAGGTTGCGGCATGCTCCGTGCAGACAGAATGGAGGCTGGCATGGAAAAGGACAGATATCTCACAGTAGGGCAATTTGTGAGCCTGCTTGAAAAAAACATATATGAAGTAGGGGTTGGAACTGTCCATGTGGACTATGATATTTTGCAGCAACCCGGGGAGCTTATAAAGCGTCGAACTGTTGCAGGAATCATTCATCAGGTGCTTCTTTGCAGGGGTGAAGCGGATGAGGAGCATGTGGAGGCGGCATTGGTGCTAAAGGATCTGTACAATTGCCGGACCTGCGTCAACCATATCGCTCAGGTTTATACAAAAGGTATTATGGAGGAATGGGACAATGGGCTGTTTGGCGTAGACGAGAATCTTACCCGCAATGAGGCAAAGGAGCTGATGCGGCGGGTTCTGGACAGACAGCATAGGAGAAAGCCAGGGCTGTCTGTCTCTGTCGAGTGGACAACACTCATGTGGCGGGAAGCAGAGGTGCTGTTAAAGGCAGACAGGCGAATTTTATTGGTGGATGTTCGCAGCAAAGAGGCTTACAGGCAGGGACACAGACGGGGGAGTATCAATGTTCCCCTGTCGGAGCTGTTTAAGAATCCTTATTGTGTCTGCGCGGATAGGTCAACTGTCCTGTTTTTGTATTGCCAGAAGGGATATATGAACCGGATCGCGGCAGGGCTCCTCGTGAAGGCGGGGTATCAGAGGGTGTATGTAGTCGTATAGTACCTGCTTTATGTGTATGAAAATCATTCCTTCCATCCAGATATCAAGAGATGCAGGTATGGGAAAGGTGGATTATAAGGTTGAAAATTGTCATGGATCAGCCGCAGTATGAAGAATTAAATGATTTAGTGGACATTTTTGAGGG
>CAJUQZ010000196.1:974-1461 GCA_910588755.1 uncultured Lachnospiraceae bacterium | reverse complement strand
CTGCTTTTTCGACGGGGAGGCAGTGCAGTGCTTTGATTTTATTAAGGAGTTTGTGGACAAAGGACATGATACAGAGGATATACCAGAAGAAGTAAGAGAAAAAATGCGGGTGCAGATGACAGAAGCCTTTGAGTGGATAGAAGGCCTGATAAAAGGCGTAAGTGTTAAAATAGAATACAAGGAAAAATTTCTATCCTGTTTATGCACTGGGCACGAATCAAAATTATGATACCGCTGTCTGAAATGGGGAACTAGGAGGCTTATGAATGGAAAAAGAAATAACATGGGTTGAATGTGACGGCGGCCCGCATATTTTGATAGAAAATAAGTATTTGACGCTTTGGAAGGGAGAGACAGAAGAAGAGTTCAGGAAAGCAGCCGAGTATTATGAGAAGACAGCTACGATTGACGATTATATCGGGGAGCTTCAAATTGGACCAGGAAAATGCCTCGTAATAAGTGAAGATATTCCTTCAAGCACCTGGAT
>CAJUQZ010000196.1:0-964 GCA_910588755.1 uncultured Lachnospiraceae bacterium | reverse complement strand
CAATACAGGCGGCTTTATCGTAGTCATAAATGATGTCAGTGATGGTTTTGGTATTGACCAGATGCACTCTGGCACACTGTTTCATGAATTTAGCAGGATCGCAGAAGATCAGTTTATTGACACCAATATTATATATCAGGTGACAGACGGGGATTTATACTTGTTTGCGGCATGTGATTTTGGCAGTGGGTGGCTCTATAATCATTGTTGTCTGAAGCTCTTACCCGGGGATTACCAGATCAAAATGATTGAGAAGTATCTTTTTGGCGGCGCGTGCTTCAGGCTTTTTCGGTTTTGTCTATATGAGCAGTAAGGCTGGGTGTTTCACTGGAGCACAAAAAATTATACAACTACAGGTAAAAATAGATATGTTAAAAACAGTAAAAAAAATAATAAATAAGAGGGTAGAATTATATCAAGAAGATGATTATGGAATTGAAATATGCAGAAATGAATTAATTGAGGTATTGAGTAAAGATGAATTGCTTACGATTGATATATTGAATCGGTTAAATGATGAAGAAATTCTATACACAAGCGAAGTGTTTGAGGAAATTGCATATAATCTGCAAAGTGAAAATTACATTCATTGTTTGGAAAAAATATATAGGAAATATCCTCATTTAAATATAAAGGACGCTATTGAAGTAGCAAAGAAATTTTCAGATATGTGAAGTGGCTGAAAAAATATAAAAAATTACAGGGTGAAAATGACATACACACCAGGCAAAACATTAACGCGCATAAATAAATCTTCTCGTTGCAGAGTTGTAAGAGTTCGAGACTTGTTACGAATGTCATTAGATTGTTATGTAGTAGAACTGTGGGAAATGAGACATTGAAAATATTTTTACAAAGGATAGGCGTTTATGAAAGTATATGATATTAAATTCTATGGGAAAGCAACATGAGCACTCTCGGAAACTCAATAGAGAATAAGCAGGAAAAGGTTGATTTTCAGAAA
>CAJUQZ010000195.1 GCA_910588755.1 uncultured Lachnospiraceae bacterium | reverse complement strand
GTATTTTTTTGTGTCAATCTCTTGACCTATTTAAAGTATACAGGAAGCTTTCTATAATTATTATCTATAATTGAGCAAATCCAGAAAACTGCACAAAAATAAAACCTCAGATCTGTCGTTGTATGGCGGACAAATTTGTGCAAATTTCAATATTTGCTTATTTATAGATTTTTAAAATAAAATTTAAAAACTATCTGAAAAAACTATCTGAAATCGGACAAATATCATGTCAATTCCCAACCTTTATTAACCTTTATTAATTTATACATAAAAAGATACTATATTTTAACATAATTATCTTTCTTTTTTTGTCATAAAGCATGATTCGCATTTTTCAAGGTATACTTTGCACCTAATAAATGAGGGAAATGGGTGTGTACTTTGCCATTATAAAAAAGAAGAATCCCCAGACTGTACAGCAATACTGTCTGGAGATTCACTCCCTAAAGGGATTCACCACCTGCCTTATTCACCAATCGCTTCCATATAAAAATCGACAATCCTCTCAAACAGCTCCTCGTCAAGCTGTGATGTCAGTTTCTTGTCTATGGTATCGTTCCACTCCTTTATGACCTCATCCGGCACATCGTTGCCGTACTGATCCACAATGCGGTTGTAGGCCGCATCCAGTTCTTCCATGTACGAAAGGCGCTCCGGACTTTGATCCATCATCAGGTTGCTGTGCCCACGGCCCTCGAGCAGCACAAACTGCACATCGTCCCTTGTCACCTTATCCCGGTTGGCATAGATACAGGGGCCATCGAACCCGACAAAATCATCCATATCACCCTGAACGATCATTACCGCTGTATGCTTTGCGCGGTTGATTCCATTTGTCGCGGTAAGGTTCATCCGCTCGCCAAACGTCGCGCGCAGTGTAAGCCAGATAAACGGTTTTTCCACATAGGCAAAAGAACCCAAAAGGCTTTTGCCCACATAGGTCATCTCCTCCAGACTGTTGTTGTAGCCTGCAAGGCTGGCGACAGCGATGATATCATGGTCATAATTCAGGATCGCTGTCGTTGCAAAGCCGCCCCAGCTATGCCCGTACAGACAGACCGGAAGCCCATCAAACACCGGACTTTGCTCCACATAGGTCAGCGCGCTGTCCAGGTCAAGCACCGACTGTACCAGCCCGATACAGCTATCCCCGGTTGAGGCACCGCTCCCTGTATTGTCATAGGCAAACACCATAAATCCGTGATCCACAAAATATTTTGTCTCCCCGATATATCCTTCCGAATCCGAGCCAAGCCCGTGTGAAATCACCACCAGCCCCTTCGATGTGTTATCCATGCCGTAGATATACCCTGTCAACGTCTCATTGCCTGACGGGAATGTCACCGTCTCACGCTCAAAATCCTCATAGTCCGCCCACCGCATATACTCGGAATACTTCTTCTGCGCACTCCTGTTAAAGTATTGTTTCATGAAATGATTGATCAGGGCAAAAGAAACAATGACAAAAATGACTGCCAAAACACCGACCACAATCAAAATAATCTTCAAAAGCTTGCCGCTTTTCCTCATGTCAATATTTTCTCTCCTTTAAACACACCGCAGATTTTCTACACCAATCGTCACATTTTCTCCATTGACATTCCATTCTTTAGCATTTGCACTATCGTTTTCACCGTACACAAAAGCATCCGCCAACACCTTGCCGCCGATCGCCGTCTCGTTGTTTCTGACAATCCCCGCAATCCTGTCATTGCCGCTGATATAGACCCTGATGTGATCCATGACCTCAAAACCAGAATCCTTGCGCATGGTCTGAACCTTACTGATCACCTCATAGACAAAGCCCTCCTCGACAAGCGCCTCTGTCAGGTTCGTGTCAAGCACTACCGTGACGGTATTGTCCGCCTCTGTCACATAGCCTTCCTTCTGCGAAATATCAATCAGCAGATCCTCCTCGGCCAGCTTTACCTCCGTGCCATTTACATCAAACACAATAAAACCGTTTGCCTTCAGCTCATCCATCGCGGCGTTTCCGTCAATTGTGGAAAGCTTTTCCCGGATGCCACCAAGCTGCTTCCCATATTTTGGCCCTACCGTCTTTAGCTGCGGTTTGAACGTATAGGTCGTAAACTCTCTGACATCATCTGTAAACACTACCTTCTTGACATTGAGCTCCTCCTCAATGATTTCCTGATAAAATGCACCCAGTGTAAACGGCGCCTTGATAAACATGGTGCTGATCGGTTGTCTGTTCTTAATATTGGCCGTGTTCCTGCAAGCACGCCCCATGACAACCGCCTTCAAAACAGCCTCCATGTCTGCCTCGAGCTGCCTGTCGATAAGCCCTGAATCCACTGTCGGAAAATCACACAGATGAATACTCTCCGGCGCGGATTTATCAATGCTGCGCACAAGATTCTGGTAGATATCCTCCGTCATAAACGGAATCATGGGTGCCGCCGCCTTCGAGATTGTCACGAGCGCTGTATAGAGTGTCATATAGGCGTTGACCTTGTCCTGCTCCATGCCCTTAGCCCAGAAACGCTCGCGGCTGCGCCGCACATACCAGTTGCTCATCTCATCGACGAACTCCTGCAATGCCCGCGCCGCCTCTGGAATCCTGTAGTTTTCAAGGTTGCTGTCCACCTCCCCGACAACGGTATTGAGCTTTGATAAGAGCCACTTATCCATCACCGAAAGCTTGTCGGGCTCAAGTGTGTACTTTGTCGCGTCAAACGCATCAATATTGGCGTATAGCACGAAAAACGCATACGTGTTCCACAGCGTTCCCATAAACTTGCGCTGTCCCTCCTGCACCGCCTTTCCGTGGAAACGATTTGGAAGCCACGGCGCCGAGTTGATATAAAAATACCAGCGGATCGCATCCGCGCCATATGTCTCAAGCGCCTCGAACGGATCGACCGCATTGCCCTTTGACTTTGCCATCTTCTGCCCGTTCTCATCCTGTACATGGCCAAGTACGATAACATTTTCGTACGGAGTCCTGTTAAATAACAGTGTGGACTCTGCCATCAGAGAATAGAACCAGCCGCGCGTCTGGTCAACGGCCTCTGAGATAAACTGCGCAGGGAACTGCTGTTCAAACAGTTCTTTATTTTCAAATGGATAATGGTGCTGTGCAAATGGCATCGCACCAGAGTCAAACCAGCAGTCAATGACCTCCGGAACCCTGTGCATTTCCTCTCCACAGTCTGGGCATTTGAATGTCACCTCATCGATATAAGGTCTGTGCAGCTCGACCTTTGCCGCATCGGGGTTCCCACATCTGTCCGCAAGCTCCTGTCTGCTGCCAATGCACTCCTGATGACCACATGCGCACTCCCACACGTTGAGCGGCGTACCCCAGTAGCGGTTGCGCGAGATTCCCCAATCCTGGATATTCTCCAGCCAGTCCCCAAAGCGCCCCTTGCCGATGGACTCCGGAATCCAGTTCACAGTATTATTATTTCTCACTAGATCATCTTTGACAGCTGTCATCCTGATAAACCAAGACTCGCGTGCATAATAGATGAGCGGCGTGTCGCAGCGCCAGCAGTGCGGGTACTCATGCTCAAATTTTGGTGCGTCAAACAAAAGTCCCTTCGCTTCCAGGTCTTTTAAGATCATCGGATCGGCCTTCTTCACGAAAACCCCAGCGTAGGCAGTCTCCTCCGTCATCTCACCCTTGCCGTTTACCAGCTGCACAAACGGCAGGTCGTATTTTCTGCCAACATTGGCGTCATCCTCACCAAACGCGGGCGCAATGTGTACGATACCTGTACCGTCTGTCATGGTAACATAGTTGTCACAGGTGATAAAATGTGCCTTTTTGTGCTGCTTCTCAATGATACCCGCCGCAAAGTCAAACAGCGGCTCATACGCCTTATGCTCCAGATCCGTGCCCTTGTATGTCTCCAGCACCTCATAGGTCCTGTCGCCCTCATTCCCAGCTAATTTGCCAAGCACTTTGTCGAGAAGCGCCTCCGCCATATAATACGTATAGCCGTCAATGGCTTTTACCTTACAGTACGTCTCGTCGGGATTAACGCAGAGCGCTACGTTTGACGGGAGTGTCCACGGTGTCGTCGTCCATGCCAGAAAATACGCGTCCTCCCCAACTACCTTAAAGCGGACCACCGCAGAGCGCTCCTTGACCGTCTTATAACCCTGTGCAACCTCCTGTGAGGACAACGGCGTCCCGCACCGCGGGCAGTAAGGCACGATCTTGAAGCCCTTGTACAGGAGCTTCTTATCCCAGATTTCCTTTAGAGCCCACCACTCTGATTCGATAAAATTATCGTCATACGTGACATAAGGGTCGTCCATATCAGCCCAGAAACCGACTGTTCCCGAGAAGTCCTCCCACATTCCCTTGTACTTCCACACAGATTCCTTGCATTTTTTAATAAAGGGCTCCATGCCGTACTCCTCGATCTGCTCCTTGCCGTTGAGACCCAGAAGCTTCTCAACCTCAAGCTCGACTGGAAGACCATGCGTGTCCCAGCCTGCCTTTCTTGGCACCATGTATCCCTTCATCGTGCGATAGCGCGGAATCATGTCCTTGATGACGCGTGTCAGCACATGCCCGATATGCGGCTTGCCGTTTGCCGTCGGCGGCCCGTCATAGAAGGTGTACGTCTCCCCCTCCTTGCGGTTTTCCATACTCTTCCTGAAAATATCATTTTCTTTCCAAAATTTCTCTACATTTTTTTCCCTGTCCACAAAATTCAGGTTTGTGTCTACTTTGCTGTACATTTTTCCTCTCCCTTCATTTTTCTACTCACCCCATGCCCGCATCAGCGGCATATCTCATCTGCACGCGACTGTGCAATCGAGTCGGAAAGCGCTCTCCTCCCATACTCGTGTGCAATCGAGTCGGGAAGATCCCTCTTCCCATACTCGCGCCCCAGGCACCCGTCATCAAACCGATTTATCGGTTTGATGACATATTTGCTTTGGGTGCCCGTGTGCATAAAAAGGCTCTCAATCCTGTAAATAGGACGAGAGCCTTACAATCGTTATACCACCTAATTACAGCGTACTCCGTCTTCCTCGCATCTTTCCGGCCGGAAAGCACCTCAAAAAGACTTTTATACACGTTCCCATTAACGCCGGGAAATGCGTCAGTACCTATTCTGCCCAGCAGCACGCCAGCATCAAAACAACACGCTGTTCTATCCATCCATAATATCTGCCGGAACATTTCAGCCCGCAACTTAAGAGTGATCTTCGGCAATCCCATACTCGTACTGGCTCCCACCACGAACATCGCCTGACATTAATCCTTGTCTATGGTTCGCCTGCCTTCTATACAGGACATACCAAATCAGCTGATGCAACCCGGCGCTTTATGTGCGCCTGCACAGTCTGTACGCTCTGGCACAAGCCTTTCGCAGACTGCGACTACATCTATCTGACAAGAAAATACGCCCACACGTGTCCTCCCAGCTCTCTGTGACTTTCTGGTATTGTGTACTGTCTCCGTCATCGTCTTTAAATTATATAAAATATAATATCAGTATAAACTTCATACTTTGCACTTGTCAAGTAAAAATCATATCAGAACATATGTTTTAAGAATAAAATAATAGCAAAGTAAACAAAAAATACCACTGGTCAATTCTGTCCCTTGAAAATTCCCCTGGTTATGCTTACAGTAGAATTATCTTAACTATTTCATTCCTCATAGTTATAGACACAAACTAAACCATGCGGACGGCGCTACAACTGCGCAGTCCGCATCCTGATAACCGTCAATTTTATATTTCTTCGATGGAGGTTTTTCACATGAAACATTTCAATCTCAAAAAAATCGCTATGATGCTTGCTCTTGTACTTATCATCCAGAATGGTGCTGTTATTGTATCAGGTACTGGTTCCGGCTCACAGGATGGCGGTGTGGCCCCTTGCAGCGACCAGCCATCTATTACCGAGAGCTATAATTGATGCAATTTGTCATCATACTTGACAGTTGAAAGTTCTCAAAAAAAATAACCCTTTCGCATAAATCTATG
>CAJUQZ010000194.1:5012-6017 GCA_910588755.1 uncultured Lachnospiraceae bacterium | reverse complement strand
CATTTGAGCCTGTTTTTGCAGCTCAGTTTTTCATAGATTACTTGACACTACCTTTTCTGATCAATCATTTCCCATGCATTGATCTGGTCAATCACATAATCCTGCTCTGCAAATGTCATGCCTGTGTAAATTGGCAGACTCAAGACCTCATCCGCATATGTCTCCGTGATCGGGAAATCGCCCCTTTGATATCCAAGATAAGCATAACACTTTGCCAGGTGCGGCGGTACCGGATAGTGAATCTGTGTCTGGATACCCTTCTGTTCCAGAGCATTTTGCAGGGCATCCCGCTCAACACACCTCACCACATACTGGTGATATATACTTTCCGCCCCCTCCCGCAGTTTTGGCAACACGATCCCCGGATTTACAATCCCCTCGCTGTATCTTTTTGCCAATAGCTTTCTCTCATCATTCAGCGAATCTAAATGTTCTAGCTTCACACGCAGAAGCGCCGCCTGCAGTTCATCAAGCCTTGAGTTTACACCTTCTATCTCATTTTGATATTTGATTTTACTCCCATAATTGCGCATCATGCGTATTTTATCCGCAAATGCCTCGTCGTCCGTAACGATTGCTCCCGCATCCCCAAATGCCCCAAGATTCTTGGTCGGATAAAAGCTAAAGCATCCTGAAATTCCAAAGGTTCCTGTCATTCTCCCCTCAAAACGCGCCCCGTGGGACTGTGCACAATCCTCAATCAGTTCAAGCTGATGCTTCTTTGCAAGTCGGGCAATCTGCGTCATATTTGACGCCTGCCCATACAAATGTGTCACCATAATTGCCCTGGTTCGCTCCGTGATCGCCTGCTCTATCTTATCCGCATCCATATTATAGTATTCATCCGGTTCTACAAACACAGGAACTGCCCCATTTTCAGTAATTCCAAGCACTGTCGCAATATATGTATTGGCCTGCACGATTACCTCATCACCGCTGCCAATTCCCAGTGCCCTCACGGACAAAATCAGGGCATCAAGACCCGAATTAAGTCCCACGCAATAT
>CAJUQZ010000194.1:0-5002 GCA_910588755.1 uncultured Lachnospiraceae bacterium | reverse complement strand
TGCCTACAAATCTTGCAAACGCCTCCTCAAACTGCCTGACCTCATTTCCAAGCACATACCAGCCAGAACGCAGTACACGCAGCGCTGCCCTCTCGTACTCTGACTGGTACATCTGAAACTGTCTGTCAAGAACGTTACATTTTATCTGCAATCCCATATCCCCCTTTCGTTTCTATATACTGCCAACATCTACAGTATATGCCAGATTTTGTGTGGACAGTAAGTCCACTCATATTGGCCAGTATCTGGCTGCGACTGCACTGCATGTATAGGTACATGCCAAAACATAATATCCTGCCCGAATTCTCTTATATACCTTTTCCTCCATCTCAAATATGAACGGCAGCGGAAAGAGTAAAAACATAAGTATCGGTATATAATACCTTCCCTGCAATCCTCCGATCTCTGTTATCTCATACATGGCCTTTACCCAATCCTGGGTATCGTATCCCGCCGTAAAGCTGATCATTGACACAGTAACCAGATAAAAGCAGCCACCGCCCATCAGATACAGGATCACCTTATCTTTCATAGACAGGCTTTTTGCGGTGACATCCGACTTTTTCAGGTCCGTCAGGGCAATCACCAACACCAATGCAGGAACTAATGTCAGAAACCAGGCTGATACTGTAGGCTTGTCGAAATACCCAAAGCACCCTATCATAGACTGGTAAATATCATCACCCCACACCTTGCAGGTTCTCCCAAACAACCACAAGGTTCTCGGAAAATTCGTCAATGTCGCAACAACCAGCTTTACCCATATATTGTCCCGCATACAATATAATCCTACAGCACCAGCAACTGTAACAAACATGCCTATCTGCCACCTAAATTTGACTATGTGCTCCCCTGTAATCACAATCTTTCCAATTGCAATCCGGACCTTCTGCGGCGGCACGGTCAGGAAAGCGCCGCCTAACACTACATATGGTATTTTGATCAGCGCGATACACAGCAATACTCCTATGATCGTCAAAATCTCACGCAGCCCAAACCATGATGCCTCGAACTTGAGGTACAGTGCATAAGAAAATACCCAAAAGCATAATGGAAGAAGCACCGCGTCATAGCTCAGTGACGCCGCCTCCTGAATGCACATAGGCAGCAGCATGACAAGCTCGAGCAGTTCTTTTTGAACGGGCATATGTTTCAAGGCGACATTGCATACAATGATATAAAACAGCAATGAGGACAATCTCCCCAGAAACAGCACCCAATAGACAGGCACCCTAAACAGCACAGCAATTTGAATGCCAATCACCGCTGGCAGATGACGCACGATCTTTATCGAAACACCCCTTAAAAGACAATCAGCCCTATTGTATTGCGGAGACTTCCATATAGTATCTTCCAGGGTTTCAAGATCAACTTTCTCATCCGTATCCCACCTCACACGATGCTCGTCCATAGGCGCCTCCTCTAACAGAAGCGCCCCGAGTTTTTCGTTTTTAATCTCCTGCCCGATCATTTCAGCATGTGCATATTCATCCGGCACCTGCCAGAATGGAATCAAAAATGCAAAGAGAATCCCCCATATGAAGGCTGTCACACAAAACCGTATTTCCTGTCGCTTTATCCACATCCCCATCCCGTTTCCTCCAGCTTCACCAGCTCCGGGAACCATGAAGTAATCTGGGCAACTTATACCATGCAAGATACCGGTATCGCATCCATTGCTTCAGCCCAAGGCTTTTTGTCAGCTTCAAATAATTTAAATGTTGTCTCATGTATTTCCAATATGGCTTCAACAGCATTACGTCCATCTCCGCCTCTCTCATCCTGTTATAACACCAAAAGATATCGTTGACGTACTCAGCATATACAATCTCAACATAGCGCTGCTTTTTTAATCCATAAAAGTATTCCAGCTGTTCTCCATATGCATCAATTCCATCAAAGTGCGACGTATCAAATCTGCGTCTTCCATAAGAGTCCGGATTGTTGCGCCAGTAGTGCAGTTCAAGCGGGATCAATGCGGTTCTCTTTGCCTTTTCATACAGCTTCCATGTTGTCCTTGTGTCATCATGCCGGCTTCTTGAGGGAAATCGTATGCCATCGTATAATTCCCGCCTGCACATTTTACTCCACGGTACTGTCAGTATCATGGAATATCTGGCAATAAACGCATCATCATACAAATGCTGATTTGTCAATACCTCGGCATAGTCCAGAAAATTTCCAGGAATCTTCATCTCAAGAGGGTTTTCCATCGACTCAAATGAGCGATACCACCCAACAGCAATATCCACATCCTTGTCCTGCGCCACGGCAAGAAGCACCTCAATCTGTCTTGTGTGCAGTATATCATCATTATCGGCCATCACAATCCACATGCCACTGGCTGCGCCTAACCCGGCATTTCTGGCATCCCCATTGCCTCCATTTGTTTTATGGATAACCTGTACCCGGTCGTCCTTCGCTGCGTACTGATCGCATATAGTACCACTAGAGTCCGTTGATCCATCATCAACCAGGATAATTTCCAAATCCCTGTATGTCTGATTCACAATACTGTCCACACAGGTGCAAAGATATTGCTCCGAATTATACACAGGTACGATTACACTGACCAAATCCTTCATCAATTAATCCTCTCCATATATCATATCTGTTGACATTCTGTCAATGAAATAATAATTTTGGTATCTTATAGTATGCCAGATAGCGGTATCGAAGCCAGTTTTTGATTCCAATGCTCCTGGTCAATTTGATATAACCAACGTGTTTCTTCATATATAGCCAGTATGGCTTCAACGGTGACGGATCCATATCTGACTCTTTCATGCGGTTGTAACACCAAAAGATATCATTGACATACTCATCAAACACGATCTCTACATAGCGCTGTCTCCCCGCGGTATGATAGTATTCCAGCTGCTCTCCGTAGGCCTCAATCCCCGAAAAGTGAGATAAATCAAACTTTCGCCTAGTCAGCGAATCAGGGTTATTGCGCCAATAATACAATGGCTCTGCTACAAATACAACTTTTTGGGAATTCTCATATAATTTCCAGGTTGTCCAGGTATCTAAATGGATCCTTTTGTGTGGATATCTGACATGATCATACAATTCACGTTTACAGATCTTGCACCACGGAACTGTCAGGATCATTGAGCGCTTTTTAATAAAACCATCATCGTACAGATGACTGTCAGACAAAACCTCTGCATTGTCATATATTCCATCCGCAATCGTCTGATCTTTTGGTTCTTCACCATCTGAAATCGCGCAGTATCCTCCTACAACTATATCAGCGTTTTTCTCCTTTGCGATGGACAGTAACACTTCAACTTGTTTTCGGTGAATCATATCATCACTATCCACCCATAGTACATACGCCCCCTCCATATGGTCCAGGCCGGTATTTCTTGCCTGGCCATTTCCTTCATTCTCCTTGTGGATCACACGTATTCTACTGTCCTTCCCCGCATACTCATCACATATCACTCCGCTCGCATCCGTTGAGCCGTCATCAACCAGAATGATATCCAGATTTGTATAGGTCTGTTCTACAATACTGTCAATACATTTCCTGAGATATTTCTCCGTATTGTACACGGGCACAATCACACTGACCAAATCTTCCATCGCCTATTTCTCCTTTTTCCCTAACCTCCCAGTGCGCTACAGCCATTCCATATCTTTCCGGTCACATTTTCCTTACATATGTCTTATTTAGCCCACACTGCGTCCCAAATCCTTCCTTGAACATTGCAAGCGGCTTATTGAGTACTTTTCCATGCTCATAAGTACTTGTGCCAAACGAGAAATACCGAAATCCTCTGGTCCTTGCTGTCTTGATGAGGTTATAATCCATAAAGTTCATCGGAAACAGCTTAAGACAGCTCTGGTCTGCCGCAAGATACTGTGTGTGGAACACAGCGTCCCCAAATAGAAAGACCATGCTGCCCGATATCATACTGTCCTCCTGAAATACCCCGTAAAATTCAACCTTGTCCTTTATCCTGTTCTCTTTAAAATCTATTATTTCTTCCAGAGAATGCACAGGAGACGTGTCAAATTTGCGAAGATTATCACACAAAATGCTGTAAAATTTTTCAATCTGCGCGCTTGTCTCAAGTTTTCTAAACTCCAGGCCATACTTGAGCGAATATCTGTAATCTCTTCTTCTTCCCGATGCAAAATTTGATGCAATATCCTCTTTATACTGTGAAAAATCAATGTAAAAGCTGATCTCGTCGTATGATACATACCCCCGCTGAAACAGAAAATAATACAACAGATTTCCACTCTGTCCCGCAAAAATATCGCTGGTACATTTCAGCCACACTTCATCATATTGCTCCCTCTTTAAGTGCTCCTCAAACACATTCATCACTGCATCCATATGTTCAATATCATAAAATTCCTCTGCCATCACAATGCCGCCAAATGTACTGCCCAGATGAGAGTGAAATACCTTCCTGCTGCCCTCCATGAGCATACACGCAGGAATAACCGCAACCATTGTGCTGCTTCCTTTATATATGATAACGGACGCATCCACAAACCTGTCTCCATGATAATCCAGAAAATTTTTCGTCTGAAGAAACGTCCCATTGACGGAATGGTTCAGCACAAAGTCATCCCATTTCTCCTTGCTCCTCCCATCATATGGTACTACCCTCAATTCAGTCATGTATTCATCCCCTCCCAGAACCAAATACTTCCTCATACGTTTTTCTATGGATCACGCCATCTGCCACCTCATAAATCTCATCACAATTCCTGATCGTTGACAGCCGGTGCGCAATCACGATCATTGTCCGTTTTCCATGCAGGCTGTCGATTGCCTCCATAACTTCTTTTTCCGTCTCGTTGTCCAGCGCGGATGTCGCTTCATCGAGAATAAGCACCTGGGGATTCCCATACAATGCTCTCGCAATTCCTATCCTCTGTCTCTGTCCCCCCGACAGTTTCACACCCCTGTCTCCAATGACCGTGTCTGCGCCATCTGGCAATGAATGTACAAACTGCTCTAGCTGCGCCTCACGCATCG
>CAJUQZ010000193.1 GCA_910588755.1 uncultured Lachnospiraceae bacterium | reverse complement strand
GAAGAACATTAAAAAAGAGCGGAAATTCGGGCTTAAAGAGTTTCCGAGACCGCTCTCAGATAGTAAATGGAGGAGATGATATATTATGAAAAAGAAAACAAAAAGAACATGTAAATTGCGAAGAGTCATTGGGTTGACTGTAATGGTCAGCATGCTGAGCGGGTGCGCGGCGCCAAAAACGCAGGAGCCAGAGACCGCGCCTGAAAGGGCAGAGCAGGCTGTAGATGCAGAGGCGGACACGGCTTCATCGACTGTGCAGACAGAGCAGGGCACGGAGGTGTCAAATGCTTTTTACGCGGGCAGCCGCCCACAGCTGATACAGACCTCCCTGCAGGGCGATGCAGCCAGCGTGACGCCTAAAGTGGCGCCCTACACGGTGGATACAGACCTTGGTAATGTCGAAAACTTATGGCAGTTTTATGCGCTGCAGAATAACCAGGAGATGGCCGGGAAGCTGGCAAAAAACGGTTTTGTCGTGTGCGGCAGCGCCGGGACGGAGTTTTTTGAGATTTATGAGACAAACAGGTACGAGATGGTTCCTAATTTTGTGACGGTCGATTCCATGATGCACACGTATCACCTGTATTTTGCCTATCTATTAAAAAATATTGAGAAAAATTACCTGGCGGACAGTGTGGCGGCGCTGGGACAGCGCATGCTTGATGACAGTATTGCACAGTATGAGCAGTTAAAAGGCAGCGAGTGGGAGAGTGCCGCGCGGCGGAATGTGGCATTTTTTACAGTCGGGGCAAAGCTGCTTGACGACAGCACTGTGGTGCATGGCGATGTCGCGGAGCTTGTGGCGTATGAGTTTGACCAGATCAGCAGGGCGGAGGGAATCGCGGAATCGCGGCTCACTGCGGAATTTGAGGATTACTCGCAGTATATACCGCGCGGGTATTATGAGGGCGATGAACAGCTCGAGCGGTATTTCAGGGCCATGATGTGGTATGGGCGGATTCATTTCAAACAGATAGAGGAGGATATGGACAGGAGTGCGCTGCTGATCACAAAGGCGCTCGCGGATGATTCGGAGGCGTACCGCCTGTGGGAATCGGTCTATGCGGTGACTTCGTTCTTTGCGGGGGCAAGTGATGACCTTGGCGTGTGCGAGTATGCGCCGGTGATGCAAAAGGCATATGGAGAACAGTTTGCAGTGAACGAACTGGCGGGAAACGCAGATGGTTTTTTGCAGTTCCACGATGGGACGGCTAAGCTGCCGACGCCGCAGATCAACTCGATACCGATTGAGGAGGGCGAGGACAATGTGATTCCCGGGTTTCGGTTTATGGGACAGCGCTTTACGATTGACGCGGCTGTGATGCAGCGGCTGATTTACCAGAATGTGGGGAGAAACAGCGCCGGGGAAAAGCGCATGCTGCCGGATACGCTGGATGTGGCGGCTGCGCTTGGCAGCGAAACGGCGCTCTCGATTCTGCAGGAAAAGGGCGCGGCAGATTATGAGGGATACATGGAAAATATGCAGAAGCTTAAGGCCGGGCTTGCGCAGGAGAATACAGCACTGTGGTCTGCAAGCCTGTACGCGGGCTGGCTCAACACACTCCGCCCGCTGCTGGAAGTGAAGGGCGAGGGATATCCGATGTTTATGCAGAATGCGGAGTGGACGAAGAAAAACCTCGAGTGCTTTGCAGGCAGCTATGCGGAGTTGAAGCACGACACGATCCTGTATGCAAAACAGGTCATCGCAGAGATGGGCGGCGGTCTGGAGGAGGAGCCTGACGACAGGGGATACGTCGAGCCGGAGCCGGTTGTGTATGCGCGTTTCGCAGCGCTTTCCCGTCAGACAGCGGAGGGGCTGAAAAAGTACGGAATGCTTTCGACGTCCGACGAGGAGAATCTGATGCGCCTGTGCGAGATGGCGGAACAGATGCTTGCGATTTCCAACAAGGAATTGCAGGACGAGGTGCTGACCGACGAGGAATATGAGTTTATCAGAAGCTATGGCGGATACATCGAGCATTTCTGGTATGAGGCTGCGAAGGATATGTTTGGCGGCGAATACTTTGCCTCGCCTGAATATCCGGCGGCGATTGTCGCGGATATTGCGACAGATCCCGAAAGCGCGCTGGCGCTTGAGGTGGCGACAGGAAACCCTTCCGAGATCTATGTGGTGGTGCAGGTTGACGGGAAGATTAAGGTTGCAAGGGGAAGTGTGTACTCCTTTTATCAGTTTTCGTGGCCGTCGAGCGACAGGCTGACCGACACGAAATGGCGGCAGATGATGGGCATACAGGCGGACGAAAATGGAGATTACAACCATGACAAGCCGATACAGAGACCAGACTGGACGGAGAGTTACCGGTATCAGTACGAGTGGGAATAAGAGAACGAACCAGACTGGACGGAGAGTTATTGGTAGTAGTATGAGTGGGAATAAGAAAAAAATCATGGCGCTGGCAGCAGTCAGCGCCGTCCTTTTCGTGTTGGGTGTGATGTGGTTGTGTTTTCGCCCGGGCATACCAGACTGGGTGGTGTGGGAGGAAGGTGTCTTTGCGGATGCGACGGGGCAGTATGAGGTCGCGCTGCGCGATAAGACGGTACGTGTGACGTATCTTGCAGATGTAAGAAATGACACAGATGTCGTAAATAATGCAGTCACAGTAAATGACATGAATGACATAAATGACGTGAAAGTTGAAAACGATACAAGTGATCATAATATCGAGAAAGATAAAAATGATATAAGTGTCAGAAACAATGTGGATAGTGAACGTGAAACAAGTGTTAGAACAGATGTGAATACTGAAAGAGACATGAGTGTTAGAACAGATGTGAATACTGAAAGAGACATGAGTGCCATGAGGAATGAAAGTGACAAAAATGACATTCGTGTCATATGGACTTCTCCGCAGGAGGTGAAGGTTCAGAAGGCGCTCTCATGCGATATCGACAATGACGGGATTGACGAGCTGGTTCTTTTGTGCTGGAAGAAAGGGCGGTACGGGGAGCATAAGCCTTTCTGGGTAGAAAAGGACGAAGCGGTCTGGTCGCAGCATTTGTTTGTGTATGAATACCAGTCCGAAAAAATCAGTCCGAAATGGATGTCCTCTTACCTGGGACAGGATATTGCAGATGTCACCTCTAACACAAAGGCAGCACCAGATCTTTGTCTGTGGTTTCGCTCCCCGGACGATGAGATGAGCAGCTGGAAATGGGATTCGTGGGGATTTACCAGACTGGATACGAAGATCGCGTTTGCCGTGTTCGGGGATTTGATCGCGCACGAGCCGATTTACAGGTATGGCCTGCAAAATGACGGCTCGTTTGATTATCTGTTTGAAAATGTACAGCAGTTCATTGACGGCAGCGATGTCGCCGTTATCAACCAGGAGACACCGCTGACAGACGATCTTTCGATGGTTAGCGATTATCCGCGGTTTGGCACGCCGGTCAATGTGGGATGGGCGGTCGTGGACGCGGGATTCGACGTGGTGACTTGTGCGACGAACCATGCGCTAGACAGGGGCGCGGAGGGCGTAATGTTTACGAAATGCTTTTTTGACAACAATAAAGTGACGTGTCTCGGGATACAGACTGTAGATGAGAAGGAAGAGCAGCCGTATGTGGTGATTCAGAGAAAAGGTGTCCGTTTTGCACTGTTCAACTTTACTTACGGCACGAACGGCATTCGCATTCCAGAGGAAAATCCCAATATGGTGCATCTGTTTCCAGGGGAGGAATCACAGGACGAAAAACAGCGGTTTCAGGCGCACATCGCGCAGGCGAAATCCGAGGCAGATTTTGTGATCGTGTTTGCCCACTGGGGGACGGAGTACGCGCAGGAGCCGGACGATTTTCAGCAGCGGTGGACACAGGTATTTCTGGAGAGCGGTGTCGATGTTGTGGTCGGCACGCACCCGCATGTGCTCCAGCCCTATGAGCTGCTGACTGCGGACGACGGACATCAGATGCTTGTCTATTATTCCATCGGAAATTTCATCAGCGCCCAGCCGGAGAAGCGCTGTGTTAAGGGCGGCATAGCAAGGTTTACTGTGTCGCTGACGCCGGCGGGGTATCAGATCACAGCGTATGACTTGCAGCCGCTTGCGATTGAGTGGAATCCAGGGGGGAAATATGTCACAACGCTGACAGACGGGTGAATCAGAAAAGACAGTCATTGTTGCGTATTGTGATAATATAATACTGCTTAACTGCCCACATGAGTATGAAAAGCATGTGCCGAAATCAGGTACACAAAAAGGGGAAAACTCAAATTGAAAATACATTGAAAGAACACATATCCTGTGGTATGATATATGGCATATTTAACTTTTGATTTTAAGTTTGCCACAGGTGCTGTCGTTACGATATTATTTTAATTCTTTCGGCAGATATGGATTTATATTTATTGTCCCATAACAGTCCTGTAGAATGTATAGATATTTCCGAAATTTTGACAATACAGTGCCCTGCAAATATTCATTGATATATGGTGAGAAGACAATGCTGATCAATAAGAGAATACCAAAAGATTTTTATAAACTATTCCGAACCAGAAATATGGACGCCTACATGATGTTTCTTGTGTCGATCTATGATGCGTGCAATGCGGTATATGCGGCGCTTGGGCTGACCATCGAGGAAGGGCAGGCGATTATCGGGGAGACCGCAAGCAGGCTCTCAATTGAGTGGATGGAGGACACCGAGGATGCGCAGGTGCAGGCGGAGGGAGATACACCTAGGAATGCACAGATGCAGACCAAAAGAGATACACTAGTGAACGCACAGGTGGGGGCAGAAGAAGCATCACCAGTAAATACACAGGTGGGGGCAGAAGGAGCATCACCAGTGAATGCGCAGGTACAGAGACAGGCAGGTGCTCCAAGGATTGCACAGGTGCAGGCACAAGCAGGAAATCTCGTGTCTGGGAACGCGCAAGGGCAGTCGGAAAGAGGTGCTTTTGACAATGCATTTGAGACACGGGGAACCCCGTCCGCCATCCTCAACACCCTGATTGCATGGGGCTGGATTCGGAGCGACTACGATGAGCGGCAGAACACTTATATATTATCGTTTCCAGAGTACAGCCAGCTCTATGTGGAGCTCTTTAAAAAGCTCTTGAGTGAGGACGATGGCAGGGAGCGTGAAAGCATCCTCTCTGTGTACAGCGCGCTGTATACATACCAGTCAGACCAGGAGAAAAATAATGAGATTTTAAAGAGTGCGCTGCATACATCCATAAATCTCGAGCTGTTGCTGTCCAATATGCACAACGGTATGCGCACTTATTTTGACGAGCTCTCGCGAAGCAAAAATTTCATAGAGATACAGCAAGTGCTGGTAAATGAGATCAACAACAGCGACAGCGAGCGATACGCGATCCTCACGACGACGGACAGTTTTTACCGGTATAAGGAATCTGTGAAGGAGCTCATCAGCCAGATTTTAAATCAGAATGACAGCCAGAAGCCAGCTCTGGCCAAAGCATTACAGGAGTGTGAAGAAAATACAGCTGCATACCAGCGCGCCAGACAGGCCGTGCGCTACAATGAGGAGGCGGAAGCGCTCGTCTATCAGATCGAACGTGAGTTTGATTTAATAGAGCGCAAATATAACAAGCTTGTGGAACAGAAGGCGGTCTTTGCAAAGCGTGCACTTGCCAGGATCCAGTATATCTTTCAGGAGGGTGCGGTCAGGGAGGATGGTGTTGTCGGACTGATTCGCCTCATTGACAAAAGCGGCGACGCGGACGCCATATTGGACAGGGTGCGTGGCAGAATCTGCCTGACAGCGCCGTTTAAGATGTTTGACGACAACAGTATGTACAGGCGGCGCGACAGCCCGGGGGACTGTTTTGAGCCTGTGGCGGTCGAAAAAAGCAGGGAGCCGCAACAGACCCAAATCGCGGATTTTGTACCAAAGCCGCTATACACGAAAAAGCAGCTGAAAGCGTTCTGCGACAGAAATATGAAGGACGGCGTGTTTGAGGCTACCAGTGACACAGTGCAGTCTGTGGAGGATCTGGAGAAAATGCTCTTTTTGTGGCAGGAGATGGTGGGAAAACAGGATAAGCAGGATATTGTAAAGCTCGGCGGGGAGCTGAAGAATGAGAGCGGCTTTACCTTTACGCAGCTGTGCATAGAACTGCCGGAAT
>CAJUQZ010000192.1:697-6150 GCA_910588755.1 uncultured Lachnospiraceae bacterium | reverse complement strand
CCACTTGGCCGGGTTGACAGCACAACAAAGGGAATGTTTGCAGTGGGGGTGCTTGCCGCTTTTGGAAACAGGGAAGATGCTGCAGTTTTAATGGATATGGTATTAGATGAGAGTGTTACTGTTGCGTGCGACAAATGTGAGTACTGTGACGAGGGACTGGAGCTTGCGGATAAGAAAGCACTGTCGGTCATAAATCCACGGGAGAAGGCGCCGGATGACTGGAATGGTGAGGATTTTGAAGATACATACCGCTGGTTTGGTGATCTTCTGGAGTTGTTTGGGATCAAAGGAATGGCAAAGTACCTGCCATATTATTTTGGAACCTATCGGTGTCCGGAATGCGGCAGAGAGGCGGTAGTCCGGGATTTGATAAAAGTTTTTCGCTTTGAATCGTGAATACACTATAAATAACAGTTGATATTGATATTGCAGCCGGAATTGGACATGAATCATATAATTAAGGAAGGACAAGGAAAATGGGGCTTTATGATACACTGAATGAACAGCAGAAAAAGGGAGTATTTACCACAGAGGGTCCTGTGCTTATCCTTGCGGGTGCAGGCAGTGGAAAGACAAGCGTGCTCACCAGGCGTATTGCGTATTTGATTGAAAATGTGGGTGTGAATCCGTGGAATATCCTAGCGATTACATTTACAAACAAGGCTGCAGGCGAGATGCGCGACAGGGTTAACAGTATAGTGGGTTATGGGGCGGAGAGCATTTGGGTATCCACGTTTCACGCGACCTGCGTGCGCATACTCAGGCGGCATATTGACAGACTGGGATTTGACAACAGCTTTACCATCTATGACACAGACGATGCCAAGAGCGTGATGAAAGAGGTCTGCAAAAAGCTGGAGATTGACACAAAGATGCTCAAGGAAAAGACAATTCTAAACGAGATTTCTTCTGCAAAGAATCGTCTGGTCTCCACGACAGAGTATGAGATGGAGACAGCAGGGGATTTTGGGAAAAAGAAAATATCGGCGGCCTATGCGGAGTACCAGCTAACCCTGAAAAAAAATAACGCACTTGATTTTGATGATTTGCTTGTGAAGACAGTGGAGCTCTTTCAGGGTTGTCCAGAGGTGCTTGAGAACTACCAGAACCGTTTTCAGTACATTATGGTGGACGAGTATCAGGATACCAATACTGTACAGTTTGAATTGATCCGGCTTCTTTCACAGCGCAGCAGGAATCTCTGCGTCGTGGGTGATGACGACCAGTCCATATACAAGTTTCGGGGGGCGAATATCAGGAATATTCTTGATTTTGAGCAGGTGTACCCAGATGCGGCAGTGATCAGACTAGAACAGAACTACCGTTCCACACAGAATATTCTGGACACGGCAAACGCAGTTATAGCAAATAATGCCCACAGAAAGGCGAAGTCCCTCTGGACAGACAAAGGGTCTGGAAACCGTGTCCATTTCAGGGCTTTTGACACAGCCTATGAGGAGGCAGAATACATAGCAGGTGATATCAAACGCAAAAAGCGGGAGCTAGTGAGTGATTACAGGGATTGTGCCGTGCTGTACAGGACCAATGCGCAGTCACGTCTGCTCGAGGAGAGCTTTATCGCGTTAAATATTCCCTACAATGTGGTGGGGGGTGTCAATTTCTATGCGCGAAAGGAGATCAAGGATATTCTGGCATATCTGCGGACGATTGACAATGGCAAGGATGATCTGGCAGTGAAGCGAATCATCAATGTGCCAAGGCGCGGAATCGGTGCGGCGAGTATCACAAAGGTGCAGGATTATGCAGACCATATGGGATTAAGCTTTTATGAGGCCTTACAGCGGGTGGATGACATTGATGCGCTGGGAAAAAGCAAAGCGACAGATAAGCTTAGGGATTTCTCAGCAATGATTCGGATGTTTCGAACAAAGATGCAGAGCGAGTCTCTTGAAGATTTAATAACAGATGTTATAGAAACGACAGGTTATGTGAAAGAACTGGAGGAATCCGATGAGGAGGATGCAACGGACAGGATCGACAATATCGACGAGCTGATCACAAAATTGGTGAGCTTTGAGATGGAGAGAGAGGCCCTTGGCGAGGAGGCAACATTGTCAGCTTTTTTGGAGGAGGTGGCACTGGTAGCCGATATCGACAATGTAGATAAAGATGGCAACCAGGTGTTATTGATGACGCTTCACAGCGCGAAGGGGCTGGAATTTTCCAGTGTGTACCTGTCGGGCCTCGAGGACGGGATTTTCCCGAGTTATCTGACGATTTCCTCCGACGATCCAGAGGATATTGAGGAGGAGCGGCGCCTGGCCTATGTGGGAATCACGCGCGCAAAGGAGGACCTGACAATCACATATGCAAAGGCGCGCATGATCCGCGGGGAGACACAATACAATCCAGTTAGCCGTTTTGTGCGGGAAATTCCGGATAAACTGCTCGACAGCAAAATTCCGGGTGTCAGGCGCTGGGCGGAGGATTACGGAGATGATTCCTATGAGAGAAGTCTCTTTAGGGCAAAACCGTTCCAGACTGATTCGGTAAGACCGCGTGAGCCGCTTGATGATACAGTGTTTGACAAGCCGCGGAGCAACTGGGAGGCGGCGGAGCAGCTGTTGAAAACGCAGGGCCAGCAGCCAGCAGGGGCTATCGCAAAGGTGGCAACGGCAAAGTCGGCCGGCGGTGCAGCGGCAAATCAGACAACGGCAAGGCCAGCAGGAGCCGCCGCAAGCGGTGCATCAGTAAGGTCGGCCGGCGGTGCAACGGGGGCAAATGCAGCTGCGAAGAAGGATATCTCCGAGATTCTGGCGACACGTCCGAAGGCTGTCGTGAGGAAGAAGGAGACACCAGCTGCAAATAAGCCTTATATTGCAAAATCCCTGGACGGACTCACAAAGGGTGCGCCAGCAATTTCGCCGGACGGTCCAGGTTATGTGGTGGGCGATCGGGTGAGCCACGTGAAGTATGGGGAGGGCGTTGTCCTGGAGATTGTGCAGGATACGAGAGATTTCAAGGTGACAGTAGCATTTGATGCATATGGGAATAAAATTATGTACGCGGCGTTTGCAAAGCTAAAAAAAGTATGACGGTGATATGACGGATACACAAAGTAAGAAAATAATATAGTACACACTTTGGGAAGCGGCATAGTAGATGGGATAGAAAGCCTATTTGTGAGGCGATTTAAGAATGAGTTTTTATCAGGATTCAAAGCGTGGGCAGAAACACATAGGGATCATGATTGGATGGCAAATATAAAAAATATCAAAAATTGTGCAAAAATGGTAGTAAATTTTATAAAAAGATGATATGATATATACAACGAGGCTTTGCAGGAAACGAGATGGTTTCTGAGCGTGAATTAAAAACAGAAAGGGGCTTTTTACATGAAAAAGTGGGACGAATTGGTAGATTATCTGCAGGATAAGAATTTGGTGAGCAATGATATCCTAAGCAAATATTGTGCAAAGAGTGAGTTAAAGAAGGACAATGAGAAGAAGGGCAACACCGTACTCTGGGTGCTGGCTATTATTGGGGCCGTAGCTGCAGTGGCTGCAATCGCGTATGCGGTGTATCGTTATATGACACCAGATTATCTTGATGATTTCGATGATGAGTTTGACGATGACTTCGAGGACGACTTCTTTGACGATGAGGAGGACGAGGAGCAGGAGCCTGCAAAGGACGATGCGTATACAACTGTAAAATGAGCTGTGACAGATAAAGGGTATGAGGGAGTGCTGGCAAGACAGCACTCCCTCATTTGTTGTTGTATGGAGGTATTTATGAAAAAGGGACAAATCTATGAGGGGGATGTGGAGCGTGTCGATTTCCCAAACAAAGGAATCGTACGATGCGGGAATGAGACAGCAGTAGTCAAGAATGTATTACCAGGGCAGCACATCTCATTTCTGGTCAATAAGAAGCGCAAAGGAAAAGCGGAGGGACGGCTGGTCAGTGTGCTGGAGAAGGCACCGTATGAGTTGCCTGATGGTTGTTCCCATTTTGGGGAATGCGGGGGCTGCAGCTATCAGAGTGTCGCATATGAGAAGCAGCTTGAAATCAAGGAGGCGCAGGTGTGCAGGCTTCTACGTCCTGTTTTTGAAAAACAGATGTTATTGGACGGGGGCTGCACAGACGGTGAGTTGTATCTAAACCGTGTTTTCGAGGGAATCAAAGCAAGTCCTGCACAGTATGGTTATAGAAATAAGATGGAGTTTTCCTTTGGGGATGAATACAAGGAGGGGCCGCTCGCTCTGGGTATGCATAAGCGCGGAAGCTTTTACGATATTGTGACTGTTCAAAATTGCCGCATTGTGGATGAGGATTACCAGATGGTGCTAGGATGTGTTCTGGAGTATTTTTCCAAAGAAAACAGTAGCTATTTTCATAGGATTCGTCATGAGGGCTACTTGCGGCATTTGCTGATGAGAAAGGCGCAAAAAACAGGTGAAATTTTAATAGCGCTTGTGACTACTACACAGGAGATACATGATCTGGAGCCGTTTGTTGCGCAATTACTGGCATTGCCATTAAAAGGAAAAATAACAGGCGTTCTACACACTGCAAATGATTCATTGGCGGACATTGTCCAAAGTGATGAGACACACGTTTTATATGGGCAGGATTATTTTTATGAAGAACTTTTGGGGCTTCGGTTTAAGATTTCGCAGTTTTCCTTTTTTCAGACCAACACATCAGGAGCAGAGGTATTATATCAAACTGCCAGAGAGTTTTTAGGGGACATTTCGGGTGACGGAAAACATGACAAGACAGTGTTTGACCTGTACAGTGGTACAGGAACCATCGCTCAGCTTCTGGCACCTGTTGTCAGAAAAGTGATTGGTGTGGAAATAGTGGAGGAGGCTGTCGAGGCGGCAAGGCAGAATGCAAAGCTCAATGGACTTGACAACTGTGAATTTATAGCCGGGGATGTATTGAAGGTGCTCGACATACTCAAAGAGAAACCGGATTTTATTGTGCTTGATCCGCCACGTGATGGGATTCATCCAAAGGCACTTAGAAAAATTATAGATTACCAGGTGGACAGGCTTGTGTACATAAGCTGCAAACCGACAAGCCTTGCGAGGGATTTGGAGATATTGATAGACGGTGGGTACAGGATTGAGAGGGCAGTGGCTGTCGATCAGTTCCCGTGGACGGCGAATGTGGAGACTATAATAAAACTATCTCTGAAAAAATAGGTATTTATATGGATATATGGAGTGAATTTCGGAATAAGTGAAAGGATAATACATTGACGGAGTCTGACTTTGCAGCAGAAATGCGTGTATTTTTACAACCATTATTGTGCGGGGAACACGCTGCATCCAGAAGAAGAAAGTTTTTGGAAGCGCCATTTGACGTGTACGATAGCGCCAGGGGAATATCAGTTGTACTGCATTGTCCGGATGATGATTATTGTCTGGACTTTTCCTGCGATGGCTATTCATAGAGACTTGTGTTTATTGAATGTATAACGC
>CAJUQZ010000192.1:0-687 GCA_910588755.1 uncultured Lachnospiraceae bacterium | reverse complement strand
GTTTCAGGTATGGAAGCTGTCCCATACTCTAAGTTTGTACCTCTGGGGAAAAAGGAAGCGTTTATACGAAAAGAAAAAGAGATATCCCAGCTCATTTATTATTATTTGAAATTTAAGGAGCTTGTTGGCAGGAAAGAGGCGCTAACTATGTTTTGTGATGGCAGGGGGGAATATATATGTGCAAGGTCCTGGGTTCCGTTTTATAGTGACGGACTTGCCTATATTGCCTATTCTGCCTGGTATGAAAGTAGAATTAATGGAGAAAACGTTGTGGTTCAGGAATTTCAGGAAAACAGAAGCGTGGTGGTAATTTACAATCATATTTGGAGAAATGTCTATTTTATGGCAGGGCATTTGAAGCCCATAATTGAATATGCAGAATGTATGGAATTATTCGAATCAGTTTGGAAAGATCGAGCGCAAAATGCCGGATGGAAAATAGATTTTGTTTATCGAGACGAGTATACATCGCTGATTTTCAACAGGGATTGACAGATAGAGCCAATAGATAGCATATGGACCAAACAGCATAAAAAAGAGAAGCTTTAAAAGAACCATGTAATGTCTGACAGACGTTTATTCTTATAAGGCTTCTCTTTTTTTGCATCTAAAAGGGCTGTAAAGGGTGTTTTTTAACTGAAAGTCCATTAAGCCCCCAGCAGAGCTGGGGAGAACAGAGTGAGCAGT
>CAJUQZ010000191.1 GCA_910588755.1 uncultured Lachnospiraceae bacterium | reverse complement strand
CCTTGAAATAATAAGGTTTGTTTAAAAAAATATGGTAGTTAACTTGACACTACCTCAGAAAACAGGAGGAGAGAGATAATGATACGAAGACTGGAACAAAAGGATGCGCCGTTTATGCTGGAGTGGATGCACGATGAATCGATAACCTGTAACTACAGATATCCGTTTGCCAGTATGACACTCGAAAAGGCGAAAAACTTCATTAAATATAGCTTTGATGAGGAAAACCAGCATTTTGCGGTTACAGATGACAAGGACGAGTATCTGGGGACGGTTAGTCTCAAACACATCTCGGAGAAGGATCACAATGCGGAATATGCCATCGTGATGAGAAAAAAGGCGCACGGGACAGGTGCTGCGGAGCGTGCGACCACGCAGATACTCAAGTACGCGTTTGATGATTTGGGACTCCACAGGGTATACCTCAATGTTTTAGCTGACGATATAGCAGACAGAGAGCTGTTTGAAAACTGCGGTTTTGACCTGGAGGGTGAATTCAAGGATGCGATCAGGATGGGAAACAGGTATCGGAACCTGGCGTGGTATGCGATGATGAACTGGAAAGAGAAGAGTATGGAAAAAACGGATTGAACAGTAACTATTATAGAGACGAAAAAGCAGGTGATTCATAAAATAGTAGCAGTTTCATAAAAGCTGTGATACAATTTAATAGAAAATACCTGTGCCATAGAAAAGGTAATTTGCAACATACAAAAGAAAAGACTATGTGCAGGTGTTATTACTGGTTACATGTATCATTTCATGAAAACCGGGGTACTGAAATCAAAATCCGCAGTAAATAGGAGAAATGAAAATGAAAGAAATAGCGAGTTTAATGGATTTCCGCCCAAGCATCAAGGTGGTGGATGCGACTTTAAGAGATGGCGGGCTGGTAAATGATTTTTATTTTACAGACGAATTTGTCAGGGCTCTGTACGAGGCAAACATCAGGGCGGGCGTGGATTATATGGAGATGGGGTATAAGGCGTCTAGGGAGATGTTTGACGAGAGCAAGTTCGGCAAGTGGAAGTTTTGCGACGATGATGATATCAGGGAGATCGTCGGTGATAACGATACAAGTCTCAAGCTTGCGGTTATGGCTGACGTTGGTAGATGCAATTATAAGAGGGATATCGTCAGCCGCTCGGAGAGCCCGATTGACCTCATACGTGTGGCGACATACTTAAATACAATACCGGCCGCGGCGGACATGATAGAGGATGCCAAAAAGAAAGGCTATGAGGTAAGCTGTAATATTATGGCAATATCCAGCGGTCAGGAGAGTGAGTTGCGCGTGGCGCTTGATATCCTGGGGAAAACCTCGGTGGACGTTTTCTATATTGTTGACAGCTACGGGTCACTGTATCCAGAACAGATTGCGCGCATTACAGATACCTATATGGAGTTTGCGGAAAAGTATGGCAAGAAGCTTGGCATTCATGCGCACAACAACCAGCAGCTGGCATTTGCCAATACGATTGAGGCGGTCGGCGATGGTGTGGACTGGCTTGACGCCACATACTTTGGCATGGGACGGGGGGCTGGAAACTGCGCGATGGAGCTGTTGCTTGGCTTTCTGCGCAATCCCAAGTACAATAACTATTATGTGATCCAGTTCATCGAGCAATATATGAATAAGCTGAAAGAGGACGGCGTCGTGTGGGGATATGACCTGCAGTATCTGATGACAGGTCTCTTGAACCAGCACCCGAGAACGGCGATAGAGTTTACGAGGGAAAAGAGAAAGGATTACGCTGAATTTTATAAGGAGATTGTTGCGCAGGATTAGGGGCTGCGCAGTGGATAAGCCGCGGTTGTCTGCGGCTTTCCTGTTGTGCGCAGGGCAATTCGGATACGCGTGATGCATAAAATGTTTGGGAAGGAGAAAGGCTGATAATGTCTGATACAGGCGGTAAGAAGGCGCTTGTCACAGGTGCGTCAAGGGGAATCGGGAGGGCTATCGCAGAGATGCTTGCGGCGTCAGGATATGATTTGTATATGACCTGCCACAAAAACGGTGCGCTGCTTGACAGTCTTGCAGGGCAGCTGCAGAGCAAGTACCAGATAAAATGCAGTTGCTATGTCTTTTCGGTCTGTGATGAGGAAAAGGTGGCAGAAATGTTTGAGGATATACCATATCTTGACGTTCTGGTCAATAACGCGGGAATTTCCTATATAGGACTTATGGCGGACATGACCTACAGGGAATGGCGTGAGGTGATGGATACAAACTTAAACGCATGTTTTCTGACATGCAGGGCTGCGATACCGGAGATGGTGAGGCGCCGCCGGGGAAAGATTGTCAATATCTCCTCGGTATGGGGCAACGTCGGTGCGTCTACGGAAGTGGCGTACTCCGCGTCAAAGGGTGGCGTCAACGCGCTTACACGCGCGCTTGCAAAGGAGCTTGGCCCTAGCAATATCCAGGTGAATGCGATTGCGTGCGGCGTGATTGACACAGATATGAACAGTTGTTTTGATGCGGAGGAGATGGATATGCTGATACAGGAGATACCGGCTGACCGGGTCGGGAGGCCGGAAGAAGTAGCGGCGCTTGTAAAACTTTTGTGTACGGGAAATGAGTATCTTACAGGACAGGTCATCACATTGGATGGAGGTTGGACATGATGGAAAATGAAGTATATGATTTACTGATAATCGGTTCGGGGCCGGCAGGTATGGGAGCGGCGGTCTATGCGCAGCGCGCAGGGCTAAAGGCTGCGGTCATCGACAGAAGCCCTGTCAGTGGTGGGCAGGTGCAGAGTACGTACGAGGTGGACAATTATCTTGGACTCCCGGGGCTTGGTGGCGGGGAGCTGTCAGAACGGTTCAGGGAGCATGCAGACAGGCTTGGGGCAGTGTTTATTACAGCTGATGTACTGGGAATCGACTGTGGTGAATCTGGGCAGTCTGTGTATACAGTTCATACAGACCAGGCTGATCTCGGGACGAAGGCTGTCATCCTCGCGACGGGTGCAGTCCATTCCACGCTTGGGGTGCCGGGCGAGAGTGCGCTTGCGGGGATGGGCGTATCGTACTGCGCGACCTGTGATGGTGCGTTTTACAGGAGAAGTACGGTCGCTGTGGTCGGCGGCGGTGACGTTGCCGTCGAGGACGCGGTTTTTCTGTCAGGTATCTGCGAAAAAGTCTATCTCATACACAGGAGGAATCAGCTTAGAGCGGCTGATAGCCTGCAGAAAAAACTGTTTTCGCTCGGGAATGTGGAGGTGTGCTGGAACAGCGAAGTGAAGGAGATTGCAGGCACAGACATGGTGGA
The DNA here is from genome assembly GCA_910588755.1 of uncultured Lachnospiraceae bacterium. Classification (GTDB taxonomy): domain Bacteria; phylum Bacillota; class Clostridia; order Lachnospirales; family Lachnospiraceae; genus COE1. The sequence goes on along the minus strand of CAJUQZ010000191.1, from coordinate 2,945 downwards.
GGGCGTCGATATATATGATAACCAAAGCGGCAGGTTAAGCAGACTTGACGTGCAGGGAGTATTTATAGCTGTCGGGATTGTGCCCGAGACTAGGATGTTTAGGGGACTTGTGGAGATGGATGAGCAGGGGTATATCCTTGCGGATGAGACCTGCAGGACATCTAGGAAGGGCATTTTTGCAGTGGGAGATATACGGAAAAAACCAATGCGCCAGATCATTACGGCAGTGGCGGACGGCGCGAACGCAGTTCATTCCGTACAGGAGTATCTGAATCTGTAAAAAATGTTACTGTTCATTCTGTTCCAGTAAAGAAAAAATGTTAAAAGTTACAGAAATATTTATGAAATGCACAAATGGTTGGAAATGCAAGAAAAATAGTTGATAATGCATATAATTAAGAAAAAAAGGGAATAAAATAGCGAAAGTAGACAAATAATCTGTCAGAAAAACAGCATTTTTGGCGGGGAAAGTGCATCCGCGTGCAAAAAGACATCTTGACAATTGTGGCAAAATGTGATAATTTATTTCAAGGACGTAATAATTTCGTAATAATTATCGAAAATATGAAACATAGTTAATGATTACTGGTGAATCGGGTTATGTACTGCATTGATTACTTTAGGTCATATGATAACTTTATTCACAGTAAGGCATGGCTGCTTCGTTTGAACGTACAGGCTACGCTATCCTAGTCTGAATGCCCGCCAGAGCGGGCGGATGGGAGTTGGGGCGCAGACGGGCAGGCAGCTATCAGGACATCACATATACTACAATTGGAGGATTCATCATGAACAAGTACAGCGCGAAGGCAGCGGCGTGTGCCCTTGTCGGAACACTTTCGCTATCCAGTTACCAGACGACACTTGAAGCAAAGTTTCACAATTCATCTGATGTGCCTGCAGCGGGTGTTGCAGTGGTGTTAGATGAGGGAAGCACCATCCAGGATCTGCAGGTGGAGGTTGTCCAGAACATAGCTTATCTTGAGAGCGCATCAGGCTTACAGCCTAATATTATAAAAGCATCAGAGCGGATGGCGTCAGCAGCCTTACCACAGAGTGTTGTGCTGGTAAACACAAAGACGACGACAACGAAGGTATCAGAGGAGTTTACACAGGAGATCAGCGAGGCAATCAGTGAGGCAGAGTCACAGGTGCTGGCGGGCAAAAGTACAGAGGAAAGCAACAGTGCCAGTACAGAGGAGACACAGCAGGAATCGTCACTGGAGTTCTCTACGGAACTGATGAGTGATTGGGTCGTTCCAGAGCAGTCATCAGATCAGGAAACTTCCAGGGAAGAGCGCCCGGAGGAGACTTCAGCGGAGGAGACTTTTGAGGAAGCATCCACACAGGAGACTTCTGAAGAAAGCGATGATGCCGAGGAAAACAGCGATACAGAAGGAACATCTACAGAAGAAACTTCCGGGACTGAGGAGTCATCCGAGGAGAATGATTCTATAGAGGAGACTTCTGGTGAGAAGGAATCTACTGAGGAAACCTCTAAGGAGAATGAGTCCACTGAGGAAACCTCTGAAGATAATGAGTCAACCGAGGAAACTTCTAAGGAGAATGAATCGACCGGGGAGACATCCACAGAGGAGACTTCTGGGGAAAGCAGCAGTACAGAGGAAACATCCACTGAGGAAGCTTCTACAGAAGGTGCTTCCGGTGAGGAGACAGACAACGCGGTTATAGACGACAATGATTTTGAGGTCAGTGCAGGTTTCTCCGCAACAGATATCTATGATGATGTAGAGATCGTGGCGAAGACCGAAGCTGTGACAGAGGAAAAGACCAGTGGAGACGAGCAGGATTTCTCTGGACTAGTCATTGCCCAGGTTACAAACTATGTCAATGTCAGAAGCACACCGGGCGAGGACGGGGACGTTGTCGGGAAGCTCTATGCAAATTCTGTTGGTGAGCTTGTCGAGGAGAAAGACGGATGGTATAAGATTGTATCAGGAAACTGTACAGGGTATGTCAAAGGTGAGTTTTGCGCAGCTGGCAAAGAGGCGGCGCAGCTGGCTAAGGAGGTAGGAACCACATACGCTGTCGTAAATACCACAACACTTAAAGTGCGCCAGGATGCAAGCACGGAATCAGCAGTACTTGGACTCGTGCCAATCAATGAGGAATTAGTCGTGCTTGAGGAGCTTGACGGATGGGTTAAGATTGCGATTGAGGAAGGCGACGGTTATGTCTCTAGGGACTATATCAATCTTAGGACAGACTTCGCACACGCAGAGTCAAAAGAGGAAGAAGCGATAAGACTTGCCAAAGAAGCCAAGGCCCGCGAGGAGGCAAGGGCTGCCGCAGCAGCAACAGAGGCGGCGAGACTGCAGAAGCAGGCGGAGACACAGGCACAGAGAACAGCAGCAAACCAGGCAACAATCGAATCAGCAAGAAGCACAGCGGCGTCTTCAGAGGGAAGCGCGATGGGTAAGGCAGTCATTGATTATGCGACGCAGTTTGTCGGCAATCCATATGTATATGGTGGAACAAGCCTTACAAACGGTGCAGACTGTTCAGGATTTGTCATGAGTGTATATTCCAACTTTGGTGTGAGTCTGCCACATTCTTCATCCGCACTGCGGAGCCAAGGATATGATGTCGGAGGACTGAGCAATGCGCAGCCTGGTGATATTGTATGCTATTCTGGTCATGTCGGTCTTTATGTCGGCAATGGACAGATTGTACATGCCAGTACATCCAAGACGGGGATTATCGTTTCGAACGCGTCTTACAGAAATATTTTGTCAGTGAGAAGAATTTTCTAAAAAATATCAAAACAAACGGATTTTGGTGGATAACAGTGCTTATCCACCTTTTTTATGCACACGAGCACCCAAAGGAAATGTGTCATCAAACCGATAAATCGGTTTGATGACGGGTGCCCGGCGCGCAAGTAGTGGAGAAGGGCATTCCCCTACTCAATTGCACACGAGCAC
>CAJUQZ010000190.1 GCA_910588755.1 uncultured Lachnospiraceae bacterium | reverse complement strand
TCGCAGATGACATTGCCAAAGATTTCCCCTATGTGGAGAACATCCGGGAAAAGATCCTGCAGGCGCTTTCCGAAAAGTCCTGTTTCCAGTTTGCCATCAAGGAGGAGGAAACAGACAGTGAAGGGAATGTAACCTATAAGGACTGCGAAACCAGTGAATTTGACGGCCAGACCTATCTGGAGCGGGAAGCTGTCTTTGATGGCAGCAAACGGACCTTCCGCCGGGATTACGCCTTCGGGCAGGTTTCCTACATTACAACCTATCATGTTGAAGACATTCCGGATGACCAGCTCGGCTATATCGTGACGGAAGATTTCCTTGCTCCGTTCAAAGGCATTCCACTGGTACAAAGGCTGTATCATGACATCTTTGATGACCGGGAGGCCGCACAAAGTTATGCCGAAAACCTCAAGCTGCATGAACTCCAATATCCGACCTCTATTGTTACTTTCCTTATATGCAATAAAGAAAATGTGCCCCAGCAGAAATGGTATCAACAGCAAAAGGAAGCCATGCAGCTGATGGAAGAAAAAGGGCAGACGTATCTGGATGACAGTTTCCACATTTTAGTTAGGCACCACATAGAAAACCTGAAGAAACTGGAAAACAAAAAGGAGACGGCATAATGAAAGACCAAAAACAGACCATAAAATGCTCCGCCTGCCAGCACTGCAGCGGGTTCCGCTCTTTGGGGAATACAAGAACCAGCTTCACCTGCAGGCATCCTGACCAGCGCTATATCGAGAACTATTTCCATAAAAAAAGGATGCAGAAAATGCCCGGTTTCCTTGGATATGGGGCAAGATATTCGGATACTGTCCCTGTCAAGACATCACCAGCATGGTGTCCAAAGAAAAAACCACCAAAAGAAAAATAAAACGGGCAATGCCCGCTTTAGAAGCAACCGGGGAGATGCAGCTTATGCTGTGTCTCCCCTTTTTTATTCTCATCCGTGGCACACACAACACTGTCCACTCTTGCATCGTGCATAAGCTCTTTTAATACTTTGTACTTCGCCGCTGTATCACCCTTTACTTCTGTCTGCCATTCCTCCAGTATCATGGACAGGCTCACACCTTAAATCTTATCATTAAAAGAAAGTATCAATAACACACAAGTTATAAGAATTAGTAAAGCCAACAATAAAATTCCGACATTTATCTGCATTTTACCTGAATCCTGCCTGATTTCAATTAAATTTGAACAGCGCAAAGTAGTTACAACAGGTTTATATAAAAGCATTGTTATCGCTGCATTCATTCCCCCTTTAATTAAATTGAACGGTATAAATGCCGGGATTAGCAATTCTACAATAGCTTCTCTTGCCGTCGTGTGGCAGTTTGTTTATTCTTGTGTTACAGTACAGAAGCCGGAGCTGGTCTGTGCATCTCTGCGTGTATGTTCATCAAATTCCTCTTGGCTGAACTTCTCAACGCCAGTCAACGTCCCATACCCGTTAGCGTCCAGGTTTGTAAAGTCGCGCACCGTGTAAATGTCGATAGTTCCGTCTGCACTCCCCAGAGTGCGGAGTGCGCCGTGGAAGTTTCCCCCGGACAGGCTTTCGCCGTTGGAAATCAGCACATCCTGAAAAATCCGAACCTTTTCGCCGTTGAAATACCACTGGTCATTTTTAATGTCATAGGTGACACCAAACGCCTCATATTCCTTTGCCCTATCTTCAAGTTCCTTGGCAGTAGGCGGATCACCAGTTATGGCAACAGAAGACGGCGGATTTTTGATTGCCTCAATGTCACGGGCGGCAAATTCTTCCGCAGAAAACTCCTTGACACCAATCAGTTTTCCGCTGGGGTCAAAAGAGCCATCATCGCTCCGGACAATACTGCTGAAATCGCGGACAGCATACACATCGACTTCTCCGTTTTCGTTGAAAAAGTCCTGGCCAGCCTGGATACCATCCTCTACGGTATAGTAATCCTCAAACCACCGTACCACTTTACCATTGTATTGCAGTTCATTTTTGCTGGCATCGTATGTCAGACCAAACTGCTCATAGGGTTTGAACTGTTCCTCGTAAGAAACATTGGTGACAGCTGCTCCATCTTCAGTCGTTGCGGAGAGGGGCGGGCTGGACGAACTCGAAATTTGCGGGGAAGTAGTGCTGATAGGGGAAGTGCCGCCTTGGAATGCCGCCGCCGTACTGCACCCGGCTAAACACCCAACGAGCAACACCCCGCCAAGGGCTAATGCGAGTAAGTTTTTTGTGTTCATTGAAGAAACACCTTCCTTTCTTTGAGATACCTAAAGAATACCATCCTTTTTTGTGATACATTTGGAATTAGTTTGTGATTTGTGTGTAGTTGAAAAGCAGCGAGTGAGCCACCCGCCGCTTTTATTGCTGTGCCTAAATTGTAAAGGAGAATTTTACCCCGAACTGCGTATTGCAGACCCTACATTCAGTTCCATGTTGACGTAGGATTTCCTGTACGATATATAGCCCAAGTCCACTCCCGCCAGTTTTGCGGCTCCTGGACTGCTCCACCCGATAAAATGCGTCAAACAGTTTCGGAATACTGTCCTCTGAGATATGCACACCTGTGTTCTCAACAGAAAAGCATAACTGTCCTTGCTCTATATAGGTGGAAATACAAATAGATGCCCCATAGGGAGAATATTTGATTGCATTTCCAATGAGATTTGAAAATACCTTTTCCATCAACATTTTATTACCGTTTATAAAGGCAGCTGGTGGTATCTCAAGATGTATTTGCAAATCCTTTTCCGCAATTAAATCTTCGGTTTCGCTCAAATAGGATTTGATAATCTGAACACAATCCAAACGGTCATGCCTAAAATGTTCTCCTGCGGTTTCTAGGCGCGAAATTGTCAATATTTCCTGCACCATCGTTTCAAGAGTGTTTGCGATTTCCAGCGCTCTTGACAGATATTTTTCATGGTCTTTATAGGCTCCAATGCCAAGGAGCATCCCCTCTAATTGGCCTTTAATGATGGTAACAGGCGTTTTCAGTTCATGGGACACCGCCGAAAAGAAGTCTGTACGGGCCTGCTCCAATTCTTTTTCATGCTCAATGTCGGCTTCAAGTTTTTTGTTTGCGTTTTGCAACTCGGAAAGTGCGCCGGAAAGATTGTGGGACAACTTATTAAGGCTTTTCTCCAATATGCCTAATTCGTCTGTGCGCTGTTCATCAATTTTCCAATCCAACTGTAAATTAGACATTTTTTCTGATATGCTGCTGATTGCCAGTACCGGCTTTGTAATGATACGGGAGTATAGCCAGGACACAACAAAAGCAGCCACCAAAACGACCAGCAGAACAATCGGGAAAATACGGATAAAGGATTGTTGCAGTTCCGCAATCTGTTCCGCCTCTCCATAGACAGTGAGCATATAACGATCACTACAATCAGCGAAAGAAAAGTAGTAGCTGTTCGATAAAATAGGATTTGTTTCACCCGAGCCGGTATATGCTGATTGCGCGATATTACCGCCCCACTCATTGTCAAATGCTTCTGTGGGTAGCGGAACCCAATCGCCGTTGCTGTTGTATAGCTCAACGGAATTGATTTCTGTGTCCGCTATAAACTGATCGAACAGGCCGCCGCTATCTGAAAAAGCTACCTGTTCCAATTCGGAAACAAACCTTTGCGCTCGGTCATCCAAAACTGTGTTTAGTCTATTGGAATAGGTCTGCGGCATGAGCCACGCCAACAGCCCAAACACCAGCAGCGAAATACATAATAACATAGCCGATGTGGTGAGAAAAACTTTTGCAAATAAACTGCTCTTAATTTTCTTTATCAATTTTATATCCCACCCCTCTGATTGTCTGGATGAAGTCAATACCCAGCTTTTTTCTCAAATTCTTGATGTGGGTATCAACAACACGTTCATCCCCATAAAAGTCATAGCGCCACAACTTGTCCAAAAGGTTTTGTCGGGTCAGAATACGTCCTTGCTGGGTTAGCAATTCTTTCAGCACCTCAAATTCCCGCTGGGTCAATTCGTGTGTAGTTCCATCGACAGTAGCGGTATGATTATCAAAATCCAAAAGCAGATTTTGGTAGGTAATCGTCTTGTGTTCATCCTCCTGTGGCCCACTGCTCCGGCGAAGGACAGCCGCAATTTTGCGAATTAAAATCGGCATGGAAAAGGGTTTTGTGATGTAATCATCAACTTGTAAATCCAGCCCCCGGATTTGTTCCTCCTCGCCACTCAATGCAGTAAGCATGATGATCGGCACCTGAGATTGCTTGCGTATCAGTTCACAGACAGCAAAACCGTCAATTTTGGGGAGCATTACATCAAGCAAAACCAAATCAAACTGTGCGGAAGAAAATGTGGATAGGGCCTCTACACCGTCACTGGCTAAAACAATCTCATAGCCAACCTCTTGCAAAAAGTTTTTCAACAGTTCTTGAATATCCAAGTCATCCTCGACAACTAAAATTCTTTGCATAGGAACACCTCCAGGAAACAGCATAACATAGAATTTTGTGATTAGTGTGTAGTTTTCAGATTTTTTCTTATTATTCCTCTGCCTATGTCATTCTGCAATCATACGACACGAAAGGAAATACTACTAAAGTATAAAATTATACTTCGTTCTCATATTCTCCCCTGAAATGTAGAATGATATAGGGTGATATGTATTCTACACATAATGTTGTTTATATATCCCAAACAAGCAGGGGGCTTAAAATGCCACAGACCAACTCAGATACAGACCTGAAGAATGCCAAAGAATGTGAACTGGAAACCGCCGAAATGGATGCCGCAATCTTAGAAGCAGAAACCGAATATGCCATGAACGGAAGGCTCTATGATGCCAGAAGCGCATTCGTTTCCCTAAAAAAGAAATATTTCATCCATGCATACAATATATAGTATTTTGTATTTGACTTATCCCATATATTGTGCTATCATAAATTTGTTGTTGAATTTTGTGCAGTTCCAGGACGAGAAGCACACGCTGTTTAAGTTTGTACGGAGTCAGAAAGTATAAAGTGCAGGACACTTTACGCCTTCTGGCTTTTTTATGTCTGTAAATTAACATTTTGCAGGCTTTCATACAGCATATCTGTACGCAGGCAGGAATGACTACGGCAAGCAGGCCGTTATCATCTCCTGCCTTTTTTGCGCGAGTAATGAGCCGAGCGAGAATGCTTGCATTCTCAGTCGGCGAATACCGCGACAACGAAGCGACAGCTGAGTTCAAGGAAGGAGGCCGGAAACAGGAATTCACAGATCCAATGGCAAAATAAAAAAAGAAAAGAGGTAAAACGAATGTCACAAACAACAGAACGTATCCATGAGCTGGTAGACAAGCTCAACCGCTACCGCCACGAATACTACAATGAAGATGCACCCAGCGTATCCGATGCCGTCTATGACCATCTCTATGATGAGCTGGCGCGTGCAGAGAAAGAAACAGGGATCATCTTAAGCAACTCCCCCACCCAGACGGTGGGCTATAAGGCTGTCAGCAACCTGGAGAAGGTACGGCACCGCATCCCGCTGCTCTCTCTGGATAAAACCAAGATGGTGAGCGATTTGGCTTCTTTTGCCAAAGACCATGCCGCTCTGCTCATGCTGAAGCTGGACGGCCTGACCGTAAAGCTCGTTTACGAGGATGGGAAACTTGTGGAAGGCTCCACCAGGGGCGACGGCGATGAAGGGGAACTTATTACCCACAACGTAGCCGCCTTCCGGAATGTGCCGCTGTCCATCCCGTATAAGGGGCACCTTGAATTATCAGGCGAGGGATTCATCCATAAGAGCGATTTTGAACGTCTGAAGGATACTCTTGCAGGAAGCGATGGAAAACCCTACCGCAATGCAAGGAACCTTGCCTCTGGCTCTATCCGGTGTCTGGATGCAAACACCTGCAGGGAACGGGAAATCAGCTTTTTTGCCTTCAATATCCTTGCAGGCATGGACAAATTTGAGGATATAAGGGACAGCCGCAGCGCACTGCTGCTTTCCATGATTGATTTCGGTTTCGGAATCTGTCCTTTTGTGCCGGTTCCGGCAGGCGCCTCCGCAGAAGAAATTGAAAAGCAGATCCAGAACCTGCAGGAACTTGCAGAGACCTCAGACATCCCCATTGACGGGATGGTTCTGCGGTATGACAGCCTTTCCTATTCTGCAAGTCTCGGCAGGACCGGCCACCATTACAATGACGGCATTGCCTTCAAATTTGAGGATGACACCTATGAAACAATCTTCCGGTCTATTGAATGGCAGACAGGACGCAGCGGCGAAATCGCACCTGTTGCTGTTTTTGACACAGTGGAGATTGACG
>CAJUQZ010000189.1 GCA_910588755.1 uncultured Lachnospiraceae bacterium | reverse complement strand
ATATATTTATTATATCAGAAATGCAGGATGTTGGCACGATTAAATCAGTGTTTCCATAATATATTTATATAATGGAAGGAGAAATACAATATGGAAAATATTTACCAGTTATGAGTGAGGATTACAGAGAGAAGCATTATGCCAAGGGCGTGTTTAGCGCAATCAGAAAGAGGACGGCCAAAATTTCAGTGGGTATTTATCTCTTTTTCGGTATCGTGTTGCTGGGTGGTGTATTTGGCGCATACTGGGCGCGCGGAAGGATCGAACAATATAGGTTGGAGGGACAAGATGACTTGATCGGTGCCGGTTATGTAATCATGGGCGTCTTTGTATTTCTGGCGGTGATTGGCCTTTTGTGCATTGTTATCACGGTCATTCGCCATGCACGGGGCGCGCAGAGTTGGAAAAAAAATGTGCAAAAAACAGCGGATATACTATAAGTGATATGGACGCGTTTGATCGTCAGGTTATGGACAGGGAGTGCCGCGCAGTGAAGCTGCTAGACGCGGCAAAAGCGATGGCTGCCGGACAGCCGGATGGCATATTAACGAGGGATTACATATATCTGGCAGACGCGCACAATATGGTGATAAAGATTGCGGATCTGAAGGCTGCCTGTCTGGTAAAGCAGACCTTAAAGGTGGACAGTATGCCAGTGCACAAAGAACTCGACTACCTCACGGTCATGCTTCTGAGCAGAACGGAGTACGTGCCATCACGGAATGCTCTAAGGAATCCGGCACAGCGTTGATTTTGGCTTTGCAGGAGAGAAATCCTGGCATTTATACAGCGGATGGAAATGTGATCACAGACGAAGCGTTTGGCCGTCTGCGTTGAGCGGTTTGCGGTTGAACAGGATAAAGATAAGGAGACAAAACATATGTTCAAGTTGGGAAAATTAATTTTTGAAGTAGAAAGAGCCAAAATCAGGGCGGATTATTTTGAGCCGGTGATCAACCAGCGCGCAGGCAGCATGTGTTCGGAGGAAGATTTTAGCTGGACGATTGATATTCAGATGAAAGAGGGGGATTTCGTCTATGAGCTTAGCAGTGAGGAGCTCGACGAGCTTGAAGAGGGCGAGGAGCCGTTTTATGAGTCCGTAAGTCCGTACCTCTATCACAATAATGGTTTTGCGCTGGATATTTCATCGTGGAAGGAGCTGGAGGGGCAGACGCTGTGCTGGGAGTCCGAGTACAATGAAAACGATGAGGAGGCAGGTTCCTTATATGTATTTGAACACGAGGCAGTTACCAGTGGAAAGATTGAATTTCTGGAGCGCCGCGGAACGGCATTTCTGATGCGGTGGTCGGGAACGGCAAACGTATACTGGAATGACGAGTACGGCGAAGATGTTCCATTTGTTTTTGAGGGTGAGGTATGTTTTGAAGGAATCGGTGCGCACTCGGATGTTGCGCTCACTGAGGAGGAGGTGCGTGCTGCCATGCAGAAATATATCAACATGGAAGAATTTGAGTGCGTGTCGCAGGATTCCCATAAGATCGACAGAGGCAGGTCGTATACATGGAAGTATATTCCAGTAGGGCAGGAGGATTAAGGGCGGGCCTGATATGGGAAAGGAGAGCACTATGGAAAGAGAATGGATCAGCAAGGTATACGAAAAGATTCTCGCAAAGGAAATAAAGGTTGCGGAGCGAAACCGTGGCAAAATCCCATATACGACAAAAGACGGTGTGTTTGATGACCGGGGCGGGACGGATATCTGCTGGTGGACAAACGGTTTCTGGGGCGGTATGATGTGGCAGCTTTACCATGCGGCGAAGGAGCCTGTCTATCTGGAGAATGCGCTGCGCACGGAGATGAGGCTTGACGAAAACCTTATGAATCGTCAGGGCATGGATCATGACAGCGGGTTTAAGTGGCTGCCGACAGCGGTTGTCCACTATCGCATGACAGGCGATATGGCATCAAGAAACCGGGCGCTGCTTGCTGCGGACAATCTCGCTGGCCGCTTTAATCCTGCTGGGAAGTTTATCCGTGCGTGGAACAGCTGGGACGGAAACGAGGACGGTTCCTTTGCAGGGCGCGCAATTATTGATTGCATGATGAACCTGCCGCTATTGTATTGGGCGGGTGACGAGCTGCATGATCCGAGGTTTCATCATATAGCGAAGATGCATGCGGATACGGCGCTTCAGTATTTTATCCGTGAGGATGGATCGGCAAAGCACATCGTTGAGTTTGACGCAGGGACCGGCGCGTATCTGCACTCTGTCGGCGGACAGGGCTATGGGCATGGCTCTTCTTGGACAAGAGGGCAGGCGTGGGCTATGTATGGATTTCTATTGAGTTATATCCACACAGGGGAGGAGCGGTATCTTGCTGCGTCAAAGAAGGTGGCGGATTACTTTATCGCCAATATCCCCGCGTCAAAGTTGATACCGGTTGATTTTAGACAGCCTGCGACGCCGGCTTATGAGGATTCTACCGCGGCGGCGATCGCGTCATGCGGCCTGATTGAGCTTGCAAAATATGTGCCTGAAAGTGAAAAGTCCAAATATGAGGACGCAGCGCTCGAGATGCTTAAGACGCTTGCGGACAAGCGCTGCAACTGGGACGAGAACATGGACAATCTGGTAGAAAAATGCACTGCCGCATACCACGATGCGGAGCATGAAATTTCGATTATATATGGCGACTATTATTTTATAGAAGCCATCTGGAAGCTGACGGGAAAAGAGTTTTTTATCTGGTAGGAGGATAATAGGATGGACTATGTGAAACTGTGGGACGACTATTCGATTCAGTTCAATGAGACTTTGGAAGCCAACTTTGGTGGTGACTGGGATCGGCTGGATCAGGAGGAAAGAGAAATTGCTGGTCTTTGGAAATTGCTGGTGGATATGTATAACGGTGGATTTGAACAATTTTTCTGCAATTGGGGGTATTCTGGATATTGGTATGCGATGTGCGGGCTGAAAAAAATTGGAGACCGCAACCTCTTAGAACGGCTTCATGAGACGTATGAGCAGGTCTTTGAGAAATTTAAGGACGATCCACGGCTAAAAGCATACTGGGATATTCCCGAATATTTCACTGAACAGGATGAGGTCATACTGGACGAGACGAACGAATATTTTTGGGATGAGGCGGGAGAGCAGTTTGCGAAGCGCGCTTATGAATATTATCATGACCAGTTGAAAAAAGAACCTCGAAAATGAGCGATTGAAAATGAGGTAATCGGTGTGGAAAATGTATTTGAACCAAAATATGTAGATTATGAATTAAGCCCATACACCGGCCTGACGCGTGAGAGTTGGATTGAGGCAGCGGAGTATTTGTTGAGCGGGATTTTTCAGAATATCAGGAACTTTGAGGATCCGGTCGTGATGCCTAGGAAGGAGACTAAGGTTACATATCCTCACAGTGCGGACGCGGTGTGGGAGTTTAAGGCGGAGTATTTTGAGGGGCTTGCGCGTTCACTTTTTATCGCGGCGCCGCTCATTCATATCAAGCCTGAGCTCGTATTAAATGACATCTGTGTCAGAGATTATTATAAGAACCAGATTCTCAGAGCCTGTACACCGGGGGACAGTGTGTATGTGGGAAGCTATGCGGAGTGCAAAAGGCTGTCAAAGGATGCTGACCCGTTCCGGGCGTTTCAGCAGACCGTGGAGACGTGCGCGCTGGTCATCTGTCTGTGGATGAGTAAGACGGAAATATGGGACACGTACACAAAAGAGGAGAAGGATCTTATCGCAGACCTTCTGCTTGCGTACGCACATGGTAATACGGTGCCGCAGAATTGGCGCCTTTTCAATATGCTCGACATGGCGTTTCTGAACATGGAGGGCTATCCAATTGACACGGATATCATGCGGGAGCACGCGCAGGCGATTCTTGCCTATTATGCCGGGGACGGCTGGTATCGCGACGGACATTCGTTTGATTATTATTCCTGCTGGGCGTTCAACGTCTATGCGCCGCTCTGGAACAAATGGTATGGCTATGCACATGAGCCTTATCTTGCAAAGTGTTTTGAGGAAAACTCCAACGCGCTGATGAAAACCTATGCGGACTTTTTTGACGAGGACGGCTTCACGAACATGTGGGGACGGAGTAATATCTACCGCAATGCTGCAACCAGCGCTTTTGACGGCAATATGATGCTTAGAGATTACGAGGCGGATCCTGGGCTTGCAAGACGCATCTCGTCGGGCTCCCTGATGCAGTTTCTAGGGCGCGGGGATTTTCTGTATGAGGGGATTCCAACGCTTGGATTTTACGGACAATTCATGCCGCTTGTACAGGGATATTCGTGTGCGGAGTCCCCGTTCTGGCTGGGAAAGGCGTTTCTGTGTCTGTATCTGCCTGCAGACCATCCTTTCTGGACGGCAAAAGAAAACAATGGTACATGGGAGCGGCTGGGTGAAAAGGAGGTAAAGACAACGACTTTAAACGGTCCGGCACTGTGCTTCAGCAATCACAAGGCAAACGGTGAGACGATCTTAAGAAGCGGGAAGGTCGTCAAAAACAAGACGGATGTGCATGGTATGTGGAATTATTCCAAACTTTGTTTTAACACGAAATATCCGTGGGAGTCCACGCCATGCGGGGCTGAGGAGTCGGCGCCGTACACATGTGAGGAATCAGCGTCGTACACATGCGAGGAATCAGCACCGTACACATGCGAGGAGTCAGCGCCTCACACATGCGAGGAATCAGCGTCTCACACATGTGTGGAATCGCAGCAGTATGTCCTGCACGATGTGACGTCGGATACATATGATAGGGCGAATGTGACATTCTGGTACGGGGAGCGGGATCGTGTGCTCTATCGCAGACAGTTCTTTGGCTACGAGCTGGAGACGGAGTGTCACTGGTTACAGGCCATAAACCTTGCTGATTACACGGTCCCTTATGGTGTGATGCGCGCGGACAGGATTAGATTGTTCAGGAGGCCGGTTGAACTGACACTCGGGGCGTACGGTTTTCCTGATAACGGTACAGCGATTATTACCAGGGAACAGGAGTACGACTCCGGAACAGCGCGTGCTGTCATTCTGACGGGAAAAGATTTCACAGGGCGAGAGAAGCAGCTTGCCATGACCATCTATGACGGCTGGGATATGCTCAAAATTATAAACAGCACAGGCACCAACCCAGACTCGGAGCGGTCGATCGTTGTGTATGCCAAGACGGCAAGGCGCAATCACAATCATTATGAGCAGGCGCTTCTTGTCTCGCAGGTGATCACGAAGGAGGAGCTTGTCGATTTTACGGACGATGAGTTGTTTCCGATTCAGAGGATCACGTACACGGATCCACAGTCTAAGGGCGGCTATGGACCGGTAAAGATCACACATAAAGACGGGACAGTAAGGGTGATTGATTTTGATGGTATCGAGGGACAACTGATGCTGTGACTGATGTTGCGTGGTATGGTAAACAGGTCACACAGACAGAGGGATTATACATTTGTATACGGAACAAAATGCCAGTCGGTATTATTTTCGTTCTGCATGGGCAGCTGGATGGTCTGTGTGAGAAACCCATAGATAAATTCGGTGATCCCCATATCAAACTCATAGTATCCCTCACTGTACAGTACGATGCTTGTCCTTGTGCCGTGAATACGGACAAAAAAGTCGTCATCGTCCGTTCTGCCAAAGCACAGCAGCCCGTTTTTATTAGGATAAAAGTCATAGGGATAGTGGTCTCCGAAAGCCAGGATTTTGGATCGGGTATACCGGTCAATCTTCTCGGTCCTAAGGAATGTGGCGTTTTGGGGATTGCCGTTTACCACGACGAGCGCATCATCGGCAAATCTACAGTCCAGCTGGGGGGAAAAGCCTCGCGCCTGAATAAAATCCTGATTGCTTTTTTCAAGGTAATGATAATTTTCTTCTGCCTGGGTAGTGTATGATAGAAAGCCCTTTGTCCCGGATTCCCAGAATGGACACCAGATGTAAAAGTAGTCGTCGAAACTGCCGTTGCCATAGATTTTTAGATAATCATAAAAATCAGAGGGCAGACTAAGGCCAAGTTCCTTTTCGAAACGCTGGATATCATTTTCGTCAAAATGTATTCTGCACGCTGGCGGAGCGGGATATTTTTTCTCAATCTGTGCGACATAGCTGGGTGCTGCAAACATAGGCTTCTCCTTATTGTGATTCGTATTTTATATTAACTCATAGTAACATTTTTACAGGTAAAATGCAAGCAATTGTTCTGCAAAAAACCAAAGTTATGTTTATATAATTGGATGTAAAGTGCATTGCCTGGCAATGAAATTATTACTAGTACAGCGTTGCCTAAATAACAGTGAAAAACAGTGCCTAATATTTTTGACAGGACAAGGCGGAGGAAGGAGGCAATGCGGTGGCATTGTTGACTGAAGTGAATTGTTAGTAAAGTGGGTTTTGTAATGCTCAAATAT
>CAJUQZ010000188.1 GCA_910588755.1 uncultured Lachnospiraceae bacterium | reverse complement strand
CCGTCCCATCACTTACCAGCCGTTATGGCAAATAGAAATTCCTGATATGCTTCACAGTTGTTAATGCAACATTAATCCGTCCCATCACTTACCAGCCGTTATGGCAAATAGAAATTCCTGATATGCTTCACAGTTGTTAATGCAACATTAATCCGTCCCATCACTTACCAGCCGTTATGGCAAATAGAAATTCCTGATATGCTTCACAGTTGTTAATGCAACATTAATCCGTCCCATCACTTACCAGCCGTTATGGCAAATAGAAATTCCTGATATGCTTCACGGTTGTATATGTCAATATCAAATTCATAACTGCATGGCACCCGTCCTTCTATATATGCTTTCAGCCCTTCATAGATATCGTCTTCACTTGTGCCGATCACCAGCTGCCCGTTTTCGATCATCGCATCTTCAGCGGAGGAAAATCCAGACATAATGACAGGCATGTGGAGTACCCTGGCCTCGTGAATGACCATCGGCTGTCCTTCATGCAGGGATGGCAGAACAAAACAATCGCAATACTTCATCAATGCAAATGGATTCTCCAGATTCCCGGTTAATATAACATTTTTTTTCATATGTAAGCTGTCAATAAGTTCCTGAATCTTCTTCTTGAGAACACCGTCTCCTACGATATAAAGCATACATCCTGGTTCCTCCTGCAGCAATCTTTGAAATGCCCTGACCAGCATCTCATGATTCTTTTCCGGAGACAGTCTTCCCACAGTGATAAAACGCCGAACCGTTGTTTCGCCAATATTGTCCAGACAAAGTCCTGCTTTGATAATTCCGTTTCCCTGACAGGAAATATCCTGTGCAATGTATTCTTCCCCGTCCAAAGACAGTTTGTCAGAATCAGGAATCCACGGACCTAAAGGAATTAGATTTGATACCTTATAACTGCTATCTTGCTCAAACCTGGTCAGACAGTATTCGTGCCCCCTGAATAGAACCTTCCGTCCCTGCGAAGCGCCTTCAAGCACACGTTTGGAATTGACGATATTTTTCGTATAGGTATACTTTTCCCTCTCACAAGACGACTTGCTTAAATTATCCCTGTTTACCTTCATAACCTGCCTGCTGCAGCCAATAATCTTATCAAAATACTCGTAGAGTTCAAAAAACCCGTCCAGCCATGAAAATCTCAATTCTTTTTCAGCAAGCATATCATTGTGCTGCCAGATTCCCCGAACCTTACCATTCATATGAAGCAGCAGCGTGCTATAAAAATAATTATATCCCTCATAATCAAGCAGATAATCAAACTCTGTGTTCCCATAACAGCGCCTGCATTCCCGGTACATTTCTTCCGTATAGATGCTTTTTCTCTTGATATGCTTGCGATACTTCTCCCGGATTTGTTCCCAAAAAGATGCGTTATAAGTCGAATTTCTATACAAAACCCTGACATTGGGATGAATCTCATTCAATAGATCAGATTCCTTCCCTTTTGTCATCTTGGCAACCATCAGGGTGACATCAAACCTGTCATAGTCAATTGCATTCAGCAGGTTCATACAGGCACTGCTGATTCCATTCACTAACATTACGCCACGGCTGATAAACAATCTTTCTTTCGTCTTTTCTAATGTTGTCAGCTGATAGGGTTCTTCGTTATGATTGAAGACAATGTCTACAATTTTCTTGGAGATAGTACCATCAGAAAAGGCATTGCTGTATGTCCTCACCTCCATATATTTGTCTTCATATTCCTTTGTAATCTCCTCGATACGCCCGATGAACTCCCCTAACTTGGATATCTTTTCCGCAACCGGTCCGGGCAAAGAATCGATTCCGCTATATAAGCCGCGTTCTTCCTGATATTCCTCCGCATTCTCAATATAAAACAGTACGGGTTTCCCTGTTGCAAGATAATCATAAAATATACTGGAAAAATCGCTGATCAGGATATCCGCAACAGCCAGTATTTCGTTGGCATCAATCGTTGCGGGCACGAAAAAAGCCTTGTCGAGGCTATCTTTGGAAAGCTGATACACGCGCTGATGTACCTTGATTAACAGCTGATACTGACTGGTATCGATATATTGCTCTAGTTCATTCTTAAACTGGTAGTAGCATTCCACATCTTTCTCAGCCTTGCCATATGACACACCGCGCCACGTTGGCGCATATAAGATTATTTTCCTGCCAGGCTCAATCTGCATCCCTTTGTCTGATAATTTCCTGTAGATCTCTTCCTTTGAGAAGCGAAACAGGATATCAAGCCTTGGATATCCTTCTTCTATAATTTTTCCATTATATATATTATCCATTTTGTATGCACGCCTGTAAATCTCTGTCAAAAACGGGCTTGAAGAGACCAGATAATCAGCATGGAGAAAATTCCTTACGGTGTTGCTGACTTCAATATTTCCGTTTGGCATATCATATCCCAGATGTTTTAGCGGAATCCCATGCCATGTGTTGACATAGATCTGCCCATCCTTTTTCGTAAAGTACGCAGGAAAGGTAACATTATTCACAAGATATTTTGCTTTGCTTAAGTATTTCAGGTATTTCCTGTCCTGATACTGTACAAAACATACATTCGAATATTTTTTATATGCATTGATCAGATCTTTATGTTCCTTGAGATTGTCAAGCACCCACACATGCTTATATCCTCTGTATGCCGGATTTTCCATCAACTCTAAGAAGATGGCGTAAGGATTACAGATCATGCCGCGTCCAAAGAATGACTCATAGAGCACTGTTTTTTCGTCAATCTTTGTATACTGATAGTAATATGCATATCTTGTCCGCATCTGAAGTTTCTTATCTTTATAGTTCTGTCTGATGAGATTTATCAGACCTTTCATAATTTTTTTAATAAGCATTTCATCCCCCGTAATTGTCCTGTAACTCCTTTTTGATCTGTGTTGTTGATATTTCCGGTGTCCTTGGCAGATATACCACGTCACAATAACGCCTGAGGAAATCAAACTTCCCCTCCCAGTCATCTCCCATGACAAATGTATCAATATGATACTCCTGGACATCTACTGCCTTCTGTTCCCAGTTATTTTCGGGAATTACCAAATCAACATAGCGAATTGCCTCTAGCAGATTTTTTCTTTCTTCATATGAGAAGTAACATTTCTTCTTTTTCTCCTCCCAGTTAAATTCATCTGTTGACAGCACCACCACAAGATAATCTCCCATTGCCTTTGCCCGCCTTAGCAGGTTGATATGGCCATAATGCAGTAAATCAAATGTTCCATATGTTATTATCCGTTTCATTCCATTTTCTCTCCTTGTGTACAAAGTCTTTCAACCAAAGAACCCAATTCATTCCGCGCAGCACCCTTATCATAAGAACCCATCTCCTGGAGGTGCTGTTCGTTTTTTCTATGTTCCGTATCCTCATCATACTTCGTAATGGTTTCTATCAATTCATCCATGTTTGTTGTGACCGGAAATGGCATCGCTTTGCCCGCGGCGGTCAATCCCCTGTCATTCTGGCAATACTGGTCACAGTCTGGCGCATATACAATACAGGGCCTTCTTTTTAACAGAAAATCCCACATACAGGAAGAATAATCTGATATCATATAGTCGCTAATCAACAACAATTCCTGCATATCATTATAACCTGATACATTCATCACGTCTGATCTTTGAAACTGATATGTACTGTCAACAAAATAATGCGCCCTGTATAACATCACCCACTCCCCTCCATGCCGGGCTTCCAATGTCTTCAAAACCCTCCCGCAGTCAAATCCGAATAAATTATCCTCAAACCCCGTATTTCTAAAGGTTGGCGCATATATCAGTATTTTTTTTCCTTCCAGCCCCAGCTTCTTGCGTACGTTGTTTTCCAGATGCTTGTCTCCTAGATACAGGATGTCATTTCTTGGCAGGCCTGTCCGCAAAAACGTTGTATGCTCCAGTCGAAATGCCATTTTCATGTTCGTTTCAAAGAATTTACTGCCAGCTACCATATAGTCGGGTTTCTCGTTCTGTATCGCAAAATGTTTTTCCTGAAACTGTGTCTCGAACAGTAAACCCTCATATCCTACTTTTTTGTAATTGATACCGCCGTGCCATGTATTGATATATGTCTGCATCTTCCTTTTAATCAGTGCCATATACAGGTAATCATCTGAAAACAATACATTTGATGTAAACTGCCATGACAAATGTTCAAACGTCTTGGCCTTAATTACTTTGATTCCCTTTATATCACTACATGTCTCCGGATACCGGGTAATCCATGCGATTTCATACTTTCCCTTTTGCCGCAGGTACTCAGAGATGTATTTCAGATTGTCCCCATATCCCCGGTGTGTGAGGGAGATCATGCATATGCGGTTTTTCCTGATGGGAAGCCATTCCAGTCCTTTTTGGAGGAATCTGCATACAAGTATCACCACAAATTTTATTTTCTCCCAATATACTGCCGGTTTATCAAATTCATGTATCAAATCTCCCATGCTGTTCTACTTCACTCCGGTTCATCTATCCTAAATATCAAGATGCCCGCTACCCGTTCATAAACCTGACATACTGATCAAGTACTTTTGCCGGTTCACCAATCTCTTTGATGACACCATCATGCAGCCACATCACCCTGTTGCAAAAACTTTTTAGTGTCTCTATGTTATGCGACACAATGATCACGGTTCTGTATTTATCGTTAATTAATTCCTTCATTTTGTTCATGCTTTTCTTTTTAAACCGTTCATCCCCAACACTTAGAACCTCATCAACCAGCATAATGTCTGTCTCCAACATCGCTGTGATGGCAAACGCCAGTTTGGAATGCATGCCGCTTGAGTATGTCCTCACCGGTCTGTCTATAAACTCCCCAATCTCTGCAAAATCTATAATCTCCTGCATTTTATCCTGTATCTGCCGCTCGGTAAATCCAAGAAGCATGCCCGATAAAGAAATATTGTCCCGTCCTGTGAGATTGTCCTTAAACCCAACGCCTAGAGCCATCAGGGATACCGTATGCCCTTTTAGGTCTATACTGCCGCTATTGGGAGAGAACACGCCCGCAATTGCACGCAGAAGGGTTGATTTCCCGCTGCCGTTCTTTCCAATGATTCCCAGAATCCCGCCTTTTTCTACGGCAAACGACACATCCTTGACGGCCTCAAATACTTCCCCGCGGGTGTGTTTTTGAAACAGATTATGGCGCACTGTCACATTCTTCATGATTCTGTAATTGATGCATACGTTTTTCGCCTCTATCACAATCTCATTATTTTCCATCATATCACCTTCACATATGCATTCTCGTTGCGGTAAACTGTATATACTCCCAAAGCAGCCAATACCAGTGACACCATCGCCCACATCGCCAGCAGATCCAGCTGCGGCGCCTTACAGTACAGCAAAGCATTCCGCAACGACGCAATGCAGTAAGCGACCGGATTAAACTGTTCTAGAAGCTCTCCAAATGGCGCTGGAATCCGGTTTGCTACTGAATAGAATATCCCTGTAAAATACATCAACATACTCAGAACGATGCCGACAATATAGGACAGATCACTGACATATACGCCAAAATGCATCAAAATACTGCCCAATCCGAAGGTAAACAGGAAAAATACAACCATAATCGGAATTGTGTATAAAATATTTACCGAAATCGGAACACGATATACAGCCATCATTCCCACAACAACCCCAAAGGACACAAGCATCTTGAACCCATTAACAAGCATCCTTGCAAGGTACAGTATGAATTTTGGCAGGTAAATTTTAGAAATAATTCCTTTGTTGTTTCTGACAATACTGACACTGACATTGACTCCTCTTGAGAAAAATGTCCACATGGACAGGCCTGAAAAAATAAATATGGGGAAATATTCCTCCGATGCTTTGAAGACAACCCCAAATATCAGTGTATAGATCAGCATCATACAAAATGGCTCAATGATCCACCACAGCCAATCCAGAAATGCATTTGCCACCTCCGAGCGCAAATCTGCCCTGGCGGAACGCACTGCATACTTGAAGTATTTCTGTATATCCTTAAAAAAACGCGTCAGGTAGGTTGCTAATTTATCAAGTGTTACATCCTTTTCGGCGATCAGGCATACAGCAAGCGCAAGACAAAATGACATGACACATCCCAGAATCGTAAATTTTATCTTATGCGTCAAAGCCATATGTGCAATCCCGTCTTCCCCTATTCCTCCCGCCCGAACAAAGCCGAACATGAACGCGCCTGCAATCACACTATATATACAAAAAAATGAAGTTTTTCTGCGAAATGGCAGCCGGCCATGACAGATATAATTATGTACAGACAGGGCAAAGAGTATGGGCACAAGCACAATCGCGCTGTTGAGAATATACATTGGCTGATGTCTCCTTCGTGTTTATACGAGTTGTTTTGTCGAGTTGCGTTGCCGCTCCTCGTCCTGTGATAACATTGCGGACTGTGCAAAGCCAAGTGCCCGCAAAATAATGAGTGCCGCTTCCTGCCCTTTATCGTTCAGACTCATAAAAATAGTATTAAACCTGAATTATTCATGAGTAAATAAAAAAGCTCAGAATTGCCAAACCTT
>CAJUQZ010000187.1 GCA_910588755.1 uncultured Lachnospiraceae bacterium | reverse complement strand
TTATAAATATATCGGGAGATATATTGACAAATTTCAAATTTTGAGATAGGAGGATGGTACTATGGATATACCAGGTCTTTCCATGCAAATGGCGCAGTCAAACCTGCTCACCGATGTCGGTACAGCCATGCTTGCAAAATCTATGGAACAGGCAGATGTCATCACTGCTTCCATGATGGAAATGCTCGATGCATCCGCAATGGAGCTCTCTGTCAATCCAGATATCGGCGCAAACATTGACATCAGTGTGTAGAAAACCGAAAACAGCCCCCGGGCTGTTTTTCGTTCTTGTACAGTTTTTATTTCAGGCAGATGGCGTCAGGCTTAATGACAATCCGCCCACTTTTCAGCAGATTTCCCACAGCCCTCTTGAACGCATTCTTGCTCATCCCAGTCTCACATCTGATAACTTCGGGGCTTGCTTTGTCTGAAAACGGCAACACACCACCGTAACTTTCCAGGATTTCCAGCAGTTTTCCCACATCCCTGCCTATTTGCAGATACGCTTTTTCACGCACGCTTAAGTCCAGCTTCCCGTCCCCCTTGACACTGGCAACACGCGCTGTCACCACATCTCCAACCCGGATTTCCCCATACAGCTCCCGCGTGGAAATCAGTGCAGAATACTGATCATCAACAGCGACAAACGCCCCCATATCCTCCCTGATCTCATACACCGTACCGCGCACGACATCGTCTTTTGCGAAACTGCCACCCTGCTTTAGATAGCGATATAGCTTCATCGTGGCTGCCAGACGGCTGCTCTTATCCACATAGAGTGCCACCAACACCTCATCGCCCTCACAGACTTTTGTCGTCTGCTCTTTATATGGAAGCAGCACATCCTTCTCAAGCCCCCAGTCGAGAAAAGCCCCAATATTTGTCACCTGCGAAACCCTAAGCTTCCCTATCCCGCCCACACAAAGCAGCGGCCTGTTCGTCGTCGCAATGATTCTGTCCTTCGAATCCTTATACAAAAATACCTCTATCGCATCGCCCACTCCGCTTCCCTGCGGCACCTGCTTTTTTGGGAGCAGCACCCTCTCGTCCATAGAAGCATTTGGCGTCTCTCCGAGATACACGCCAAAATCCAGCTCCTTGACAATGACAAGCGACTGTATTTTTCCTAATTCTAACATATTCTTCTAACCTCCATATTATCCCCTGGCAGATTTAGACATCCTCTACATATTCCGTTTTTCTGCCTAACCTCCGGAATATCAATAACAGCTCCACCACCGCCGCGACTGCGAGCACAAGCTCTGCCACAAACTGCGCGTAGGCAAGTCCATACAGCGGAAACAGGCGATTTAAGAGATACAGCGCTGGTATCTCCAACACAATTTTTCTCATGATTGCAAAGACAAGCGCATTTTTCCCATATCCAAGTGCCTGGAATACACCAACCGCCAGAAAATCCATGCACAGAAAGGGCAACCCAAGACAAAAGCCCCGCAAAAACCGTATCCCATACGCAATGATAGACGGGTTGTCCATAAAAAAACGCACAACGCCCTCCGCACCCACATAGAAAAACAACGATGCTGCCGTGATAAAACCGACGCTGATTGTCCCTGTAAAAACAACCGCCGACCGCATCCTCTTGTGGTTTCCACTGGCATAGTTGTAACTCACAAGCGGCATGATCCCCTGTGACATTCCCATACAGACATACATCGGAACCATATATATTTTCTGTGTGATTCCCATTGCTGCAACCGCGTCCGCACCAAATACAGAAGTAAAATTGTTGAGGATCGTCATGCCAGTCACATTCAGCAGATTCTGTATGGACGCTGGTATGCCCACGCCACACACGCCAAGAACAATCGCCCCCCTAAGACAGAACTGATCTGGTCGGATACAGACATAAGTGCGTTCTCTCCTGATATATAATAGCACAAAGAAATACAGACACGCCACACAATTCGAGATAAATGTGGCAAGCCCTGCACCTGCTGCCCCCATATCCAGCCCCCACGGCAATATGAAAATCGGATCCAGCACGATGTTTAAGAGACAGCCGCTCATCGTTCCAATGCTGGCATGAAATGCAGACCCCTCCGCACGCACCATATTTGCCATGACCACATTGAGAATCGCCGGCACTGCACCGCATGTGACCGTCCATCTCATATAGTCTGCCGTCGCCTGCGCCGTGACCTCGTCGGCCCCAAGCAGCGCCAGCAATGAAGTTTTCCCCACAGTACACCCAAGCGAGAACAGCGCACCGCACACCACCGCGCAGTAAAACCCAAACGCAGAAGTCCTGTGTACCGTATCATAGTCCCTGCGCCCCAGCGCCCTACTCATCATGCTCGAACAGCCCACACCAAACAGGTTGTTGATCGCATTAAACGCCAGCAATACTGGTCCTGCAAGCGTAACTGCCGCATTCTGCACAGGATCGTTCAATATTCCGACAAAATATGTATCTGCCAAATTATAAAGCACCATCACAAGCGAACTGATGATCGTTGGGACACACAGAAGCGCTACCGCCTTTGGTATCGGTACGCTCTCAAAAATCGCTGTCCGGTTATCTGTTTTTGCCTTTTCCATATGAACCTGCTCCTTCTATATACATTACTCTATGATATCTGGGGCGTTGCCTCTGTCCTACCCATATACCATACCGCTACCGCACTCACCAACACTGCACTGACCGCAAAAATACCAGTCTGGCAGAACGCTGGAAGCAGCACCAGCGCAAAGGAGAGTGTGTTGTAAAACAGATGCATAAAGATCGACGGGAGAATCGATCTGCTCTTAATTGCCACATATCCAAGCGATGCCCCGACAGGAAGTACATACAGCCCCTGCACCCAGTTCAGATGAAAAACGCCAAACAGCACCGCCTGTATGAGAACCACAACCGGCGTCGAAAAGAAACGTTGCAGATTCTTTAAAATCAGCCCCCTCATGATACATTCCTCGTTGACTGGTGCCAATATCACTGCTGCAAACATCGCAAACATCTGGCTTCCCCCCAACGCCATATCCATCATCTCGTTATATTCCTCCATCACCCCAGGACTGACAAATGCAATTCCTGCTGAAATTAGGATTGCCAGGTAATAAAGCCCGCAGGATGCTATGATAATCATTGCAAACGGTTTGATCTTTAACACCTTTTCCCGAAAATACCGCTTATCCTGTTCCGACTTTTTCCTGCCCCATATGATCCAGTAAGCCGGCACCGAAAAAAGTGTTGACACCAGCGTACCCAAAACTGTCAGTGTCGTCATATAGCTGGCGTCATACATCATATCCATCACCGCTGACTGCGCATGCTGTATATCATTGCCAGTCCGTATCAAATTAGAAACCAGCACCGCTTCTGCTCCCACAAAGCTTACCAGAATCTGCAGCAGTATAAACAGCACCATAATCTCGATGCTTACAAGAATTCCTTCTAGAAACTTTTTGCCAGCTTTCGCATTTCTATTGTTCTCCATCTTAACCTCCATCTTATTCACGCAAAACAATTCATTTCCTATACCGTAACACTTTGACGCGCTCCTGTCAAATAGCAAAAAGATGCTCGATTATTAATACGGTCAACAAATGGTATGGCTGCAAATTTCTCAAAAAGCTCCGCTATCTCGCCCTGTTTGGCTTCTACCGTAAGGGATGCCGGGCGAATCCAATATTTCATCGTGCAGTCTTGCTCTTTACCCGCTTCCTTTTTAGAATAAACATCTACAGCGCCTGATATGGTCCCGCATCACCCGCTGCACATTTCAGATTTTTCTATCATATCTAAATACGTATTCATTTATCTGTTGACATATTACTCAACTCCTAACGCCTTAAATACCGCATCCTCTACACTGTTATAAAAAATCAGGCTGAAACAACCAATCAATTCTGCCGGTACAGTACCCAAATCAACAGCAGAGGCTATCGGTAACAATACTTTCTTTGCACCACTATCCAAGCAAACCTGCAAAGTATTAGCCAATTCTTCCACTTTCATTACCGTACCGCCAATGCTGAAGTCTCCCATTACCACCGCACTGCTTACCACTGGTTTTGCAAGAGCGATCGAACAGATCGCAACTACAGATGCCAGCGATAGGTTCTTTGTCATACCTATTCCATTCATATCCTGAACGTCAAAAATATAGTCCTTTGTAGTCATACTGATACTGCCGCTTATTCCTCTTGCATTTGCTTTCAAGTATCTATATGCAGTGTCTACCGCTTCCTTTGCTTCTCTATCCGTTCCAAGCCCAGTTTTTTCAAACTTTCCATTTCCGGCTGTCATTTGCATTTCTAACTTATATACACCAAGCATACCGATTTTACTATGTCCCACTGTATATACGTGTCCCGGTTTACTCATTCCTTCAGGAATTAACTTACTGCCTCCCTGTTCCGGAACTGGCACATATTCCTCTGAAAATGTGTCATTATCAATGTATGAGAAATTGACATCATAAAACTCCATACCACCTATTTTTTTCTGTTGTTCCTTAACTCTACGCCTCATCTCTAATGCAAAACGTAGAATTTCTTCTACATTTTCTCTATGAAACGTTCCGTCCGGATGAATAAGTTTTACGAATCCAGATACCGTTTTCTTGACTGCTATAACATCTCTCTGATTAAGGTTATTTCCCAATTTGAAATAATGCGTGTATGCATCCGCATAGGAAATCTTTCTAAGTTCACGCATAATCTCCGAAAAATAATCTGTAATAAATCCATAATCATTTGTGAAAAATTCCGGTCTATACTTCGGGATCTCCCATCCCGGAATATAACAATGAATACGGTCTAAAAATGCTGTATCATTCCCCATTGCTTCCGGAAATGGCTCAAACAGGTGTGAAGTCTTCAAAATCGCATCCACACTCTGATTGATGTTTCCTACAAATACCATTGAAGCATAAGCATTCTTTTCCTCTTTTCCCCTCGCAAAAGAGCCAGATGCCATATAATCTTTCATGATTTGCACTCCATCATGATCTTTAAATTTGATTCCGGCAACCTCATCAAATGCTACACAGTCCCACATACCAACAAGTCCTACCTGCTTTGTACCCATGTTGTAAAACAGATTGGCTACTGTGGTCTGACCCCCTGATACAAGGATACTGTTAGGACTAATCTCTTTATAGACATGAGATTTACCAGTGCCACGCGGTCCTAGTTCGACAAGGTTATAATTATTTTCCACAAGCGGAATAAGTCTTGCAAGATGCAACCACTTCTCACGCTTATTAAACTGTATCGGCTCCATTCCGACACTTCTAAGAACAACATCTATCCATTCATCATCTGTGAACTTTGCTCTTGCTGCCTTTACTTCTTCAAAATCAAGGCTAGGCATCTGAATTGGTGTGAGCTTATGTATCATAAATGGAGAACGATGCTTGTCTGCCTCATCATAATAGTACTCCATCTGTATAATGCACCAGATACCGCCACATAATAATCTTTCATAGTCCCTTACGTAGCT
The DNA here is from genome assembly GCA_910588755.1 of uncultured Lachnospiraceae bacterium. Lineage (GTDB taxonomy): Bacteria > Bacillota > Clostridia > Lachnospirales > Lachnospiraceae > COE1. The sequence continues at coordinate 1,101 of CAJUQZ010000187.1, read as the reverse complement.
TTCTGCTATAGGTATTTGCTTAATCCCCAGATTGGAAAACTCTGCCTCGTAAATATCCTCTCGGATGTTCAGATGCACTGATATACGATCAATAACTGTATAAGCGCCCCTCTCACGTAATTTTGCAATGATTTTCTGAGCTTCATCCGGTCTGACATAATTCTCTGCCAGTATCCTTTTTACAGTATCAACTCCAGCCTCTATCTCATCTTCATCCAAAGATGAACAATACATACCCAGCAAATATTCCAGCACATAAACCGGAACATTTGCCCCCTCTTTTATTCTTTTTGTTAAGTCTTTGCGTACGATCTTCCCAGCAAAATTACTCTGCAATTTTGTCAAAAGTTCTGCATCGCCTTCGTATTGGAAATCACTCATGCTAACACCACCTTGTATTAAAAACCAAAATCATTCGCAAATGCTACATCCATGATAACCTCATGGCGGAACATCTCTACATCATTGCTCTCATCATAAGCCACAAGATAATACTTTTTGTTCTTATCATACTTTTTATTCTTGAATGTAAAACGCAAACGGAACAACCGCCTCTGCACATCCTCATCCCTCTTATCAGCAACATAGATATTTTCATTTGAAATCTTCTCATGATCGTCTGACAAGAAGAACAATTTGTACTTTGTCCCCTTTACAACATCACTTACCGGTTCAGATTGGATAAAATCAAGTGTAGTAATCAGATTGGTAATCTTCTGCACCAAACTGACAAGCATAATTTGTACGGTGCGCGTTTCCACTGCACCCTTATCCATTTTTATATCAATAACCGGAACTAACATTTCTTGTGGGGAAGATCCTCCATGTACATAATTAAGTCCGGCATTTCCTTTCGCTGAAAAAACATTCGTGCTACATGAGTAGGAAATAATCTTACTATCATCATTTCCAAGCATATAGCCCAGACCAATATTCATGATACCATCATCAATTACCGGCTCTTTTGCCACAATATATCTACGTTTCTTTAACTTGCCCGGTTCTTCCGCTGTACTTATCTTATCGCTCTGTGTTACCGGATTTCTCTTATAACCTAAATTCCGCATTGAATTATAACGAGGAGGGGACCGGGACTTTCAT
>CAJUQZ010000186.1 GCA_910588755.1 uncultured Lachnospiraceae bacterium | reverse complement strand
GAGCAGCATATCACACCAGCCTATGACGCGCTGATTAGGCTCCAGAATCAGGGAAAGCTCTCGGCGGTAATCTGCCAAAATTATCATGGGATTCCAGAAAAGGTATTTCTGAAAAATGTGATAGACTTAAATGGAAATATTAATATTAACCAATGTCCCCACTGCAATAAGGATTTTGATATCCAGTATATTATCAACTCGAAAGGGATTCCACAATGTGATCACTGTAAGGTGGCGATCCGTCCAGGAATACGGCTCATTGGTGAGCGTGTGGACTCGGAGCTTATGACGCAGGCTGCGATGGCCTGTGATACAGCGGATGTCATGCTGATCCTTGGTAAGAACATGTACAATGACAGGCTTGAGTATAATACATCGCCGGAACATGAACAGCTCAAGGTGCTTTTTTCCAAAAATGAATTTGAACACAACAGCAAAGTTGATTTTATTATCAGAGATGATATTTGTGAATTTCTACCTCTTATTATCGATTAGATTATAACAGCTAAAACAGTGAGGTTTTATGAAGAAGATAAAAATTAATATTGGACAGCCATATCCGCTTGGCGCTTCCATCAAAGAGGCGGGTATCAATTTTTCAATGATCAATGGCTCAGACAAGGAATGCGGAATTATTTTCTACCGAAAGGGTGTTGTACAGAAGGAGCGGATTTTATTTGACCAAAAGCACAGAATCGGAAACATATGCTGCGTGTTAGTATCGGGAATCAATGCAGGGGATTATGAGTATAATTTTTTTATTGGCGACCATATTTTTGTTGATCCTTATGCGAAAAAAATTGTTGGAAATGAGAAATGGCGTTCGGGTGAGCTGATGCGTCCGCTGCTTCGGGGAGGTTTTGATGACAGTGCATTTGACTGGGGAGAGACAGCTCCATTGCATATTCCCTATCATGACAGCATCATGTATTGTCTCAACATCAGAAGCTTTACTAGGCATCCGTCTTCAAAGGTGAAGAAAAAGGGAACCTTTGAGGGGTTGATGGAAAAGCTTTCCTATCTGAAGGACCTTGGTGTCAACTCAATAGAGCTGATGCCCGTCTATGAATATGAGGAATGTGAATGGGACAATATCGATGTTAATACCAGGACGCAGATCGAATATCAGGTAAACCATATCGATGAGGAGCTTGAGGAGGAGCCGCAGAGAGCTAACAGGCTCAACTGTTGGGGATACAAGGAGGCGTATTACTTTGCGCCTAAGGCGTCTTATGCGGCCAGTGGCAATCCCTGTGAGGAGTTTCGCCGTATGGTGCGCACGCTCCACCAGAATGGGATTGAAGTTATCATGCAGTTCTATTTCCCTGATTACGTGAAGCAGGGATATATTCTTGAAATTATCAAATACTGGGTGCTGGCGTATCAGATTGATGGTGTGCATCTCAAGGGAAGCCGTCTGCCTATGACACTGATTGCTACAGACCCGCTTCTGGCAAATACCAAAATTATGTGTGAGGATTTTTACCTGCATGAGATTTATCCAAATGGAATGCGGCCTTCCAGAAAAGTATTAGGGTATTACAGGGACGAATATATGTGCGATATGCGCAGATATCTCAAAGGGGACCAGGATACGCTCAAAAGTTTTCGATATCATATGCGGAATGCAAATCCACAGTGCGGTGTCATCAATTACATGACAAACTATTATGGTTTTACGTTAAAAGACCTTGTGTCATATGAGCAAAAGCACAATGAGGCAAACGGCGAGAACAACACTGATGGAACCAATTACAATTTTAGCTGGAATTGTGGGGTGGAGGGGCCTTCGCGCAAGAAATCCATCAGACAGCTCAGGGACAGACAGATGAAAAACGCATTGAGCTTTCTGTTTACTGCGCAGGGAACACCACTTCTGTATGCGGGAGACGAATTTGGAAATAGCCAGTATGGCAATAACAACTGCTACTGTCAGGATAATGAGACGGGATGGGTTGACTGGAGGGAACTTGACAGAAACCAGGAGCTCTATACCTATGTGCGGGAGCTGATTGCCTTCCGCAAGCAGCACAGTATCCTGCATCTACCAGACAGTCTTACGACGCTTGACAGATACGGCTATGGTTATCCAGATCTCTCTTATCACGGCGAGGAAGCCTGGAAGGTGCAGTTAGAGAATTATAATAGGCATATCGGGATTATGTACTGTGGACAGGGTGATGAGGGGAAGGGCGATTATATCTATATTGCCTACAATATGCACTGGAATTCGCACCGCTTTGCACTGCCGTCCATCGCAAACCATAAATGGCGCACCGTTCTTGGCACAGCGGTAAACAGCGTTGTGTTTGACGAGGAGAAGAATATGGAATATATTGATATTGCGCCAAGGAGTGTCATGATTTTAACTGGAAGAAGACTGACACAAGAGGAGCTGCGGCAGAAGGCTTCAGTGCAGACACAGGTCAAAAATATGACATCCGTGTCAGAAAAAAGGGCGGAGGTATCCGTGAAAAATAAAAGGAGTCGAAAGAGGTAATCAGCAGTGCATATCTGGAAACACTTTAAGACAATTACTCACCACAAGCTTATGGTGATGAAAGGCTGCTTCTCTGTCGGGTTGTATTGGCAGGGACTGCTGCATGACCTTTCCAAATATATGCCAAGTGAATTTCTAGTCGGGGCGAGGTATTATCAGGGTACACAGAGTCCAAATAATGCAGAGCGGAAGGAGAAGGGGTATTCGTCGGCGTGGCTGCATCACAAGGGGCGCAACAAGCATCATTATGAGTATTGGATGGATTACAGTGCACATGCAGGCGATGGGATCATTCCGGCTAGGATGCCAGATCGGTATGTAATTGAAATGTTTATAGACAGGGTAGCTGCCTCCAAAAACTATAATAAGGAAAAATATAAAGATTATATGCCACTGGAATATTACCGCAGCGGAAATTCTTTGAATTATATCCATCCAGGGACGAGGCGGACGCTTGAAAAACTGCTGTGTATGCTGGCAGAACACGGAGAGGCATACACGATGCGCTATATCCGCACAAGGATGATTCCAAAAATAAAAAAGCGAAACCGGGGAAGAATAAAAAGAGAAATATAAGGAACCGAAATAAATACTCCTCATATATTAAGTATTAGAAAAAGTGCTTGATGCATGAGGAGTTGTTTTTATGAATTGTTGGTTTTGGATTATTTTACTGTGGTGTTTCTGGGGCAATGGCTGCAATCGGAACCAGTGTACATGTGATCGCGACTGCGGTAAGGATTCCTGCTGCTGTGACCCTGTCTTCCCTACACCAGTTGTGCCCCCCTGTCCGCCGCCAAACAATGGTTGCGGTTGCGGCAATGAGGTGATACAACCGCGTGGTTTTGCAGGGTTTGGGGATAACAACACCTGCGGATGCGAAGAGAAGGACGATTCGAAATAGTCTCAAACCGTTGGGCGTGCAGCATTGCTGCGCGCCTAATATGTATGAACGGAGTATAATACATGGAGATCAGAAATGAGGACATCAAAAAGCGGATTAATCGCAAAGAGATCTATCGTTATCTGGGATATGGGACAAATACGCCAGATGACAACGTGAATGCAATGATTAAGGAGGTGCTCACAAGCCTGCTTGATAGCATCTCACCGCGGAATATTTACAAAATATTTGCCTGCAGTGCGGCCGAGCGCATCGTTGTCCTGAAAGGGGAAAACACAACGTTTGCTTTTGAGAGTCGGAATCTGGCGGCAAATCTTGCCCAGTGCAGGCATGTGATCATGCTTGCGGCAACCCTGGGGCTCGAAGCGGACAAGCTTTTACAAAAATATGAGATACTCAATATGACGAAGGCAACAATCACACAGGCGTGCGGCGCGGCATGTATCGAGGCGTACTGCAATATCCTTCAGGAACAGATCTGTGCGGAGGTGTCAAAGGACAACACGGCGCTCTACCTGCGACCGCGGTTCAGCCCGGGTTATGGAGACCTGTCATTGGAGTACCAAAAGGTTATTTTTGAGGAGCTTGAGTGCACCAAACGCATAGGGCTTTCACTCACGGACAGTCTGCTGATGTATCCCACGAAGAGTGTGAGTGCTCTGATCGGGTTGACAGCAAATCCAAAAAGCTGTCATATCGGCAGATGCCAGAATTGTGATAAAATAGAATGTGAGTTTCGGGAAGTATAAAAAAGTATATAAATATGCAGCAAACAGCAGAGAAGATGAGCTTATGGGAGGTTGCAAAATAATGGGGGATTATGATGGGGTTTAGAGAATTACTAGGAAATCGGATTTTATTTTTTGATGGCGGCATGGGTACGCTGTTACAGGAGCGTGGACTGCAAACGGGTGAGGTTCCAGAGACGTGGAATATCCGGCACCCGGAGGTAATCCGGCAGATTCACGAGGAGTACTTACTGGCAGGCTGTAACATAGTTACCGCCAACACGTTTGGCGTAAATGCTTATAAGTGCAAAAATCTAGATTATACAGTGGATGAGCTGGTATCGGCTGGATTGCAGCTTGCAAGGGAAGCGATCGGTGAGGTGCAGAAAGCGGAGGGGCACATGGACCATCCGATGTATGCCGCGCTGGACATCGGTTCCATTGGTAAGCTGTTAAAGCCGCTTGGTGAGATTTCTTTTGATGAGGCATACAATACTTTTCAGGAAATTGTATTGGCAGGTGACAGGGCAGGCGCTGATCTGATCCTGATAGAGACGGTGAGCGATACGTATGAGATCAAGGCGGCTGTCCTTGCGGCGAAGGAGAACAGTGATTTGCCGGTGGTTGTCACAATGATCTTTGATGAGAATGGGAAGCTTCTGACTGGCGGGGATGTGGCGAGCGTGACAGCCATGCTTGAAGGGTTGGGAGTCGATGCGGTCGGTTTTAACTGTGGTCTTGGACCAGAGCAGATGAAAAAACTGCTGCCGCAGCTGACTGCGTGCTGTTCACTGCCAATTGTGACCAATCCAAATGCGGGACTTCCGGTTGTCGTCAATGGGCAGACCGTATTCAATGTGGCGCCGGATGCGTTTGCGCAGAGTGTGGAGACGCTGGCCATGATGGGTGCAAGCATTGTCGGGGGCTGCTGTGGGACGACGCCGGCGCATATCCGGTGTGTTGTAGAGCGCTGCAAGGATATGGAGATCAAGCCTGTCACGGATAAAAAACTGACAGTTGTGTCATCTTACAATCATGCAGTCTACTTTACTAGAAAACCATTGATTATCGGAGAGCGCATCAACCCCACTGGCAAGTCAAAGTTCAAACAGGCACTCCGCGACCACGACATGGAATATATTTACAGGGAAGGGCTGACACAGGAGGAGAACGGCGCCCATATCCTTGATGTCAATGTAGGGCTGCCCGAGATCGACGAGCCACAACTTATGGAGGAGGCTGTCACAGGAATCCAGGCAATCATCGACCTTCCGCTGCAGATTGATACCTCCAACACAGAGGCGATGGAGCGGGGGCTGCGCTACTACAATGGGAAACCGATGCTTAATTCCGTCAACGGCAAGAGAGAATCTATGGAGAGCGTCTTTCCGATTGCAAGGAAATATGGTGCCGTGGTGGTGTGCCTGTGCCTTGATGAGAGCGGGATTCCTGAGACAGTCGAGGGGCGATTACAGATCGCGGAGAAAATCGTAAGGACTGCTGCCGAATATGGCATTCCTAAGAAGAATCTTGTAATGGACGCACTTGTGCTGACAATCAGCACTGGCAGGGACAACGCGAATATCACGCTGGAGACACTGCGCAGGCTCCGTTGTGAAATGGGGCTTCACACAGTGCTTGGTGTGTCGAACATCTCATTCGGGCTTCCAGAGAGGAGCCGTATCAACACGGCATTTTTCACGATGGCGATGAACAATGGTTTAAGTGCCGGCATCGTCAATCCATCTAGTGAACCGATGATGGCGGCCTATTACAGCTTTAATGCGCTGATTGGCGAGGACGACCAGTGCACAGAATACATCGCACAGGCTTCTGCGCAGACGGCGGACAAGCCTGCGACAGCTGCGGACAAAAAGAGTGTGCTGACACTTGATGAGGCAATCGTTAAAGGGCTAGCGGAGAGCGCCCATGATGCGACGGTAAAGCTGCTTGAACAGAACATGAATTCGCTTTCTATCATCAATGAAAAGCTGATTCCCGCGTTGGATATCGTTGGCAAGGGCTTTGAGGAGAAGAGAATGTTCCTGCCGCAGCTGTTGATGAGCGCAGACGCAGCAAAGGCTTCATTTGAAGCGATAAAGTCTAATCTTACAAAGCAGGGCAAGAACAGTGAAAGCAAGGGCAAGATCGTGATTGCCACAGTGAAGGGTGATATACATGATATCGGCAAAAACATCGTGAAAACGCTTCTCGAAAACTACGGCTTTGAGATGATCGACCTTGGAAAGGATGTTGCCCCAGAACTGATCCTGAAAACCGTGCAGGAGCAAAATGTCAAACTGGTGGGACTTAGTGCACTCATGACAACCACAGTTGTCAATATGGAGGCAACGATCAAACTTCTGCGGGAAAACAGCGCGGACTGCAAGGTGATGGTGGGTGGCGCGGTGCTCACGCAGGAGTACGCAGACATGATCGGCGCAGACTTTTATTCGAAGGACGCGATGGGCTCCGTGCGCTATGCCAATGAATTGCATGATAGAGGGGAATTGTAGGAAAATAGACGGTATATTTAACAGGCAGGAGGAGTAATATCCTCTTGCTTTTTTATGCACACGGGTGCGTATGGAAATTAGCAGCTTTGCTGCATGCA
>CAJUQZ010000185.1 GCA_910588755.1 uncultured Lachnospiraceae bacterium | reverse complement strand
ATAGCCCGCTATGCGCCCCTCATTTGGCACAAATCTCCCACAAACTGTGGCGCACATCTGACAGAAAGCATTTTTGAAACACGCCCTAGGCAAAATTTCGACGGCGATGGGTGGCATCGTCTAGAAATTTTAACGACGCAATGGTGCAAAGCAGGTGGTTCACGAGTTTCATTTCTGGCCAGATAGAGCACTAGGTTAAGGAAATAAGGAATATCGTTAAGAAATACAGGCTTGGTGAGGGAGGGAAATGAGATGGCATATAATAAAATGTTTTATTGGAGTGATGACGATGAGACATACATCACAAATGTTCCGGCATTACCCGGCTGTATGGCGGATGGAGAGACGATAGAGCAATCGCTTAAAAATGCAGACCTTATGATTGCGAGTGGATCAGTCTTGCAGAAGAATTAGGAAGGGAGATTCCGGCGGAGGATTTAGGACAAGGTTTATGGAGGATACTTTTAAAGACTATGCAAATGGGTCGGTAAACAAACGATTATTTGATACACACAGGGGAAGAAGAATTGTACGAAAAGAAGATTATCGGCTGACACATTCGTTTTCGGAGTCTGAAAAGAGGCATATGGAAGAAGTGATTGGGACATATGGAAACGAGGATGGGGATACGCTTAGACGATATACACATGGTGAAAAACCGTGGAGAGAGACAAGAGGTGCGCTCAGCGATGGTGAGAGCGATAATAAGGACATTGCTGATTCACTCATGATGGAATATTATCACAACTGATTTCTCATATTGGAGAGGCGTCCTGATATTTGGGGCGCCTTTTTTATGCACACGGGCACCCAGATGTAATATGTCAGCATGCGCTGACGGGTGCCCGGCGCGGCGAGTAGTGGAGAAGGACATTCCCCTACACAATCGGGTTGTCTTTCGGTTTGGAAATGTCATAGGTGTATCGTATTTTGGCACAGCGAAGAAAAAGGAAATCAAAAATGGCAAATTATAATTTTAAAGTGGATCTAAAAGGAATCATACGGCTCTTAAGCGACAACCTGTACTCCAGCGAAAAAGTTTTTCTGCGGGAACTGTTGCAGAATGCGGTTGACGCGATCGAGGCGCGCAGGAGGGCGGACCCAAATTGCCCGGCGGGAAAAATCACTGTGACCTATCGGCGCATGGCAAAGGGCGCACAGCTTGTCTTTGCCGACAATGGTATCGGGCTTACGAAGGAAGAAATCCATTCGTTCCTGTCCGTGATCGGGCAGTCGTCCAAGCGCAATGAGAAAATGCGCAATAGCTTTATCGGGCAGTTTGGCATCGGCCTGTTGTCCTGCTTTCTGGTCGCAAATGAGATCAAGGTCATCACGAGGCCGGTCACGGAGGAGAAAGCCTATCAGTGGGTGGGGAAAAGCGATGGCTCCTATGTGATCACGGAGCCAAAGAAGGTCATGGAACCGGGAACACATGTTTATCTGAAGCTGACGGGTTCCAGGTATGACTTTTTTACGGAGCAGGAGATTGTAACGGATTTGTCAGAGTATGGATTTTTATTGAAAACGCCAGTGTTTTTTGATGGGGAGAACCAGAAAAAAATTGTCAACAGTAATCTGATTCCCTGGCGCCAGTCTTTCAGCATGGCGGACGATATCATGGAGTTTGGAGAGCTGGTTTTTGAGGAGACATTTTTTGACGTAATCCCGCTGATTGGCGATGATATCAAAGGGTATGCGTACATATCCACCAGACAGACCAGCGCAAACACTTCGATCCAGCATAAGATTTTCTTAAAAAACATGTATGTCACAGACGATGGGAGGGATCTGATTCCCAAGTGGGCTTTCTTTGCGCGCTGTATCATCAATATGGAGAACCTGACACCGACAGCTTCCCGGGAAGGCTTTACAAAGGACGCAAAGCTGATGAAGGCGAAGGGGGAGATTGAAAAATGCATCTTTGATTATTTTGTCTCCCTGTCGCAGTATGATGTCAGGAAGCTCAAGCAGCTCACGCAGATTCACAATGTGGCGATCAAGTCGCTGGTGATGGAGAACGAGCAGATTTTCAAGCTGTTTTTCCCGTTTCTGACGTTTCCGACCAATCAGGGGATACTGACGGGGTTTCAGATCGTGAACGCATCGAAGAAAACACCGGTTAACTACTGTGTGGAGCTTGATGACTTCCGAAGGCTGTGTCCGCTGGTGGAGGGGACAAAGAGCCTTCTGGTCAATGGCGGTTACATCTATGACGCCAGCATTTTGCAGAAGCTGCCCAAGTATTACAAAAATGTCAGGATCGAGGAGTTTGACAACAGTTCTTACGACAATATTCTGACGGACCCGCCAGAGGATTTCATAGAAAGGGTGACGCTTTTTCGGAGATATGCCGAGCGCGGGCTGGCGTCGTTTCACTGCGGGGTATCATTTAAGCAGTTTTCGCCAGCCAGTCTTCAGGCCCTGTATGTGCAGGGGGAGGATGCGCTGTTTGCGGAAACGATGGACAGGGACAGCTTCTCCGGATTTTTTGAGGGTTTTGATTTTGGGGATGCGCAGCAGGAGAAGGACAGAAACATGCTGTATCTCAACAGCCAAAACAGTTTTGTCCAGAGTCTGGAACAGGTGCGCGACGAAGTGTTTGCACGCAATCTCATACAGGTGATCTACATACAGTCCCTGCTGGCAGGGCACTATACACTGGGCGGCGCGGAGATGGAGATTATGAACAAAAGTTTGCAGTGGCTGATGGAGTATGCGCTTTACGGCGGCAGATAGGAGGAGAGACGATGACATTTTCAGATATCAAGTTGAACCAGATCGGTTCAGATGAGATTCGCAGGCTGGTGGGCAGGTCACAGGAGCTGACAAGGGGAAGCTATGATCTGTACCAACAGAATTATAAGGCCCTGTCGTCAGTTTTAAAGAAGCTTCTCAAGCTCACGAAACAGGAGAAGGAATGGTATTTGTATTTTTATACGCTGTATGACCTGCTGTACCTCAACGGGTGCGACAACAATTATGCAGAGATTGTAAGGTACGCAGAGCTTTATTATAAGGACTGTGCGCTGTATATGGACAGGGAGCTGCCAAATTATCCGGGCACCAGTATGGCGCACCTGAATACCTGGATTTATGACGATATATACGATGCGTACTGTGCGTACCATCAGATTGATGATGCCAGAATGGATGTCTTTATGGAGAGATATGAGGCGGCGGCGCTAAGATACGGCCAGGCCTATCACTATTATTCGGACGAGATGAATCTTGCCATGTTATACCAGGACACGGACAGGGTTCAGAAGGCCGCGCGGAATTTTCTGATTTATGAAAAGGAGATTGAGAGCTGTTATGTTTGCAGGCATCTGACGTATCTGCTGCATTTCCTGTTCATTGGACAGGTACAGAAGGCGGAGGAGATGATGCTTGATTTCATCCATAAAAATATACCGAAGAAGCATCTGTGGTGCTATAAGTATTGCCGGTCGGCTGAACCGGACTCCATGTATCTTAGTGTGCTGCGAACTTGTGTTCAGGCAGGAAAAAGGGAGACGTTTATTTATTTTTATGAAAAATACTGGAAAGAGCTGCCAGCAGAAACCCAGCTCAATACAGAGGGAAGTGAATTTCAGAATCTGCTGTGTGCATTTGGCGGGCATTTTGACAAGTTAGAGGAAGCGCTAAAACAGGTGATTGAGGATATCGACGAGGTGAATAAGGATACAACGATAAATAACATGTATGCGTTTCTGGAATGGTGGTGTTTTTTTTACCTGCTGGACCAAAGCGGCGTGCATTTCGTGAAGATACAGCTTGCAGGACTGGAGACGGACGGGGAGGGTATGGTGTCCGCCCTGGCTGCCGGACAATATATGGAGGAGCTTGCGGACTCCTTTGGCACGAAATTTGCCCAGGCAAGGAGACAATTTGACTACGGGTTTGTGAAGGATGCTTACCAGAGATGTTTTTTACAGAGTGATAAAATATGAGAAGACTGTTCGTACTGATTATAATGCTGATGCTGCCCTGCCTTGTGTCGTGCGGCAGCAGGGAGGAAACCGCGCAGGGACTGCGGATGACCGAGGCGCCGGAGATGGCGCTTACACAGGAGCGCACCGAAACCGAGCAGGAGACGCAGAGCGGGACGGATCCGTGCGAGATGGAAAAGGAGCGCCCGGCAGTAAAGGGGATCTATGTGACAGGCCCCGTGGCGGGCAGCGAGCGCATGAATGACCTGATTGCGCTCGTGGACGCGACGGAGCTCAACACGATGGTGATTGATGTCAAGAATGACGAGGGTGAGATCACGTGGAAAATGGACACCGGCTCTGTCCTGGAGATGGGAAACGGTGTCGCGTATATCAGAGATATTAATGCGCTGATGGAGACACTCAAGGCGCATGGCATTTATACGATTGCGCGGATTGTGTGCTTCAAGGATCCGGTGTTTGCAGCGCATCACGCGGGCAGCGCGCTTAAGAAACCAGACGGCAGTCCGGTCACAGATGCGTATGGCCTGGCGTGGGTAAATCCCTATGACCAGGAGGTGTGGGCGTATCTTGCGGAGATTGCACAGGCCGCGCTCGATGCCGGGTTTGACGAGATTCAGTATGACTATGTCCGCTTTCCGATCGGGAGCGATGCGGAGGCGGCGGATTATAAGGTTGATATGTCCGTTCATACCAAAGAGCAGGCAATCACAGGCTTTTTGTCCTATGCAGGTGATTACATACATGAGAAGGGCGGTGTGCTCACCGCAGATGTGTTTGGCACAGTGATCGGCAGCGCGACGGATATTGAGCGCGTCGGGCAGAATTATGCGGCGCTTGGGGAGACGGTGGATGTGCTGAGCCCTATGGTGTATCCCTCGCACTATGGGCCGGGGGTATTCGGGTTCGATGTGCCTGACGCGCACCCGTATGACACCGTGTACCAGGCGCTCATGCAGTCACAGGACGTATTGGGACAGAATGAGGGGGCGCACTGCGCGCTCGTGCGCCCGTGGCTGCAGGCGTTCACGGCGACGTGGGTGAGCGGGCACATCTCCTATGAGGTAGAACAGATTCAGCAGCAGATTCAGGCGGTGTATGACGCCGGATATGAGGAGTGGATTTTGTGGAATGCGACATGCAGGTATCCGGCGGAGCTTGCAGGTGACATGCAGGAAAAGGAGGAGTGAGGAATGGCAGTAAAATATCATCTGACACTTTCAGAAATGATGGATTTTTTCTGTGCTACAGAGCACCAGGGATTTTCGATATGGGAAATTGAGGAGACAGAAGGGCGGCTTGGCATCTCGCTTCCCCAGCCATACAGGGAGTATTTGCTTCACTATGGAAAGGACAGAGTCAATACATATTACAATCAGATGATGGAACCGCAAAAGATTTATGCCAGTTACGAGCTTATTGAGGAAGACCTGGCAGATGAATGGGTGGAGGAGTACCGGGAGGCGGTGGAACAGGGCAAAGAGGCGGAATATGCCAGCGATCCTTATTTTCAGCTCTGGCGGCTGCCTGTGGAGCGCTGGGATACGGTTACGGAGAATTATGTCATTATATGGTATGAGAATCAGGGTGTCTGGTCTGCCGGATACCGGAAAAAAGATCTGCTCGATGGCATTGCAGATCCGCCAGTATATATCAGCACCAATGATGACTATGTCACCTATGCGAAGTGTGCAGATAACACGGAAGCTTTTCTGATAGAGATGCTGCGCGGGGCCGCCCGTGGCTGGAATAAGGGGGAATGGTATACGGACCTGGCAGGCATCGAACGTGTTCTTGCAGATGCAGGGATCGCGCCGGAGCGCCTTAGGGAGCCGTCTGGAAATGGCACATGTATGGACGAAGGGCATCTGTATTTTTACTATGAATCGGATGACTACAGAGAGCTTCTGGCAGCAAACCGCACCTTGCCGGCTCCGCCCAGATTTGACATAAACAGCTATATTCGCCGAGATTTGGGTGTTGCACCGTCTGGAAGCGAACGGGAATTCGGGCAGGAGCAGCCCACATATGGTCCGCGTCGTACAGCGCTAAATACATATCAAATGCTGAATTTGGGTATGCGTGAGCCTAAGCCGCAGAATGGTATCGCGCTTCATCCATTGGTGGCCTATATGATTCAGAAGTGTTTTAACCACGTGCCTTCCACGGCGTATGACTGGGGAAAGGATATTGCCCGGATGAAGACGCTGACGATTGGTACGTATGGAATCATGTGCAGGGAAGAAGATTTTCTCTACATTTATGCGCCCTCTGAGTATCATGCGCCAGCCCCCTACTACTATGATCTTCGGGACTGGTCCGTGATCGGGCGAATGACGAATCTGCAAAACCTGACGATTGAGGATATTTATATTGATGATTATTCTTTTTTGCAAAACTGCAAAAATCTAAAAAAACTTCACTTGAACAATACGAACTTCTCTGACTGCCGGCTGCTGCTGGAACTGTCTAATCTAAAAGAAATAAAGCTTTGCTTCTGTCCTCTAGAGCACAGGGAAGTACTGCAAAAGCTGTCCGCAAAGTGCAGCATAGTGGATGTCAGAGAGCGCTGAAAAAGCAGATTTTTGACTGCGTTCGGAACGGATGTGGAAACAAAATGGAAACAAAACGGAAATAAAATGACAAAATGGAAACAAAACGGTTGACAAATAAACCGAACAGGTGTATTATCTTAATAAAGATTGATTCAGGAGGTACACTTATGACAATAGAGGAAATGAAACAGAGAAAGCTGCAGAAGGGATACAGTTATGCACAGATTTCAGAGCTGTCGGGTGTGCCGCTTGGGACTGTGCAGAAG
>CAJUQZ010000184.1 GCA_910588755.1 uncultured Lachnospiraceae bacterium | reverse complement strand
AAGTTCTCTATACAGAACTTTTCTAATTTTACTCAAAACTATATACGAAAGGGTATCGCAGCCGCAATTATGGGTTTGACATCACAAACAGCACCGCCTATGACCAGTATTTTGTATATGGCAGGCCAATCTATGATTCCATCAGCAAGATTGTGGATACTATTTTTGACGAGTATGTCCGGCGAAAAGGACAGCTTGCGCCCTACTTTACCTCCTTCTGCAACGGGACGACAGCCACCTGTTCCGGCCTGTCCCAGTGGGGGACTGTCACGCTGGCAGAACAGGGACTTAGTCCGCTGGAAATCCTGCGCTCCTATTATCCGAAAGATATTGAGATCGCACAGACTGACATCAAGACAGGTGTGCTCTCCTCCTATCCCGGCTCCTCCCTTAAGGTCGGCAGCACCGGGCTTGATGTCCAGACAATCCAGGCGTGGCTTGCGCGTATCCGCAGGAATTATCCCGCCATTCCTGCCATCACAGACGCGGAAGGGCAGTTCCAGGACAGCACCCAGGCGGCTGTAACAACATTTCAGCGCATTTTTAACCTGACACCAGACGGCATAGTGGGCAAGTCCACCTGGTATAAGCTATCTCAGCTCTACACTGCCGTCACCAGGCTGGCGGAACTAGACAGCGAAGGAAACACCTTGGGCATTGGCACAGTTCCTCCCTCGTCCGTGCTGCGTCAGGGCTCCCGCGGGCAGGACGTTATCACACTGCAGTATCTGCTCAATGTTGCCGCCACGTATTATCCCGGCATCCCAGCCCCTGCACAAGACGGCGTTTTCGGAAGCGGGACACAGCGGGCAGTCACCGCTTTCCAGCAAATCATGCAACTCAATCCCGATGGCATTGTGGGTTCGCTGACTTGGCAGGCGCTGTACAACGTATATCTCGGAGCAGACCACAATGTACCGTCTCCGTCACCGAATCCCGACACGATACAGTACGTAGTTCAGCCAGGTGACAGCCTCTGGCTCATCGCCCGAAAATACGGCACCACTGTGGAAGCCATTCAGCGGCAAAACCATCTCACGGGAGACCTGATCCGCGTCGGGCAGGTGCTGACAATTCCCGTGTCAGGAGCGCCTTCCTACATAGAGTACACTGTCAAGGCTGGAGACTCACTCTGGCGTATCGCCAACCAGTACAATACGACGGTGCAGGCCCTGATGAGCCTAAATGGCCTGACAAGTGATCTGCTAAGGATCGGGCAGGTCCTCAAAGTACCTGTCAGTTAAAATTACCTAATCAAGTAGGGAAGACTTTCCCGGCTGGTATTTCATCTAGCTTCTTATTGAATGCGGAACTGACTGATTAACTGGTTCAACGTCCTAGACTGCTCGGACAGTGCGTTGGAGATTTCAGCACTCTCCTCGGCGGCATCGGAATTTTCCTGTATGACCCTGGAAACCTCCCTGATACGGTTTTCCACAGAGACGATCATCTCCGACTGCTGGACGCTGGCAAGCGCGATTTCGTCCATCTGCGTCTTGATGGACTGAATGCACTCACTGATAACTTGCATGGCAGAAATTGCCATGTTTGTGGACTCGGCACCCGTTCTCACATCATGTATGGAACAATCGATCAGTGAACTGGTGTTTCGTGCCGCCTCGGCAGACTTTGCAGCTAGGCTGCGCACTTCGTCCGACACGACGGAGAAGCCCTTGCCGGCTTCTCCTGCACGCGTGGCCTCAATGGAGGCGTTGAGCGCAAGGAGGTTTGTCTGTAACGCAATATCCTCAGTCGTTTTCGTAATGCTGCTGATCTTGGCGGAGGACTGATCGAGATTCCTCGTGGCCGTAATCAACTGTTCCATCTTGGTATCGGCCTCGGCGGCGTATCCTGCCGCGCGGGTGACCAAGTCGCTCGCGTTGCCGCAGCGCACAGTGCTGTTTTGAATCTGTTCGGTGATGTCTGTGATATTCGAGACAAGCCCGTTGATGGACTCCTTTTGCTGCGCGGTGCCGTGGGACAGAGACTGTGCGCCTGCCGATACCTGATTCGCACCGTTGTTTACCTTCTTTGCAATCTGCGTAATGTCGCGCATCACATCCGTGAGGTGTGTCCGAATACTTTTCAAGCTTTCTGCCAGCACGCGGAAATCACCGATATAATAGGACGCGTTCTTCGTCACATCGACAGCAATGTTGCCGTCCGCCATCTCCCCCAGAATCCTACCGATGTCCTCGATAGTCTTGCGCAGACAGCCACAGACGTGGTGGATTGTCTGTGCAATCAGGCCAATTTCGTCCTTCCTGCCATAGAAGGCGGTCAACTCCTGGTCAGCGGTCAGCTCCAGATTGCCTAGGCGCTGGATCGCATGCTCCATGACCATGAGCTCTCTGCCCTCCATAAACAGGATCAACAGCGTCACCAGAACGATAACTGCACCGACACCCGCGCACAGGACACCCACAGCTGTGCGGATTGTCTCCACCTCGGCATAGACTTCCGCTGTGCTGTCACGCACCATGAATACCCAGTTGCGGTCTGCCAGATATTTGTAGACGACCAGCTGCTCGACACCGCTGTCGTCCACATAGGTGTATGTACCCGCCTGCGAACTCTTGTTCATCCGAATGCGGCTAAGGATTTCAAGATAACCTTTGTCGGTCGTTTGTGTATTCAAGAGCGCCTCATTTTCATGATACAAATACAGTCCTGTGTCCACATTCAGGAAAACGTACTCACTGTTTGGAAGTCCCTTAATATTCAGGTCGAGCAAAACGTCCATCAGCCGACTTGCATAGACCCCCGCCCCCACATATCCGATGCATTTCTGGCCGTCAAAGATCGGAGAATACATCGAGAGTATCATGCTTCCAGTTCCCGGGGATTTCATGATTCCAAGGTTGGTAAGCTGTGGCTGCGCCAGTATCGTATTCTGAAATTCTTCCAGGGAATCGCCGCTCCGGGTGGTCATGCCAATCGCCGAAGGGGACGTGTGTGTAAGCACATAAGTGGAGGGCGTGGCGATATACAGTCCCTCAAAGACTCCCTTGACTGCGGCAAAATCCTCCGTGTACTGCTGCGCCTTGGACAACAGTTGCTTATCTTGCGGCGCTTCGAGGAGCTCATGCACCTCACTGCCCAGCGCAAAGGCCGTCATATATTCCTCCGCAGATGCAACGTAGTCGTTGATAATCGATGCCCGTGATTCCACGGCGTCTGTCATCTGGTTGGTGATATTGCCCTCAACCATGACGGCAACACGCCCAGACACCATGAACCAGAGCAGCAGCAGTCCCGAGAATGTTATAATCGTAGTGAGAATGCCGATGCGCATGGCGAGCTTGCGATTTTGCAGAAATTTCATAGTATTCCCCCTGTACTTGTTACTTTATCAGAAATATTTTAACATGAGGACTTTGATTTTTCAAGGCTGTGACTCCAGGGTGTTTGTGTCTAAACCACAACTGTCTCATCCAAAATCTCTGTGATTTTCGCAAAACCTCTTTTATAGTGAATCCTGATATGCTATAATAGCCGTGTCTCACAATAACAGCAGTATTATGACGAAATTTGCTGTTATGGCAAAATAAAGTACATAACATAAAAGGAGCTTTGACATGATTAAAAAATTTTTTGAGGAATTTAAGAAGTTTATCAGCAAGGGAAATGTGATGGATATGGCTGTCGGTATCATTATTGGCGGCGCGTTCACCAGCATCGTTTCCTCGCTTGTAAATGACATTATCAACCCGGTGCTTGGTCTGTTTGGCGGCATGAACTTTGACCAGCTTGCGTGGAACATCACAGGCGATGTCACACTGTATTACGGCAAATTCATCACCGCTGTAGTCAATTTTCTGATCATGGCGCTGATTGTGTTTCTGCTCGTCAAGGTCATGAACACAGCAATGTCCCGCATTCACAAAGAAGAGCCACCAAAGGCGCCGACCACCAAGGTATGTCCCTTCTGCAAATCCGAGATCGCGATTGCAGCCACCAGATGTCCGCACTGCACTTCGCAGCTTGAAGACAATGCCAACTAAACAAACTGGACAGAAAGAATTAGTCCAGTTTGTTTTCATGCACACGAACGCCCAGAGGAAATATGTCAGCAAAAGCTGTACAAAGCTATGGCGGCGCATGCAGCGAGTAGGGATAATCCTCCCTGCTCGATTGTACACAGATACGCGGAGAAATTAGCAGCTACGCCGCCACATAGCGCATACAAACGCACACGCTAACGCTGTCGGCCACCTATGAGCAAATCTGTCAGTTTCGCAAATTCTCCAAGCGTTAGTGCCTCCCCCCGTATCGTGGGTGAGAGTCCCATCCCTTCCAACGCAGCCCCAATCTCCTCTTTTCTGATATTTAATCCTGCGGCATTGCAAAGCCCGTTCACCAGTGTTTTCCGGCGCTGGTTAAAGGATGCGCGGATGATGTCGAACATCAGTTTTTCATCCATCACTTCCACAGGCGGATTATCATAGCACGTTAGTCTGATGACAGCGCTGTCAACGTTTGGACGTGGTATAAAACAACCCGCTGGCACAGTCATCATCACTTCCGGCTTCGCGTAATACTGCACCGCCAACGAGAGTGCGCCGTAATCCTTTGTGCCTGGTCCTACCTGCATGCGTGCCGCCACCTCCTTCTGCACCATGACTGTGATACTGTCAAGCGGTACATGACTCTCAAAGAGTCCCATAATAATCGGCGTCGTAATATAATATGGAAGATTTGCTACAACCTTGATTGGCTTTCCGCCGTTTTTTTCCTGTGCGATTGCGTTGATATCTACCTTTAATATGTCCTCGTTGATGATCGTAATATTCTGATACGATGAAAGTGTATCCTGTTTTAGAATTGGGATCAGTTTTTTGTCAATCTCAACCGCTACCACCTCCCGCGCATGCTCACAGAGGAATTGTGTCATCGTGCCAATTCCCGGACCGATCTCTAGCACACAGTCCTCTCGACCCACGCCCGCCGCGTCAACTATTTTTTGTATTATATTTGCATCAACCAGAAAATTCTGCCCATATTTTTTCTGAAAATTAAAATTATATTTCTGAAGTACTTCGATTGTGTTTGTCGGATTTCCAAGCGTTGCCATATACTGTTCTCCCTCTACTCTTCCCTTTTATGCACAAGAATATTTCCCTGCCTGCATTCATCCAAATCATAGTCAGCCTTAATCTGATACATATGCATCGCATTCTTCTTTGTTATCTCCACTACTGCTTCATAGGACATTCCCTTGATTTCGGCGATTTGCTTTGCAATAAGGGGCAAATTAAGCGAAGAATTTCGCTGGCCGCGTTTTGGCTCGGGCGACAGATATGGACTGTCCGTTTCAAGCAAGACCCGTTCAACGGGAACAGCCTCCACCACCTCTTTTAGTTTCCTGCCATTTTTGAAGGTGACAACACCGCCAACCCCGATATAAAAACCCATTTTCACATACTCCTGCGCCATCTCGGCACTGTAGGAAAAACAGTGGATCACACCGCCAATCCCGTCAGCTTTGTGCGCCGCAATCATGTCAAAGGTATCCTGCGCGGCATCCCTAGAGTGAATAATCACAGGCTTTTTGATTTCCCCCGCAAGCGCTAACTGACGCGCAAACCAGCGCTTTTGAGTCTCCTGAGAGGGTTCGCCCCAGTAATAGTCAAGGCCGATCTCTCCCACCGCCACTACTTTTTTGTGCAGGCACTGCGCCTTAAGAATTGCAAAATTTTCCTCATTCAGCTTATCCGTCCCACTTGGATGTACGCCCGCTGCCGCATAGATAAACGGATATTTCTCTGCAAGCTGGATACCCGCCGCAGTGCTTTGCAGGCTTGCCCCCACATTTACGATCAGCCCTATTTCATTCTCCTGCATGGACGCCAACAAGGTCTCCCGGTCATCGTCAAAGGCCTCATCATCATAATGGGCATGTGTCTCAAATAACATTGTTCTGCACGCCTTCCTTCCTATATATAAAACAAGATTACACAATGGTTGCCTCAAACCGTATCATCCGCTTCGAAATCATTATAACAGACGACAAACACTCTGATAATATCCTTGCGCAAATTGATGCTCTCTGTCTGCTGCCCGCCATTTTTCAGGCTGTCTATCCATTCCCCGTCAATCAAAAACCAACGTCTATGTTAATGCTATATTTAGCCTTCTCAAGCAGTGGCACATCGGTAAGATCGCCGCAACAATACAAATATCCGCAGAGCAGCCTGATATGCTACGAGCTTCCTCCCGAAAAGTGTCGTTTTCTGCGCGGTCTGTTTGCGGATTTGAAATCCCCAATAAAGTGAATTTGCTAATATTCTCCATTGTATTCTATGGAAGAGGATGTTGTAACAAAATCAATATGGTATGGAAAGTAAATATTTCTACAAGAGGAAAGATTTCTTTCCAGAAAGGTTACTATATCATCCACCATTTCCTCACAAAAATATTTTGCATTAAGTGTGCCTGTCAGAACAGCGTCCTCTGCAATATATTGAATTAACAAAAATCCATAGGATGGTGTTGCAATTACTAAGTCGGTCAGTATCTCTCCGTACTGTTCATTTCGTTGCTCGTAAAAGCGCACAATATCTGTCTTACCACATTGAAAGATTTCCACATCATATTTACAGCCATTGCTTTTAAATATCTGTCGCATTTTCCCACCATTTTCATATTTGTATTATTTACCAATCCAAAACAAAGCCGTGCCGCCTTTGCCTGAATAAGAAGGCAATACTCCAGAATCGTTAAGCAATACCTCCTTTTATGCACCAGTGTGCTCTCGGAAACTCGAACCCCTTGTTCTATAAGGCTTCAAAAATTTCCG
>CAJUQZ010000183.1:4283-6897 GCA_910588755.1 uncultured Lachnospiraceae bacterium | reverse complement strand
GGTCGGAAAAGTTCCGGCGATCGCGGCTGTCATCGACCAAGCCCAGTACGGTGTGCTCCAGCGTGTGGGAAACAGTTATTGGGACGCATGTACCAGCTTTGCGGACACGATTGCAGCCGGAAATCCCGACAATATGCCATTGCAGGATCTGATGGACATGCTCGTGAGCGGTATCGCCGCTTCGGTTGTGTGATAAGGAGGGGACAAAATGAATGGTAAGAAACGGTTAAGCATCACAATTGTCATTTTAGTTCCAGTTTTTATTCTTGGTGTGCTGGCAATTTTTTCCAATATCACAGCGATCAACAATCTGCGGCGAGTTAATACAACAGCGGTGACAATCTCAGATGAACATATGGTGAACATCTCCCAGCTAAGCGACATCGAGAAGGAGCTGCAGGAGATTCACAAGAAGGCGCTCTCCCACATTATCGCGACGGATCTTGATACACTGATTGCGACGGTTGCGGAGGTCCGCACCGAGGAGGAAATCCTTGACGGTTATCTGGTAGCGTACAGGGACAGCCTGGTGGAGGCAGATTCTGGTGCGTACAACACTTTGGTATCGAACTATGACACGATGAAGTACGAGATTGCAAATCTGATGGCCTACAGTGGAAATGCGGAGAAGGAGAAAGCGTTCGCGCTTGCAAATGGAACAATCAAGCAGTGCAGCGACGAGATGCAGCGCCAGGTTGAGATCATGATGGAGAGCGCGCAGGCAAGTGCGTCACAGGCGAGCGAGGCACTGACAACCGAGTACAATAGGTCTGTATTGAAGAGTATGGTTATCGTCGGGCTTAGCGTGGTTGCATTGTTAATTACACTCTATGGTGTGTTTATCCTGATTATCAGGAAACTGATCGTCGCAAATCGTGAGATCAACGACATTATCAATGGCATCGACCAGAGCCAGGGCGATCTGACAAAACGTATCAGCATCCTGTCCAATGACGAGATTGCTGATCTTGGAAACGGTATCAATACTTTCATGGGGAAACTGCAGAGTATCATGAAGATGATCATCGAAAATTCCAGAAAGCTTGAGGAGGTTGTCAACGAGGTGCAGGAGAGCGTGCGTACCTCCAATGACAGCGCGTCCGACCTGTCAGCCGTCACACAGGAGCTGTCAGCTACGATGCAGGAGGTGGGGCACTCCGCGACGATCATTAATCAGAATGCAGAGTCTGTGCGCAATGAGGTTGAGATCATTGCAGAGAAGTCTAGCAGCATCAACGACTACTCCAAGAAGATGAAGGAAAACGCGGACACAATGGAGTCAAATGCGAAGGCAAACATGCGGGAGACGAGCACAAAGGTTCAGGAGATTCTCGAGGTTTTGAATCAGGCGATCGAGGAGAGCAAGAGCGTCGAACAGGTGAACGGACTTACCAACGATATTTTAAGCATTTCCAGTCAGACAAACCTTCTTGCGCTGAACGCATCGATCGAGGCAGCGAGGGCTGGGGAGGCCGGAAAGGGTTTTGCGGTTGTGGCGGACGAGATCAGGCAGCTTGCTGATTCTAGCCGTGCGACGGCAAACCGTATCCAGGAGATTAACGGTGTTGTCACCAACGCGGTTCAGAATCTTGCCGGACAATCCAACAATCTGGTAGAGTACATGACCAACGCGATCCTGCCAGAGTTTGAGAATTTCGTGAGCAGTGGAGAGCAGTACAGGGATAATGCCACCTACATAGAGGGCGTCATGAATGAGTTTACGTCAAAGACAGACGACCTCAAGCACGCGGTTGACGAGATCGCATCATCGATTGAGACGATCACGGACGCGATTGAGGAAGGCGCAAGGGGCGTGACTGGTGCGGCGGAGAGCACGCAGGTGCTTGTCGAGGATATGGAGAATATCAGCAACAGGATGGACGAGAACCAGCAGATCGCAGCGGCCCTCCAGAAGGAGACAGACGTGTTCAAGAATTTCTAAGGGTTTATGATATCAATAATGCGAAGAACAGAAGTTCGCCAGTGATTTTGCGCTGGCGGACTTTTTTGCATTGTGTTTCTGGCAAAGATGGCTTATAATGACTTTGATACTGTTAAATACAGTTGGAGACACTTGATTAAGGAAGATTGGGACAGAAAATGAAAAAGTGTGTGATAGTTGGGGCAGGCATATGTGATATACAGCGGCTGGGAAGGCGCCTGGTGGTAAATGGCGGTGATCTGTGCATCGCGGCGGACGGCGGTCTGAAATATCTTATGCAGATCGGGAAGCGGCCAGCGCTTGTGCTTGGGGACATGGATTCGCTGGGGGATGAAAAGCTGCTTGGTGTACTAGGCGATCAGGTGTGTGTGAAACGTTTGCCAAAGGAGAAGGATGACACAGATATGCTTGCGGCGATCAAGGAGGGGCTGGCAGCAGGGTACTGGCAGTTTGAGATATATGGCGCGCTCGGCGGGCGACTGGACCATACGATTGCCAATATCCAGTGCCTGCTGTATCTAAACAACCGCGGTGCGCGGGGGATCCTTGTGGGCGATGATGTCACGTTGATGCTGGTACAGGACGGACAGGTAACATTTGCGGCAGAACATGCTGTGAAGGGAAGGCGGGTTTCAGTCTTTGCCTATGGCGGGGATGCGCACGGGGTTTCGG
>CAJUQZ010000183.1:0-4273 GCA_910588755.1 uncultured Lachnospiraceae bacterium | reverse complement strand
GGGTTGAAGTATCTGCTAGACCACGTCACGATGAAGCAGGAATTTCCAATTGGTGTGAGCAATGAATTTACAGGTGAGGCTGCACGAATTGAGGTGGAACACGGCACACTTTTAGTCTGTGTGGAGGAATTATAAGGAAAAATGAAAAAGAAAAATAAAATTAGTATTGGAAATTCCAGCAGGAAAAATTACAATATAGATAGTACAGTAAATCATACGATATGATTGTGCAACAAAGTACAGAATACGAGTTTGATAGACTGGGGGAACAGTTATGGTATATACATTTTCGGTATGGCTCTTCTTTTTTTATTTTTATTGTTTTTTAGGCTGGGTGTGGGAGACCTGCTATGTGTCTGTGCTGAAAGCAAAATGGGTGAACAGGGGATTCATGCGGGGGCCGTTTCTACCAATCTATGGCTCTGGGGCCATCGTCGTGCTGGTTTTTACACTGCCGTTTCGCGATACTGCCTGGCTGGTGTTTGTTTTTGGGATGGTAAGCGCTACGGTGCTGGAGTACTTTACCGGCGCGGCGATGGAACACATGTTTCATGTGCGGTACTGGGATTACAGCAACCAGCGCTTGAACTTAAACGGGCATATCTGTGTGACATCATCACTGGCGTGGGGCGTGTTTTCGGTGGTTCTCACATTGTATGGACATACACCGGTGGAGCGGCTTGTGTCTCATATGAGCACAAATGTTTTGGAAGTCATCGTTTTTGTGCTCACGGTATATATATCTATCGACATGGCGGAGAGTATCCGCGAGGCAATTAACCTCAAGGAAGTGCTGCTTAGTCTCGAGGAGAACAACGAGGATTTCCGGAGGCTTCAGAAGCATATCGAGGTGGTGTCCGCGTTTTATGGCGGTGAGCTCAAGGAGCGGTCAGAGGCAGGGCTTAGAAAGATTAATTCAGCATTGGAATCCGGTAAGGAGATGTATGACAGGCTGGGCGAAAACAGCAGGAATTCCAGGGCGGCGTTCATGGAGAAGGTGAACAGCAAGAGGACAAAGAAAGAGTACGGGCGCATGCATTCCCTGTTGAAGCGGAACCCGCATGCGGTGTCAAGGATGCATGAGGAGGCTTTCTTACGGTTTATGGAGCTTGCGGAGAAGGATATTCAGGAATAGACAGCATGAGGGGCGTGTTTGAATGAAACTATTGCAGAAAATAAAGGACAAAATCGAGGACCGCATCACAAATTCAGCGTCCAATCTATGGATCTATAATTCAATTCTGATGATCGAGATTGTGGCGCTCACATGTCTTGTGTCGCTTGAATTTATCATGGGGTATGAGCAGGACGGGATATTTGTGATGGCAGCTTTGTGGGTGTATCTGATTGTGATTGCAGTGCTGATCAATGTGTTTCCGGACAGGATACAGCTATTCTATGCATTGATTGTTGCACCTGTCAATTTTATCGTGTTTCCATATATGTTTCTCTGGGCCGATGGTGGAGGGATTGAATCGGGCATGCCGGTGTGGCTGACATTTGGCATTCTGCTGGTCTGCATTATGACAAGCGGCATTTATTTTAGAATACTGCTTGTACTTACGGTAATTGTAGATATTTCCATCATTTTATATGGCTATTTTCATCAGGAGGCCTTTCAGTATATAGACAATGACATCTATTATTATCAGGACAACCTGATCGCGATGTTAATGGTGGCGGGTACGATCGGGTTAATTTTAAAGTACCAGAAGTATATTGAGCAGAAACAGAAAGAGCGCATTGAGCGTGCGGTCATTGAGGCTGAGCAGGAAAAACTCAATGCCGAGCGGGAGAAGGTCAATGCCGAGAAGGCAAATGTCGCTAAGACAAATTTTCTCGCAAACATGTCCCACGATATCAGGACGCCAATGAACGCGATCGTGGGTATGACTGATATTGCAAAATACAGTATTGACGATAAGGAGAAGGTGCAAGACTGCCTGAATAAAATCTCAGCCTCCTCCACACAGCTGTTGAATCTGTTAAATAACATACTAGACATGTCAGAGATCGAGATGGATATGTTAAAGCTCAAGGAGAGCCAGTTCAATATGACTGAGCTTCTCGACAATATCCGGATCGTGCTCGCGCAGATGGCCAAGGGGCGCAAGGTTGAGTTTGTGATGACATGCGATATCGGGCACGCGAACCTTCTAGGCGATGCGGTGCGGCTGCGGCAGGTGCTGATGAACATTATCAGCAATGGAATCAAGTACACAGGGGCGTTTGGAAAAGTTGTCGTAACGATCAGGGAGGACATGGACAGCGGTGACAGCGAGCATGCATATTTTGATGTTGCCGTGGAAGATACCGGCGTTGGCATGACAAAGGATTTTATAGACAATTATATCTTTAAGCCCTTTGAGCGGGCAGAGGACAGACGGGTGCAAAAGGTGGAGGGCAGCGGTATCGGTATGAGCATCACCAAGAGTATCATTGATGCGATGGGTGCGACGCTTAGGATTGAAAGCACGGTCGGGGAGGGATCGAAGTTTTTTGTCCGCATGTGTTTTAAAAAGGATAAGGAAGTGCAGAGAAATTTTGTGCAGGAGGACGGACTGTCGATTCTAGACGCCACAGGCAAAAATATCCTGGTTGTGGAAGATAACGATACCAATATGGAGATCATCAAGGCGATATTAGAGCGTACACATGCCCATGTGACTTGCGCGTGGGACGCGGAGGAGGCCATTGATATCATCAGCAAGTCAAAGGAGGGCCGTTTTGACCTGATTCTCATGGATATTCAGATGCCGGGCATGGACGGCTACAGTGCAGCAAGAGCCATACGCAACATGGACAGAAAGGACGCTGTGACTGTCCCGATTATGGCGATGACGGCGAATGCGTTTGCGCAGGATGTGGAGAAGGCTTTGAACGTGGGGATGAATGCGCATATCGCAAAGCCGATTGACGTTGACGAGCTGTTCCAGAAGATGTATCACTTTTTATATACAGTGTAAATACGTTGTAACTCCACATGCTCTGATCACTTGGCAATACCATGAATATCTGTCTCGCAATAATATATTGCATTAAAATTCATGATGCATTTTATGTCTTATCAGGAACCAAAGCAAACAGTAATAAAAAAATATCTAGTGCGCAATCCAGTCAGTAATTTTAACGATGCAATGATGCAAAGCAGGTGGTTTACGAGTCTAATTTCTGACTGGATGGAGTATTAGGATGTGCTTGAAAAATGAAAGGAAAAGATTATGTGTAAAATTGATTGTAACAGGTTAACCAGACTAGGCGAAGTGCTTTCGGAGAGTGTTTCGGCAGGACAGATTGCAGGCGGTAATCTCTGCGTTCTTCACAGGGGAGAGGAAGTGTACTATGCAGAGGCAGGATATGCGGACATCGCAGGTCAGAAGAAGATGGCAAAGGATAGCATTTTCCGGCTGTATTCCATGACAAAGCCCGTCACATCGGCTGCGGTGATGTTGCTTCTGGAGCGTGGAGTCATCGATCTGCTCGATCCTGTGTCCAGGTACATACCAGCCTTTGCAGACATCAAAGTAGCTGGGCCGGAAGGCGATGTGGAGCCAGACCGGCAGATGACAGTGAAGGATTGTCTGTCCATGACCTCGGGACTGGTCTACAACTGTGATCCGGATCCCGCAAGCCGTGATGTGGCGCTTGTCTATGATGAGCTGGACAGGAGGCTGTACACGGATGCTCCGATGACGACGATGGAGTTTGCAGCAAAGATCGGGCAGGGACGGCTGGCCTTTCAACCTGGCGCAGGCTGGCGTTACGGGACGAGCGCGGATATCCTTGGCGCGGTGGTGGAGGCGGCTTCCGGTATCCGCTTTGGGGAATTTCTGGAGAGAGAATTTTTTGCGCCACTTGGCATGAAGGACACTGGGTTTCGGCTTGACGCGGCAAAGAGGGATAGGCTGACAAAGGTGTACGAGGTGACGCCGGACGGTCTTGGAGAGTATCATGGCAATCATTTGGGGATCTGCAATCATATGGACGCGGATATTCGGTTCGAGTCGGGCGGCGCAGGGTTGGTGTCCACGATTGCGGATTACAGGCATTTTGCGCAGATGCTCATGAACAGGGGAACTTATCAGGGCAGAACGTATCTGGCACCATCGACGGTTGACTACATGACAGGAGGTCGTCTGTATCCGCACCAGCAGGCGATGATGCTTGGCTGGGAGAATCTTGCAGGTCATAGTTACAGCAACCTGATGCGTGTGATGACAGACCCGTCGTTTGCGGTGATCAACGGCTCGCAGGGAGAGTACGGATGGGATGG
>CAJUQZ010000182.1 GCA_910588755.1 uncultured Lachnospiraceae bacterium | reverse complement strand
GGATAGAGTACTAGAATCTTTAAAATAAATGCTTTTGATAAATGCATTTTATTTTTTTCTTGCATTTTATTTCATTTTCGTGTATAAATATAAATAAAGAGAATATTCCACCTACGACAGAAAGGACTGTCCAAATGGGATATTCTTTTTTTATGTATCTTATGAAGGAGGAAATCTTATGCTTGATATGATAGCAAAAATCAACGGCGCTATCAACAGCGTCGTGTGGGGTATTCCCATGCTGGTCCTGATCATCGGTACAGGAATCTATCTCACAGTCCGTACCCGTTTTTTCCAGATCACCCATGCCGGACACGTGAGTGCTAAAACAATCGGCGGCGTGTTCAAAAAAGACAGCAATGTCACCAACTCGCAGGAAAAGGCGTCCATATCACAGTTTCAGGCACTGTGCACCGCCCTTGCAGCAACCATCGGCGTCGGCAATATCGCCGGTGTCGCCGCAGCAATTGCCGCAGGCGGCCCCGGTGCCATCTTCTGGATGTGGCTCTCCGCTTTTTTTGGCATGATGACGAATTATTCAGAAAATGTGCTTGGTATCTACTACCGCCGGAAGAATAGCCACGACGAATGGTGTGGCGGCGCCATGTACTATCTGCGTGACGGACTCGGTTCCAAAAAGGGCTGTGCCGTACTCGGCAAGATACTTGCAGTACTGTTCTCCATCTTCTGTGTTCTCGCCTCGTTTGGCATCGGAAACATGAGCCAGGTGAACACCATCTCCGGCAACATTACTTCGGTGTTCAGGATTCGCGCGCTCGACCGCGTGATCGTGATTGGTTCTGCCAGAATCAACCTGTACGCACTGATTGTCGGCCTGTTGCTGATGGTGCTCGCAGGGCTTGTGATTGTGGGTGGCATCAAGAGAATTGCCCAGGTCACGGAGAAGTTTGTGCCGTTTATGGCATGTGCGTACATACTCGGCGCCCTGATCGTGTTCATCGTCAATATCGGGAAAGTCGGCGAAGTATTTGGCGCCATCTTCTCATTTGCCTTTGGTTTTCGTGCTCTCGGCGGCGCGGCGATTGGCCTGGCAGTCAAAAGTGCTGTCACATGGGGTTTTAAGCGCGGCGTTTTCTCCAACGAGGCCGGCCTGGGCTCCTCTGTCATGGTCCACTCCGCATCCAATGTTGTGGAACCTGTCAGGCAGGGAATGTGGGGCATCTTTGAGGTATTTGCAGATACCATCGTAGTCTGTACGCTCACTGCATTTTCTATCCTGTCAACTGGCCTGATTGACCTCCAGACAGGCGAGATGCTCTCCACAAACGAACAGACCGCCCTGGTCAGTGAGGCCTTCGGAACGGTGTTCAACATTGGCGGCATAAATATTGGCGGTGCCTTTATCGCCATTGCAATCTTACTGTTTGCCTTCTCCACCGTGCTGGGCTGGAGCTATTACGGCACAAAGGCGTGGGAATTTTTATTCGGCACAAAAGCTACCATTATCTACAAAATTGTGTTTGTCGTCTTTATTGTATTTGGCGCTACCATGAACCTTGATCTTGCATGGGACATCTCTGATACCTTTAACGGGCTGATGGCGATTCCAAACCTGATCGGCGTCCTGACACTGTCAGGAACTGTCATCAAGATTACCAGGAACTATGTGGCACGCACCTTTAATAACGCCAGTGAAACACCAATGCTCTCCGCTTTTGAGGATATACAGGAAGAACAGAAGTGCAAATTGAAATCTGAACAAAATTAAGCATCTATAGACAATGACCTCATATAAAAAGAGCAGGAACACCTGCTCTTTTATGATGAAACCAATATGAGCGCTAGATAGATGCCCTGGCATTCTTATTTCGTAACAATCATGCCCTGCCTGTACGCGGTAAGCAAAAGCTCCAGATCATGGATTGTCTCCTTAATTTCCATACCATTATCTGTGTCCTTGACCATCACGCGCTCGGCTTCCGTCTCAAAGAAGTTGGACGAGGACTCAATGTCCTTATTTTCCGCTAGCACCTTTGCGATGCTCTCAAACGGCTGGTGCGCCTTCAGACGCATACCATGCGAGTTATATATCAGCGTGTAGCCGGCAATACCTGTCGTCTTCTGGTAGGCGCGGCAGAAACCGCCATCTATCACAATCAGTCTGTTGTTTGCCTTCAGCGGAGACTCCCCCTTTGACACTTTAATGGGCGTATGTCCATTGATAATATGAGACATGTCGCTGTCTAGCCCAAACTCATACAGGATCTTTCTACAGTACTCCTCCTGCTGGTAATAACGGTAGTACGGATTCTTTGGCTCCTCATAGGTACTTTGATCCAGCACAAACGTCCGCTCGAAGGTCTTCATCGTCCTGCCCGCTAAGGGAGACTTTTTCCCACACCACAGATACCACATAAAATC
Organism: uncultured Lachnospiraceae bacterium; assembly: GCA_910588755.1. Taxonomy (GTDB): domain Bacteria; phylum Bacillota; class Clostridia; order Lachnospirales; family Lachnospiraceae; genus COE1. The sequence continues at coordinate 4,731 of CAJUQZ010000182.1, read as the reverse complement.
AGCATCGGACTGGCTAAAGTTCCCGAAGAAAGCACGCCTGGCCACTTTTGCAGCGTAGTCCATGTACGCCCGGCCACTGTAATCTCTTCCATCGAGCTTCATAGAGGCAAACCCGCCGTCCTCCGTCATCGGGATACAGCCATGAAACATCAGATTGCCATTATAACACAGATAGGTGCTGCCCTTTTCATACAAAAATCGAACATGTTTTCGAAGCATATGGCTGTTTACAAACGCCGCGCGCAAATCTTCTATGACATGCTGCTCCTCCGAAGTAAGTGTGTATGCGTCCCCCGTGTCAAGTGTCGGGAAATAGTGGTCGTTCAGCGCATATTCCTGACCGCCAATCCTGACAACGCCGCGCTCTTTGTCAATTTTGTCAAGCAGAAGGCGGTCTACCATATCATACTCAGGGTGGCGCATAATGACCTGCCCCTCGAGCTTGAACAAAATGACAGAAACCGCCTTAAGCGCCGCGTCCATCGGCTTCATGTCCGGGTAAGTCTGCTCCGCAAACAGCGTCAGTGAGCGAAGGCTGATCGCATATGTATTTTCAAGAATTTCAATGTTGTCGTATTTGAGATTGTTCCTAAGGACGTTTGCAATGCACGCCTCGCTGCCGCACGCTGCACCCATCCACAAAATGTCGTGGTTTCCCCACTCGATATCCACAGAATGGTGTGCCATCAGCAAATCTATGATTTTATCCGCATTTGGCCCCCTGTCATAGATATCCCCCACAATATGAAGATGATCGACAGCCAGCCGCTTGATCAGTGTGCTCAATGCCTCGATAAACGCGTCCGCGCTGTCAATGTCAATGATCGTATCTAGTATCTTCTCATGATAGACATACTGGTTGTTGTCCTCATCTGGCTGCGCATGCAGAAGTTCATCGATAATATAGCTAAACTCCGAAGGCAGCGCCTTTCTCACCTTGGACCGCGTATACTTTGAGGACAGAAATTTTGCAAGCTCTGTCAGGTTTTTGAGATTGATCTTGTACCAGTATGGCGTCACCACATTCTGCCTTTTCAGCAGTTTGAGCTTCTCTGCCGGATAATACACGAGCGTGCAAACCTCCTGCCGTTCTCTAGGCGTCATACGCTCCGCAAAGATCAAATCCACCTTTTCCTTGATAACCCCTGCCGCATTGTTCATAATGTGGTAAAATGCCTCATACTCACCGTGAATATCGCTCATAAAATGCTCTGTCCCCTTGGGCAGGTTTAAGATTGCCTTGAGATTGATAATCTCCCGGCACACCGATGGTATTGATGGATACCTCGCTGCCAGCAGTTTTAAATATTTTAGCTTCTCGTCGGTCAACTCCATATTTTACCTTTCCTAACAGCTCCTTGCCAGATTCCCGCCAGTTCCAACCGTGTCATAGCTTCCAAAACTAAGGTGCTCTCCCAGAACGCTGTGCACTCCTTTTTTATTGTATGAATATAACAAAAATCCAGAACATCTGTTTGCATCCAGTCTGTCAAAGTCGCTCTCATTCCCCTTCTTATGATACCGCCCCAACTGATACTGCGCACTTGGGTCCTTAGCGAGCGCCTCCTCAAACTTCTTGATGTTGATGTGGTCCGAGGCGCGGCGTTCCAGATCCGATTTGGCATGGGCCAACTGATTCTCCTCCGCAGATGTCATCGAAATATATTCCTTCATCTGTCTGGAAAGCTGACCTTGAGCATCCGAGCCGGAATCCCCATAACCATGTGTGTACGTATCCTGCCCGCGCAGGTCATAGACCTCATCCGTATGCAGCATATAAGTTCCCAGTGCCGCCTCAATCGTGTTTGTCTGAAGCTGCGAACCTGTCTGGCTGCTCTTATACTTCGTATTCTGTGAGACATTGTCTACCGCCGCAATGCTTCCAATGCGGGCAACCCTGTGCAGGGCCAGTTCCCGTCTTCTATTCACTTATGCCACCTCCCTGTGGTCCTCTATATACCCCAGACACAAAAGTCCTAGAATATATCTGTGTAAAGTCCGTTTTACTGCATATTTACAGGCAGCACCAAAAGCGCCGCCCAGAATGTATATCCTATATATCGGTCAATTGCTGCCATTAATGAAGGCTTTCTTCATATTTAAGCCTTTGCAAAAAACTGTATTCCATATTTCTGAAAACTGTGATATACTATCTCTAAGTGCATGATGGATTTGAAATTTATTGTAAGAAATCTATATTAAAATTTTAAAAGAAAAGGGGAGTTACCATGTTTACTGAACAAAAGTTAGAACAGCACTACTCATCGATCCCGTCAGAAGCGCTTCACATCATCCGCGATGAATACAAGTGGGCGCTCGAAGAATGTGGTGTCCACAATGAGGAACAGATCAAATACATAGAAAAAACGTTAAGCCTTCGGGGTGAAAGCCTGAGCGTGCGCACAAACCGCAAAATCCTGTTCCTGTGCAAGTGCGGCCAGAGCCGGATTGTCACCACAAATGTTCCAGAGGACCAGATCAAAATGTTTATCTTTGAACAATACAAGATCGTCTGTCCAAAGTGCAGAAGCGCCAACCTGTATACATGGAAGTATATGGAGTAGAGAGCGGTTACATATCAAAAACCTTCAAAATGTGTCTGCTTCGGGTAGGTAAAATGGCAGTGGAAACCAACCCGCAGGCGCATTTTTGATTTTATTTTGTGCGCCCTTTTGCTGCTCTGCATGGCAAAAAACTGTCGTGAGCACCCTGACCAGCTCCAACTCTTCAAGCACCGTATCCGCCTCCAACTCTGTGCGCGATACCCGAATCCCATCCTCCGCGACAGACAGCAGATACTTTTCGGTATGGCCTGTCTGGGCATTTTTCACCCCCAGCACATAATCACTTATGACAAGCGTGTCATATTTTTGCTTCCAATTCAGCAAAAATGCAAGCACAGCCTCATAGTCAAGGATCTTCACCTGATGCGACATGGACATGTCGCAGGAATCACACGCCTTTTCTAGCTGCTCTATCTTATCTGTCTCGTCCAATCCCACACTGACACGCAATTGCTCCATACCCATTTCCATCATCAGATCATACAAAACGCGCGGAAGCTCCTGCACATCACAAAGCTCCATCTCTGACACACTTGTGCCGTCAGAAGACAGGCTAAGATACCCAATAGGCTCCTTGTCCCTAAAGATCACATAAGCCACCGCACCATAGCTTTTCAGGCAGTAAAAAAACGCCTCCTTGGGCCGCGCTGTCACAAGCCTTCTTTGATAAATCCGATACAGGCTGTCAAGATATGGGCTCTCCTCTGAAAACTCCTCAAAATGATATACTGGAGACTGCATGGATGCCCTGTCGCAGATGCGTGCACAGCAGTGTTTGATATTTCCTGTCTCGATGTGAAAATCCCAGCGGATTCCTGCATGCTCATATCCATAATACTGATACCTGTGCCGGTCCCCGTCAAGGAGCATCAGCGCGCACCCCTGGCTCCTCGCATCCTCCTCTGCCCTTCGCATCAATTCGATCATGTACCCCCTGCCCCTAGCCTGTGGATGTACGGACACGGTTCCCACATAGACCGCCTTGACAGACATGTTCTCTGCTCCTTGCAGTTGCAGCGTCACCGGATAAAGGTCAACCAGCGCCCTTATCCTGCCCGCCTCCCTGATAATATGATGTACCGGGACACCGCTGCGCCCCGGGGAATACGCCTTGGGCAGAAGGGCTGCAAAATCAGTTCCACTGTACGCCATGCTAAATACCATATCCGCAAAGTCCAGAATCTCCTCCGTCCTTTGCTCACGCTCCCGCAGGGTGCAGTCCTCCCCATAAATTTCACGGCTGTATTCCCACTCTGTATGATTCATCCCTTTGTTCTCCTTCGTCCTATGCCTCCGACTTTGGCTCTGCGTCAGCTTTCTTTACGGCCTTTGGTTTAGCGACGGCCTTGGGCTTAGCGACGGCCTTGGGCTTGTCCTCCGCGGCTGGCTCTGACTCCTTTGCCTTCTCCTCCGCAGCTGGCTCTGACTCCTCTGCCTTCTCCTCCTTCACCTTGTCCTCCACGGCTGGCTCTGGTTCCTTTGCCTGCTCCTCCTGGACGGGCTCTGGCTCCTCTGTCACCGGGAAGATGTCCTCTAGTCTGATACCTGCATAACAGAGCGAGCAGTGACCATTGATAGCTGCGCCATTGTTGACCTGAATGGTCTTTGCCTTGATGTCGCTGTCCAGAATCGCTGTATCACCTACCGTGATGCCTTCCTTAATGTCAATCTTTCCCTGGATTGCACCGTCCACCATAAGATTCTCTGCCTTGATGTTCCCGAGAATCACTGTGTTTTCACGGATAATAGCCCCCTGCACGCACTTGATCTGCCCCACGATAAACGAATCCTTCGCATACAGGTCATTTGCCGTGATATTTCCTGTGACATCGCCAGCGATGTTCACCCTGCTGTCAGAGTTGATATCACCGTTAACCACACCGTACATTTCCAGCCTTCCGTTGATTTCGACATTGCCGTTAATGACAGTTCCCTTTGGAATAATCGCTGTTTCCGGGTTCCTTGTTGCTCCATAGTTATCCATTATATTAAACCTCCTGAAATTCATTTCACGCTGATTTGCACCAGCTTTGGGTGAAATCTCAATTTCGAACTTCCTATATTATATTAAAGCCTATTTGGCCTCAAAAATCAATAGAATTTCAAACTTTCCTAACTGAAAGTCCATTAAGCCCCCAGCAGAGCTGGGGAGAACAGAGTGAGCAGT
>CAJUQZ010000181.1 GCA_910588755.1 uncultured Lachnospiraceae bacterium | reverse complement strand
GACAGGTAAATCAGCGCGCCCGCAAACGAAAGGGCTGTGGTTCCGAACCAGCCAAGCAGAAAAAGCGACTTGCACTCAAAAAAATTAAACTGTAATCCGGACTTTACAAGTCCTTCCCTCGTAAACAGCCGGATTACCAGCGCGGCCAGCGCAGGTGTGAGCATCAACTGGGAGATCATATCCACAGCCTCCTTCACCAGATCGACATCGCCGCTCTGATACATCGGAATGATGGCAAAAATCTCCGTTACCCACGCCACGCCAAAGCACAGCGCCAGAAAGTACAGGATTCGTTTTGTCTCAACTTTTTTATCCGTCACACCCACCAGTTCCCGCTTTCTTGGAATCCCGCGCTCCTGTTGCGGCTGCTCTGACGCCGGCTCGGATGCAGCAGCCGGGCGTTGTCCCTGGTTGTGCTTAAATTTCCTGGTGATGTCAAACGCATCGGCTTCTGATTCTGATGCGCGCTCCTCGGAAGGCTCCTTGTCAGCGGACTTTTCTTCTGGTGGCTCACACTCCTGCAGACTGTCATCTATCTCCTCTGCCGTCCCCGCCTTCAACTCCGCCTTAGTCTCAGTGTCTGAATTTTTTTCTAATAGTGTCATTCGTCTTTATTTCTCCCTGTTTCAATATTCAATGACTGATCTAAAATGTAATGCTCATTTCCAATACTTTTTCATCAGTTCGTCTGTCTCCGCTTCACTTTTCTGAAATTCGTCCATAATATAACCTTTCGCATCGTCAGGTGCAATGCCCATTTTTTTGTAAGTGCGTATCGCGCCCTTGATTTCTCCTATGATCTCCCCTTCTTCACGCCCTTGATAAATCAAAATATCATCTCTTGAAAACTGCGCCATCGTCATATTGCACACCTCCTTATCCGTCAACAAATCCACAAAAATCTCCCTTTTTATCAGTAACTCCAGATAGTCTGCCACAGTGGAGACATTCCGTGGCAGCAAATATTCCCGTTGTCCTTCGTCTTTCACCGCGCGCTGCATATACGTAATCCCATTTGCAGTCAGCGCGTAATCGCGCATATCACCTGCATAGTCCTCAAAGCGCGCCGGAATGATGCACTGCTCAATATAAGCCTGCATTTCCTCCAATGTCATCCGAAAATCATACACATGTACGATCACTTCCAGATCCGGCTTTGCAGCCTCCTCCTTATAGTTCCCATCTGCCGTCACATACGAATCACTCAGGCGGACATTGTACTGAACCTGCTTTGGAAGATTCGCTTTCCTTACCTCCAGTCCCGTCTGGAGCAAGTACAGCTTCGGTATCAATATGACCCTATCGTATCATTTTCCCCAGACAGATTCAAGTCTCCTATTTCATCTCATTGGCCATCGTATAAAAATGATGGTATATCCCGCCCAAGGCCATCAGCGCCTCATGGTTTCCTTCCTCGACAATGCCTTCGTCCGTCAGCACCAGGATTCTGTCCGAGTTTCTGATGCTTGAGAGCCTGTGGGCGATCGTTAGTGTGGTGCGTCCTTTTGCAAGCTCATTCAGCGATTTTGCAACCGCGTATTCACTCTCATTGTCCAGCGCCGAAGTCGCCTCGTCCAATATCAGTATGGGTGGATTTTTCAGAAATACCCGCGCGATGCTGATGCGCTGCTTCTGTCCGCCGGAAAGCTTCACGCCGCGCTCACCGACATACGTGTCATATTTGTCCTTTAAGTTCCGGATAAACTCATCCGCCCCCGCGCGCTTTGCCGCCTCCATGACCTCCTCCCGCGAAGCGCCCGGCTTTCCGTAGGCGATATTGTCATACACCGTTCCCGAGAAGAGATAGACCTCCTGCTGGACAACGCCAATGCTCTGGCGGAGACTCTTTAACGTCAGCTTTTTAATATTTTTTCCGTCCAATGTAATCTCACCGCAGGACACGTCATAAAACCGCGGTATCAGGTTGCACAGCGTCGTCTTCCCGCCGCCGGAAGGCCCAACGATGGCAAGCTTCTCCCCGGCATGAATTTGCAGGTTGAGATTTGCAAACACCCTGTTGTGGTCGTCAGGGTACTCAAAGCTGACATTGTGAAACACAATCTCACCCTTAGGTTCAACGATGTCCACCGCGCCCTCCTCGTCAAAAATCTCAATATCCGCGTCCATGATCTGCAAAAAACGCTCAATGCCCGTAATCCCGCGCTGAAACTGCTCCGCAAATTCTATAATCCTGCGGATCGTCGCAATCAGGGTGGAGACATACATGACATACGCGACCATATCGCCGGGAAGGATCCTTGCGTCCATCAGGAAAAATCCGCCGCCGATAATGATTGTCAGGTACATAAGCCCGTCAAACACCCTCGTGGATGTGCTGAACATGCCCATCAGCATGTACGCGTGTTTTTTCACACGCAGAAACTCCTGATTGCCCTCCTCAAATTTCTCTGATTCGAGCGCCTCATTTGTGAAAGCTTTAACAACCTTCTGTCCCAATAAGCTGTCTTCAATCTTTGCATTCAGCTCGCCAATCTGGTGGCGCTGCTCGCTGAACGTCCTGCGCATTTTCTTGTTAATAATGCGACATACCACGGTCATAACCGGCACAAACACAAAGATCATCAATGTCAGCGGCAGGCTGATCTGCGCCAGTATGAGAAAGGATATGACAATCTTGATGCCCGCGATAAAAAATTCCTCAGGACAGTGGTGGGAAAACTCTGTCACCTCAAACAAATCGTTCGTAATGCGCCCCATAATCTGTCCGACCTTCGTGTTGTTAAAATATGTGTTGGACAACAGCTGCAGGTGTGCGTAGGCATCGCGGCGCATATCTGTCTCAATCTTTGCGCCCATCACATGCCCCATATCCGCCATATAATAATTTGCCAGCGCATCAATAATCCGCAGCACAAAATAGACCAGCGCAAGCCCGATGACCATACGCGCCGTCAAAAGCGCCACATCCTCGAGCGCCGTGTTCGTGATCTGGCGGATAATCAGCGGCAGCACGATCTCGCACACCGTCGTCAGCGCCGCGCAGAATAAATCCGCAAACAGCGTCCTCCGGTACGGCTTAAAATACGGCAGAAACCGCCTGATTAAATCCTTTGTCGCATATTCCTGATACCCATTTTTTTGATCCTGTCCCATTTAATGCTCCCCCCTCCAAATACCTCTTTTTTTGCATGATATCAGTATAACAGAAAAAAGGAAAAGATGAAACAAAAGATAAAGCAAAAACAATTGCTTATAGTCAGCACTGACCAGGTAGAGCGTAAGAAGTAACTATAATGATATTTAAGAAATGATTGTAGGGAAATTAATCTAAAGATGCCAGGGAAAGTGATATTTCATTTGTGGCTTGCCTGTCTGCTTTTGGGTAAAAACAGCGGTAAATCTATGATTGGTTTACCGCTTTTTCTTGTGGATTAGATAATATCACTATTCAATTTTTCCTACTGCTTGTGTAATAAGCTCGATATGTTCTTTGATTTTTACTTTCTGTATATTTTTAATACTTTCCTTACCGCCCATTCCTAATAAGGGAACATATCCGAAGCATTCATCATATTCTAAGCTGCCGTACTGTTCTAAGGCTTTATCATATTTTTTCTTTTTTAATCTATTATTTAACACACCGTCTTTATCTGCTAAATCCTCAAAGAAATAAGTACAGCCACTTTCCAAAACCTGTAAGTTCTGATAGCGGTAAAGTAGCAAAACCATAGTCTCGTCTTTGGGTTTCCATACAATAATATCGCCAAATCCCGTTGCCATTACAGGAATCGCATTCTTCCCATCATAATATGATGTTTCCACAATATTCCGATAATCATTTGGTATAATCATTTTCAGATAACCATTACAAAAACTTCCTAATCCGTATTCATTCCACAAGGCAATAATCTGTTCCGGCAATTTGCTGCTAAATTCAGCCATTATTTCTGTCGGTACATCTGCCACTTCCTTAAAATCCTTTAATGCTTCATAAATCATAGGTTTCTACTCCCTTCTTTGACATTATACTTTCCCAATTCTATTCTTTAATGTTTCTCCTATTTCCCCTGCATCCTAATAAGCAGTTTTACAATTCCCTTTCGGTTCTTGGCCGTTTTCATAAAAGCCGGGAGCATAGCGGACTGAGAACGCATTGTCCTGTATCTTTCATAAAAATCAAAAGGTACTGTGCGTATGTCTGCTGAGAGATAATCGATCAGATATTGCAAATGTTCCCTGTTTAACGCCCACACCGTTTTCCCTCTGTAACTCCCCTGAAAATAAAGAGGATAGTGAAAATACGGATCGAAAGCCTGCCGGATATCTTCAAATACGGCACAGGACTTACGTTCGGCATCAGAGACATCTCCTATCACAGATTCTTTGCAGTAAGGGCATTTCACCCGAAGCTTTTGTCCGTGCACTTTATTTTCCGGTACAAAAGTCCGAAAGTATTTTCCGGTTGAGGTACACCTGGCAGTTACTTCTGCGCCACAATGATCTCCCTGGAACCTTTCTTCTTTTAAATAGCAGGAATGACATAAAAATACTGCCAGATTTTTATGTCTGTCATAATGGACTGTTCCTGCGTTTTTGCAATTCGGACAGACGACGGTTGTAGCTGTCTGGAATGAAAAAGTACCGTATGGCCTGTCGTAAAATTTTTTGCCATAATTCCTTCGATCTGTCATTGTTATCACATTTCTTTTTGTGTTTTAAGATGTTCCTAATCAGCATAATGGAAAAATGTGTGATATAGCTTAGGAACTGTCACACGTCAATTATACAACAGAAAGGCTGTCTTTACAATAATGTTTACATTAAATCTTTTGTCTCATCGTTGCACGAGAGTAAAGTTAAGCGGAGGAAGAATTTAATAAATATTTGATAGAAATATGCATGCGATTGTGGTATTATCAGGCGAATTTTCATGCCACATTCGCTTAGAGCGGTATTGAGATCATGTTGTGATTACATTAATATAAAGACAATACAGATACGCGGGAAAAGAATAAATCCATCAGGGCATATTTGAATAATCATACCCATCATTTGTATAAAACGCCATAGCGTCGTATTCACCACTTTGCGTGATATTTTCACCAATTTCAGGTTACATAAGGCATTGCCCTTTATTTGGTGACAATTTTCCACAAACTTTGACACACATCTGACAGAAAGCATTTTTCATATACGCTCTAACATTAAAGCGAACAATACATTTAATGTCTCCTGATATAGTGAATTTTGGTTTATATTATAGCCGGTTATACAATTTAATTCCAATATATTTTAAAAGTTTGGATAGAACATTTTCAATCTGTTCGATGTAGTACTAAGGTGCGATGAAGTTTTCTGTAAATTGACATTGCAAAAAATAAAAGCGGGGGAATCATAAATAGATCATCTAAAAACCGGTGAAGTCATCTGCAAAAGGCGCAAGGAGCTGGGACTGACACGAAACCAGCTCGCCAAATGGCTCAATATCTCATTTCAGTCTGTCTCCAAATGGGAGAACGGAGTTTCACATATTTAAGAAAACGAATCATCAACTCACGCTTACAAATATACCTGTCATAAGAAAACTGGCAAATACAGTAATTATGGAGGTATTGGATAATGAAAGAATTGGAACAAAGAATAACGGAGAATGGAATTGATTATGTATTGATTGGAGATTACTACTATCCTGACTTGGAACTTCCAAAGGACGAAGAACCGCATTATGGCAAATATGGCAGTATGAGGTTGGATTATATAAAGGAGTATAAAAAAGGCTTATATAGCTCTCTTCGCATGGAGGGCAGACTGATACGCCATTTAAATGAAATAGACGATACTGCTAATGAACAGATGGAAATATTAGTAGGACAGATGATGCAGTGTCAAGAGATTACAGAGGATATGAAGTCTGAGGATTGGCTCGGCTGGCTTGGTGCTCGCCAAAAACGCTTCGCAAAGATGGTAACATATTTATCAACAATAAAATACATAATAGTGATGTTAAGCTATCCGAAACTCCTGTTACGGATATAATATATGAGTGGTTGGAAAACGATCTCGAAGAGATTGGCTGGTTATAATCATTACAAAGCGGACAAACAGCCCTTTAATCTTTAGGTTAGAGGGCGTGTTTAATATTCCCTACACTTTTGTCTATCTACAGAAAAGGCAGAGACTTAAGCAGTCCCTGCCATCTGTTAAATCGCTCACTTAAGGGCTGTGCATCACCCACTCATAACTTGCTCATTTATAAGGCTGTGCATCACCTACTATATTTAGTATACACTATTTCTGACTAATTACAACTTATTTTATGAATTTTTCAAAATTTAACCATTATTTTGAAAGAATGGAACAGCTTGTATTACAGGCAATGGAAAAGTTACAAAGTGACAATAAACAAAAAGGGTAGTTATTCACCCTTTTATGTTATGCTAATGCCATAATAAGTGCATACAAATCTTTCATGCCTTGCTGGTAAATTATCCGCTTGGCATTGGCATCTGTTTCACTCGCCGCCGTTGCAAAATCTTCAAGCAGTTCTTTTTGCTGGTCAGTCAGGATTTCCATAAGTTTATCGTGTGCTACCCTTTCATGCAATTTTGCCGCCTGATACTCCTCATCACAGCTCATTATTCGACTTATCTTGTCTTCCGTCAGGGATTGTGTTACCATCTCAAAAATCTCATTGTCCATCTTGCTAATGCTCCTTTCATGTTTGTAGGTCAATCCACACTCAATGTATCATCTCCCAGTTTCCGCTAGACTAATTTTACACGAAAACAGTACCAGAAAATTGGTTATAAACAGAGTCAAAAAAGATGGAAACGGGAGCATTTTACTATTCCTCATCTTTGCCAGGAGTTATTTTAGCTATATCATCAAGCGTAAAACCATTGCCTAAAATATTCGGTATCATGCTCAGCGTGTGGGTGATGACTGATTTATTATTTTTCAACCGCTGAATCTGCGACCTGTTTACTCCATGATGGGTATAAAGGCTGTACTAGCTTATGCCGTTTTCTTTTTAGATTAGAAAATTTGTCTAATTTTATCATAACCTGCGATTTTCCTTTGTTTTGTATTGTAATATTTAAAATTGAATAGTATAATCTTCTTAGTTCTGAATATTTTTAAATTTTGGACTAGTGCTCTATCCAGTCAGAAATTAGACTTGTGAGCCGCATGATTTGTGCCAG